>NZ_JBFBJI010000001.1:0-482147 GCF_040702065.1 Streptomyces sp. NPDC086777 | reverse complement strand
AGCTCCCCGGTCCCATTGTACTTCCAGCTCGCCCAGCAGCTGGAAGCGGCGATCGAGCACGGCTCGCTCACCCCCGGCAGCCTGCTGGGACCATCCGAACGGATGGTCCGCCTTCGACGTTGTTCCGGTCATTATCGTCCAGCAAACGCGCGGAAACCCCGTCCGCGTGCACATCCCCCGCCGGACTCCTCCTCGCACGCGTGGGGCGGGCCACCCGGTCAGGGTGACCTGCCCCACACGTGCGCGTGCATGCGATCAGCGTCCCAGCGCCCGGCGGCCGCGGCCCTGCGAGAGAACCGGCAGGTTCTTGGCCGGCGCCTGCGAGCGGGTGTCCTCCTCCAGGCGCAGGGCGAGCGCCGGGCAGCGGCGCACCGCCCGCAGCGCCTTGGCCTCCGCGAACCGGGGCACCTTCGCCTGCGCGACCGTCGGGAACCCGTCCGCGCCCAGCTCGAAGACCTCCGGGAGGATGTCCGCGCACAGGCCGTGGCCCCGGCACAGCGTCCAGTCCACATAGATCTTCTGCCGGCTGCCGGCGCCGTTGTCCTCGGGCTCTCCGCCGCCCGGGATGCCGGTCGGCATCTTGCCGTCCTCGAAGAGCGGCAGAACGCCCTCCACGGGCCGTCCGCAGCCGTTTCCGAGAACGTGCGCGGCCAGGTCGTCGGTGAACGCCTTGATCGTCGACTCGAGGAACATCGCGGAGCCGTCCGGGTGCGAGCAGGCCCCGCGCCGCTTCACGTTCTTCGCGACCTGTTTGAGCGCCTCCAGGGCGGCCGGTCCGCCGCCGTTGAGGATGTCCTCCATGCCACGCGCGGCCGCCGGCAGACCCAGGTAGCAGGGACCGCACTGTCCCGCGCTCTCCTCCGCCAGCCACTGGGCGACCCGCAGCGACTCGCCCAGCGGGCAGGTCTCCTGCGTGATCGGCAGGATGGCGCCCGCGCCCAGCGCGCCGCCGACCGCGTCGAGCGAGTTGCGGGAGACGATCGCCTCGTTGACCGTGGCCGCGTCGATCCACTTGCCGTGGTAGCCACCGGTCAGCACGCCCTGCGGCACCGGCGGCGCACCGGCCAGTTGCAGGACGTAACGCAGCGGCACACCCGTGGGCACCTCGATCACCATGGGACGGGCGACCGCGCCGGAGACCGTCAGCATGACGGTGCCCGGCTCGTCGTACAGGCCGGTGTTGCCGTAGCGCTCCGGGCCGATCCGGGCGGCGATCGCCAGCTGCGCGAACGTCTCCGCGTTCGAGAGCAGGGTGGGCGCGCCGCCGACGCCGTTCTGCGAGGCGCTTGTCTTGCGGCCGGGCGGGATGGCCGGGCCGCCGTCGATCGACCGGATCAGCGACGCGGCGGCGCCGGTCACCATGCGGACCGGGTTGCGCTGGACGAACGCCTTCAACGCCGAACGCCGGCCGTTGCTCAGACCGCGCTCCGCGAGCGCCTGCTCCATGGAGCGCTGCGTGGACTCCCGGGTGACCCCCACCACGAGCGTGCGGGCACCCAGCGCCTCGGCGCACAGCAGCGCGCCGTCCAGGATCAGATGCGGGGCACGGTTGATCAGCACGGTGTCCTTGCGGCAGGCCGGCTCGTCCTCACTGCCGTTGACGACGACGACCGGCCGTACGCCACGCTTGATCGCGGCCTCGGCGACCGAACGCAGCTTCTTGTGGAAGGGGAAGCCCGCGCCGCCGCGGCCCTTCAGGTTGATGCGTTCGGAGAGCTGCGCGAGCTGCTCCCCGCCGAGGGGCTCGAGCGGCCCGTGCACCTTGAGGTGCATGGGCAGATCGAGTCTTTCGACAAGGTCGAAGCCCGACGTGAGCTGAGGAAGACCGACCACGCGGACTTCTGGGACGTCGGGCAGGGCCTCGTTCACCTATAGCCTCCGGAAGGCGTGTTCCAAGGTTCGCCCGAACCCGGGGCGTCGAAGGACGCACCGGGCGGTGGTTCGTTGGCGGGACCGCTGTTGTACGTGTCATTCGAGTTGTACGTCCCGTACCGGGCATTCGTCTCACCCGTGTCGTACACATCACGTCCGCCCGTGCCACCGGCGCCCGGATTGCCATAGGCCGGGATGTTGTATCCGGTGTCCTGCATGGGGTCGTACGCCGACCGGGGCGCCTCGCCGACCGGCGGCGGCGACGGGATCGGCCAGCTGCCCGAGGTGCTGGACGGGTTGTCCACGCGCTCCATCCGCGCGGTCTGGCCGGCCGCGAACGGCGACTGCGGCTGGCCGGGCGCGGCCGTCGCCCGGTAGGCGGCGGCGAAGCCGGACGCCGGGTCGGGGCCGGGTGCGGCGGCCGCCGCGGACGGGAACAGCGGGTTCGGCTGGGAGGGCGCCGTGCCGCCGCGCGACGACCTCGGCTCGCGCTCACGCGTGACCTCGTAGCCCGGCAGCCCGGACTCGCCCACCCGGGCACGGCTGGCGTCCAGATCGTCCAGCTCCGGCCGTTCCGAACTGCCGAGGACGGAGACGAGACGGTCGGCGACCTTCCGCTTGAACGGGCGCGGGGCGGCGCGCAGCGCCAGCGCCGCCATCACGCCGATCAGGCACAGGTCGTACGAGATCATGAAGAACGGCTTCGCCGCACGGCCCGCGTACAGGCCGTGGATGAGGGCGGCGCACCAGGCCGGGTAGGCGAGCATGTGCATGGCCCGCCAGCGGGCCGCGACGACGGCCGGGGCGGCGAAGTTGCTGCGCAGGGCGCCGGTGACACCCACGAAGATCATCAGCAGTCCGGCCAGTGAACCGAGCCCGATCAGGCCGGCGCTTCCGGTGATGCCGAGCGAGAACGGAATGATCGCGGCGATCACCACGGTGTGATCCAGTGCGATCTTCGTGACGATGTGCACCAGCAGGAACGCGATCGAGGCGACCGCGGTCGTCCGGTGCACCGCCTGGCCGACGATCCGCTGGCGGGTGTTGAGGAAGATGCGGTCCTGTGCGATCAGACCCCAGATCACCGAACAGCTCAGCGAGACGAGCGAGAGCACGCCTGCACCGAAGTTCAGGAACGATTGGAACTGGCTGCCTCCGGTCAGCACAACCACGGGTATCAGCAACAGGACGACAGCGGACGCCACCCCCCAGGCCGAGCGGCCTGGCTTGGGAAGCGAGCTGTTACTACGACGAGGGTTCATGGGGGCAACTCCGAGCAGTTCGGGAAAGCGGTCCCGGTGCCGCAGCCTAAGTGGCGCCATACCGATCAGTACGAGGTTTGAGTTATTGCGTTGTTATCAAAGAGCGATGCAGCCCTTGCGGTGTCCCTTAGCGGGCGTTACGCGAAGTAATTTTTGAACCTGGTTCAACTCTCGTCCCGATGGTCGCCTCAGACGCACGTGTCAACCACTGATACGTAAGCGCGTCGCGGCTTGCTCAAGCGCTGCGGTACTCTGACGCCATGCGTGCCGTACGCCTTCTGCTTAGCGGGCCGCGCTGATCAGTCCCGACCGCCGCAAGAACGGCTGGTCGGCATCGGCGCGGCGTCCCCTCCTGTGCGAGGGGATTTTTCGTTTCTAGAACGTTCGCAGCCGCAGGCAGAGACGACCGATGGAGCTTTGAGGATCATGAGCGAGACGAACCCCGCTGCCGCCGCCACGTCGGCGGAGGCCGCGCCGCACCGCTACACGGCCGCTCTGGCGGCCGAGATCGAGGCACGCTGGCAGGACTTCTGGGACGCCGACGGCACCTACGCGGCACCGAACCCCACGGGCGACCTGGCCGGCGACCCCGAGGTGGTCGCCCGGCCCAAGAAGTTCATCATGGACATGTTCCCGTACCCGTCCGGTGCGGGCCTGCATGTCGGGCACCCCCTGGGCTACATCGCCACCGACGTCTTCGCCCGCTTCCAGCGGATGAACGGCCACAACGTCCTGCACACCCTGGGCTTCGACGCCTTCGGCCTGCCCGCCGAGCAGCACGCCGTGCAGACCGGCGAGCACCCCCGGGTGACCACCGAGGCCGCCATCAACAACATGAAGTCCCAGCTGCGCCGGCTGGGTCTGGGCCACGACAAGCGCCGGTCGTTCGCCACGATCGACCCGGACTACTACAGGTGGACCCAGTGGATCTTCCTGCAGATCTTCAACTCCTGGTACGACGACGAGGCGGACAAGGCCCGCCCGATCTCCGAGCTGATCGCCCAGTTCGAGTCCGGTGAACGCGCCGTACCGGGCCACACGCGCGCGTGGCACGAGCTGACCGCGACCGAGCGCGGCGACGTCCTGGGCGAGTTCCGCCTGGCCTACGCCTCCGACGCGCCGGTCAACTGGTGCCCCGGCCTGGGTACCGTGCTGGCCAACGAGGAGGTCACCGCCGACGGCCGCTCCGAGCGCGGCAACTTCCCCGTCTACAAGGCCAAGCTGCGCCAGTGGAACATGCGCATCACCGCTTACGCCGACCGGCTGCTGGACGACCTGAACGAGCTGGACTGGCCCGAGGCCATCAAGCTGCAGCAGCGCAACTGGATCGGCCGCAGCGAAGGCGCCCGCGTCGACTTCCCGATCGACGGCGAGAAGATCACCGTCTTCACCACCCGCCCGGACACCCTGTTCGGCGCGACCTACATGGTGCTGGCCCCCGAGCACCCGCTGGTCGACCGGTTCGTCCCGGACGCCTGGCCCGAGGCCACCCACGACGTGTGGACCGGCGGCCACGCCACGCCCGCGGAGGCCGTCGCCGCGTACCGCGCGCAGGCCGGCGCCAAGTCCGACGTGGAGCGGCAGGCCGAGGCCAAGGACAAGACGGGTGTCTTCACCGGCGCCTACGCGACCAACCCGGTCAACGGCGACAAGATCCCGGTGTTCATCGCCGACTACGTCCTGATGGGCTACGGCACCGGCGCGATCATGGCCGTGCCGGCGGGCGACCAGCGCGACTTCGAGTTCGCGCGCGCCTTCGAGCTGCCGATCGTCTGCATCGTCGAGCCGACCGACGGCCGCGGCACCGACACATCGACGTGGGAGGACGCCTTCGGCTCCTACGACGCGAAGATCGTCAACTCCTCCAACGACGACATCAGGCTGGACGGCCTGCCGGTCGCCGAGGCCAAGGCCCGCATCACCGAGTGGCTGGCCCGCAAGGGCATCGGCGAGGGCACGGTCAACTTCCGCCTGCGCGACTGGCTGTTCAGCCGCCAGCGCTACTGGGGCGAGCCCTTCCCGATCGTCTACGACGAGGACGGCGTCGCCCACGCGCTGCCCGAGTCGATGCTGCCGCTGGAACTGCCCGAGGTCGAGGACTACTCGCCGCGCACCTTCGACCCGGAGGACGCCGACACCCGGCCCGAGACGCCGCTGTCGCGCAACGAGGACTGGGCCAACGTCACGCTGGACCTGGGCGACGGGCCGAAGAAGTACCGCCGCGAGACCAACACCATGCCCAACTGGGCCGGTTCCTGCTGGTACGAGCTGCGCTACCTGGACCCGCACAACAGCGAGCAGCTGGTCGACCCGCAGATCGAGCAGTACTGGATGGGCCCGCGCGCGGGCATGCCGCACGGCGGTGTCGACCTGTACGTCGGCGGCGCCGAGCACGCCGTGCTGCACCTGCTGTACGCCCGGTTCTGGTCGAAGGTCCTGTACGACCTGGGGCATGTCTCGTCCGCCGAGCCGTTCCACAAGCTGTTCAACCAGGGCATGATCCAGGCCTACGTCTACCGCGACGGCCGCGGCTTCCCGGTGCCCGCCGCCGAGGTCGAGGAACTGGGCGGCGAGTACTACTACCAGGGCGAGAAGGTCACCCGCCTGCTGGGCAAGATGGGCAAGTCCCTGAAGAACGCGGTGACTCCGGACGAGATCTGCGCCGAGTACGGCGCCGACACCCTGCGCCTGTACGAGATGGCGATGGGTCCGCTGGACGTGTCCCGGCCGTGGGACACGCGCGCGGTGGTCGGCCAGTTCCGGCTGCTGCAGCGGCTGTGGCGCAACATCGTCGACGAGGCCACCGGCGAGGTCACCGTGACCGACGTCGAGGCGGACGAGGAGACGCTGCGCGTCCTGCACAAGGTGATCGACGGTGTCCGCCAGGACCTGGAGGGGCTGCGTTTCAACACGGCCATCGCCAAGGTCACCGAGCTGAACAACCACCTGACGAAGGCGGGCGGCGCGGTGCCGCGTCCGGTCGCCGAGCCGCTGGTGCTGATGATCGCCCCGCTGGCCCCGCACATCGCCGAGGAGCTGTGGCGCAAGCTGGGCCACAGCGACTCGGTCGTGCACCGGGACTTCCCGGTCGCGGACCCTGAGTACGTCGTCGACGAGACCGTGACCTGCGTCGTGCAGATCAAGGGCAAGGTCAAGGCCCGCCTGGAGGTGTCGCCCGCCATCTCCGACGAGGAGCTGGAGAAGGCGGCGCTGGCCGACGAGCTGGTCGTGAAGGCGCTGGGCGGCGCAGGGATCCGCAAGGTGATCGTCCGCGCGCCGAAGCTGGTGAACATCGTCACGGTGTGACATTCGCGGCCATCTCCGGGTGGTCCCCTACGGGCAGGTTCGGGGTTCTTGCGGAACTCCGGGCCTGCCCTTTGCGTTTACCGTTGAGGGGCACGGCCACCCACGCCGTGCCCGGGAAAGGCCGGGTGGTGGGCAGCGAGGAGGAGCACCGTGGAAACAGTGATCGCCGTGTTCGCCGTGCTCTTCCTGCTCTTCGTCGCCGGTGGGGCGTACGTCACGTTCAAGGCGGTCGGCGCGGCCAAGCGCGGCGTGGACCGCACGATCACCCAGGCCCGGCGCACGGTCGAGGAGCACACGCTGCGCGCCAAGTCCATGGTCCAGATCGGTCCGGCGGGCGAGATCGCCCAGCTCCGGCTCGCCCTGCGCACCTCGATGCGGGCCACCCAGGACGCGTTGCACGCGGGCGCCGCCGAGGACGAGTCGCTCAAGGAGTCCCTCGGCCTCTTCCAGCGGCTCAGCGCCCACGGGCACGAACTGGACGGTGAACTCAGGCGCCTGGAGACCGAACCGGACCGGGCCACGCTCGCCACCCGCCTGCCCGAGCTGCGCCGCCGCGCCGAGCAGATCACCGGGTCCGCGGACGCGCTGCGCTGGGCGGCCCGCGACCGGGCCCACCGCTTCGCCGACGACGACCTGGACACTCTGAGCACCCAGATCGGTGTCGAGGCGGACGCCCTGCGGCACTGGACCCGGCCGGACCCGGTCGGGCAGACCCCGCCGTGGCCCGAGGCCGCCGTCGGTCCAGGTGACCGCCAGACCTGGCCCGAGCAACCCCGGCCGGCCGCGGCCGGGGAGCCGGTGCAGCCCGCGATCACCCCGCCCGGCCGGCCCCGGGCGTACCCCTGGCAGAAGAAGCCCCGGCCGGAGAGCACCACTTGATCCGGCCGGTCACGGTCCGGGCGGCCGGGGGCGGGCTGCCGCACCCGGGCTACGCCAGGTAACCTCCAGCTCATGTCCCGCCATGTCGCGATCGTCACCGATTCAACGGCCTACCTGCCGCCGCGGACGGTGGAGCGCCACGGCATCACCGTGGTGCCGCTGACCGTGGTCCTCGGCGACCGGGCACTCGAAGAGGGCACCGAGATCTCGACGCGTTCCCTGGCCCAGGCTCTGCAGAAGCGGCGCCCCGTCACCACCTCCCGGCCCAGCCCCGAGGTGTTCGCCGAAACCTACCGAAGGGTCGCCGGGACCGGGGCCACCGGAATCGTCTCGCTCCACCTCTCCGCCGAACTGTCGGGCACCTACGACGCGGCTGTCGTCGCTGCCCGGGAGGCCCCGGTTCCGGTGCGTGTGGTGGACACCGGGATGGTCGCGATGGCCCTCGGCTTCTGCGCGCTGGCGGCGGCGGAGGCCGCCGAGGCGGGCGGCACCGTCGACGAGGCCGTCACGGCGGCGGAGAAGCGGGCCGCCGGCACCTCCGCGTACTTCTACGTCGACACCCTCGACTATCTGCGCCGCGGCGGCCGCATCGGCGCGGCCCAGGCCCTGTTCGGTTCCGCGCTCGCCGTGAAGCCCCTGCTCCAGCTGGACGGCGGACGGATCGAGCTCCTGGAGAAGGTGCGGACGGCGTCCCGGGCCATCGCCCGCCTCGAGGAGCTCACCGCCGAGCGGGCGGGCGCCGCCGAGGTGGACATCGCCGTGCACCATCTCGCCGCCCCCGACCGGGCCTCGGCCCTCGCCGACCGGCTGCGGGCGCGGGTGTCAGGGCTCGCCGACCTGCACGTGAGCGAGGTCGGCGCGGTCATCGGGGCGCACACCGGCCCCGGGCTGCTCGGGGCGGTCGTCTCGCTGCGATGAGCCGTGGGTCTTGGGGCGCGCGCCTCGGCGCGATCACTCGTACGAGTGGCGGAGTTTTCCACAACGCGGGCGCCGTCCACGGAAACTGAGCAAGATCATCGCGGATCGGCGGGAAGCCCGATCCTCGTCGCATGGCACTTCGATCACGTTCTCGCGACTCACATGCGACCAGTGGCCCGGGCCGGGGCCCCACCTCCGACGGCCGCACCCGGAACCGGCGGTCCCCGGTCCGCACCCGCGCCCGCCACCGCCCCGCACCGGCGGACGAACTGCGCCGCAGGGCGGAACTCCTCTTCGGTGAACGGGCCGTCGCCAGGCCCGGGCCGGGGCAGGGACCGCCCACCGCGGAGACGGTGACCGGCACCGGCGCGGCGACCGGACTGACCGCGGCGACGACCGCGGTGCGCACTGCCACCGCGGGAGTACGTACCGCCGCGGCTGCGCTGTCCACGGCAGCGGCCGTGATGTCGTCGGCCCGCGCGCTGGCCGGCGAGGCCACCGCGCGCCGCGAGCCGCAGCTGTCCGGGCTGCGGTCCCGGGTCGGGCTCGCGGTACGAGAGCGGATGCCGGTGTGGCTCCAGACACGCTGCGGGCTGGAACGCCGGGGTGCGGTCGCCCTCGGGGCGGTCCTCGTCGTGGCCGCGGCACTGGCGGTGCAGCACTTCTGGACGAGCCGCACCGAGTCCGTCAGCGCGCCCGAGGTGGTGCGCGCGCAGGCGCCGTACGAGAAGGCCGAGGAGCAGGCCCCAGCCACCGGGACCACCACCACCGGATCTGGTACCGCCGCGGCCCCCGGCGTGCCCGGCGCGCCCACCGGAACCAGCGCGGCCGGTGCGGAGATCGTGGTGGATGTCACCGGGAAGGTCCGGGATCCGGGGGTCCACACGCTGCCGGCCGGCTCCCGCGTGACCGACGCGCTTCGGGCGGCGGGCGGGGTACGGCCCGGTACGGACACCGACGGACTCAACCGCGCCCGCTTCCTGACGGACGGTGAACAGATCGTCGTCGGGGGCCCCGCCCCGCCGGCCGCACCGGCTTCGGCCGCGGGCGGTCCGGCGACGGGAACGGGCCCGGCCGCCCCGCTCTCCCTGAACACCGCGACGCTCGACCAACTCGACGCCCTGCCCGGCGTCGGCCCGGTACTGGCCCAGCACATCCTCGACTTCCGCACCCAGCACGCCGGTTTTCGTTCGGTCGACGAACTCCGCCAGGTCAGGGGTATCGGCGACCGCCGCTACTCCGACCTTCGGGACCTGGTACGGCCATGAGCCGGGCAACCGGCGAAGCGGCGCCCGCACCCACGGCTGTGGGCCGGTCGGTGCCCGCCGGCCCGGGGCGGCGGACCGGGACCGCGTCCGCCCGGCAGGACGCGCGCGCCGACCTGCGGCTGGTGCCGCCGGCGCTGGCCGTGTGGGGCACCGCGGCCTTGGCACTGGACGCGCCGCCCGGGTGGACGGCTGCGGTCGCCGTCGTCTGTCTGGCCGTCGCGGTGATCCTGCTGGGGCTCGGCAGGGCCCGCACCCGATCTGTGACGGGAACCGCCGACGCCACGTCCGCCCGGCCGACGGGCTGGCGGCGGGCCTCGGTCGGCGCGCTGCTCCTCTGCGTCGCCGGGGCGGCCGCCTCCGCGGGGCTGCACGGGGCGGACGTACACCGCGGACCGGTTCCCGCTCTGGCCCGCGCGTACGCCACGGTGACCGTCGAGGTTGAGCTCACGGGCGACCCCTGGGCGGCCAGGCCACGCGTGCGGGGGGACCACGCCACGCCGGCCGCCGTACTGGTGCGCGGCGAGGTGCGTCAGGTGGAGCAGGGCGACGGGACCGTGGTGGCGACGCGTTCGCCGGTGCTGATGGCCGTGGACACGGGGGTACCGGCGCCCGGTGGCGGCGGCCGCGCGCGATGGCTCGGGCTGCTGCCCTCGACCCGGCTGAGGGTGAGCGGGCGGCTGGCGCCGGCCACGGCCGGCGGCGACCGGGTCGCGGCGCTGCTGCGGGTGCGGGAGCGTCCCGCGCCGGCGGTGGTGGGGGAGCCGAGCGGGCGGCAGCGGCTGGCCGGACGGTTGCGGGCCGGGTTGCGTGCGGCGACCGACGGCCTGCCCGAGGACGCGCGGGCGCTGCTGCCCGGGCTGGTCGTCGGGGACACCTCACGGATCACCCCGGAGCTGGACGAGGCGTTCGAGGCGACCGATCTCGCGCACACCCTCGCGGTGTCGGGCAGCAACCTCACCATCCTGCTCGCCCTGCTCATCGGACCGCCGGGACTGGCCCAGCAGACCGAGCGCCGGGGTCTGGCTCCGCGCCTGGGGCTGTCGTTGCGGGCGACCGCGCTGTTCGCGTCGGCGCTCACCCTCGCCTTCGTCGTCGTGTGCCGGCCGGACCCCAGCGTGCTGCGGGCCGCGACCTGCGGAGCGGTCGCCCTGCTCGCCCTGGCTACCGGCCGCCGCAGGTCCCTGGTCCCGGCACTGGCCACGGCGGTTCTGCTGCTGGTGCTCTACGACCCGTGGCTTGCGCGCAGTTACGGCTTCCTGCTGTCGGTGCTGGCGACGGGTTCGCTGCTGCTGCTGGCGCCCGGATGGAGCGAGGCGCTGCGGCGGCGCGGGGTGCCGGAGCGGCTGGCCGAGGGGCTGGCGGCGGCCGCGGCCGCGCAGGCGGTGTGCGGGCCGGTGGTCGCGGTGCTGTCGGCGCGGGTGAGTCTGGTGGCAGTGCCCTGCAACCTGCTGGCGGAGATCGCGGTCGCGCCGGCCACGGTCCTGGGGTTCGGGGCGCTCGCGGCGGCTCCGGTGGCGATGCCGGCGGCCAAGGTGCTGGCGTGGTGCGCGGGTTGGCCGGCCGGGTGGATCGCGGGCATCGCCAGGACCGGTGCCGGGCTGCCGGGTGCGGGCGTGGACTGGCCCGGGAACTGGACGGGGGCGCTGCTGCTGGCCGGGGTGACGGTGGCCGTCGTGGCGCTCGGGCGGCGGTTGCTGCGGCATCCGTGGTGGTGCGGGGTGCTGGGGGTACTGCTCGTGCTGCTGGTGGTGCGTCCGGCGCCGCTGGCCCGGGTGGTCACGGGCTGGCCGCCGCCCGGCTGGCGGCTCGCGATGTGCGACGTCGGCCAGGGGGACGCGACCGTGCTCGCGGCGGGTGCGGGCACGGGAGTGGTCGTGGACGCCGGACCCGATCCGGCACTGGTCGACCACTGCCTGCGCGAACTCGGCATCACCCGGATCCCGCTCCTGGTCCTCACCCACTTCCACGCGGACCATGTCGCGGGCCTGCCCGGGGTCTTGCGCGGCCGTGCGGTGGCGCAGATCGAGACGACAGGATTCGAGGAACCCGCGGACCAGGCCGAGTTCGTCAGAAGGCAGGCCGCCGAGCACCGGGTCCCGCTCACGCGGGCGGTCGCCGGGGAGCGGCGCAGGACCGGGCCGCTGGACTGGCGGGTGCTGTGGCCGCCCCCGGACCCGGCGGCCGAGCCGGACGGGCCGAACGATGCCAGTGTCGCCCTGCTGGTCCGTTCGGCCGGGCTGCGGATGCTGCTGCTCGGGGATCTCGAACCCCCGGCCCAGCAGGAGCTGCTGAGATCGCCTGCGGCGGCCGAGATGGCGCGGGTGGATGTGCTGAAGGTCGCCCACCACGGGTCCGCGTACCAGGACCCGCAGCTGCTGCGGCTGGCGGCGCCGCGGGTCGCGCTCATCTCCTGCGGGGCGGACAACCCGTACGGTCATCCGGCACCGGGCACGGTGGCCGAGTTGCGGGCCGTGGGGGCGGTGGTGCTGCGGACCGACCGGGACGGGGCGCTCGCCGTGACCGGCGGCGGGGGCGGGGAGGCGGGGGAGCTGCGCGTGGCGCGAGACTGAGGGCATGAACTCGGTGAACCCGGCGCAGATCGACGCCTACCTCGGCCGGCTCGGAGCCGTTCGCCCGGCCCGGCCCACTGTGGACGCCCTGCGCGAGCTGCACCTTCGGCACCTGCGGACGGTGCCCTTCGAGAACCTGTCGGTCCATCTCGGCGAGGAGATCGTGCTGGCCGAGGAGCGCCTGGTGGAGAAGGTGGTGGGCGCGGGGCGGGGCGGGTTCTGCTACGAACTCAACGGTGCCTTCGCGGTGTTGTTGACCGCGCTCGGTTTCGGGGTGACACCGCTGGCGGGGCGGGTGTACGGGGCGGACGGGCGGCTCGGGATCCCGTACGACCATCTCGCGCTGCGGGTGCGGACGGTGGACGGCGGTGAGTGGCTGGCCGACGTGGGGTTCGGGACGCACAGCCACTACCCGTTGGCGTTCGCGGAGCGGGGCGAGCAGGCCGATCCTGGCGGGACGTTCCGGATCGGGGAGGCCGGGCCGGACGAGGCGGGTGCGGTGGGCGGGGGCGGGGACCGCGTGGTGGGCGGGGACCTGGACGTGCTGCGCGACGGGGAGCCGCAGTACCGGCTGGAGGTCCGGCCGCGGGTGCTCGGGGACTTCACGGCCGGGGCGTGGTGGCACAGCACCTCGCCGTCGTCGCACTTCACCCGGTCGCTCGTCTGCTCCCGGCTCACCGGGGACGGCGGGCGGATCACGCTCAGCGACCGGACGCTGAAGTGGACGGCGGCCGACGGGACGCGTGAGGTGCGGGAGTTGGAGCACGAAGAGGAGGTGCTCGTGGTGTACCGGGAGCGGTTCGGGATCGTGCTGGACTGTGTGCCGACTGTGCGAAATCCAGGGAAAATCGACGGGAACGGCTAATTCGGGCTTCGTGGGAGAACGTGTTTCTACCGGCGTGTAGCGTGTTAGTCGTGCGTAGTTCCGGCGCATGCGCCTGATTCCCGTGATGTGGGCCCGAGTTGCCCCGAAAGCCGCATCGGTGATCGAATGTTCCTTCGTAACGGATGACGGCGAGGCGTACAGGGGTGGCGAGGATGTTCGGCCGCTTGATGGGAAACCGAACGAACCGGGTGCGACAGGCGAGTCCCCTCGCCGCGGTGCAGACCCCGCCCGACGCCGGGGTGCTGAGCTGCCGGGTGCTCGACCCGGTCAACGACCCGGTGACGAACGCCGAGTTCGCGATCAGCGACACCATGGGACGCACGGTGGTCAGCGGGGGCGTGGATCCCTATGGGTCGTTCGTGACGGCCGTGCCGGCCGGGGAGTACCGGCTGGCGGTGTCCGCCGAGGGGTTCGCGCCGTACCGGGCCACCGCACAGGTCGGCGAGAACTGCCTCGCCTCGCTCGGTGACGTCATCCTCCAGGTCGCCCAGCCGCCGGAGCTGCCGGCGCCGGGGGACTGGGAGATCGAGCCGACGCATTCCTCGATCGGTTTCACCGCCCGGCACATCGGACTGGCCCGGATCCACGGGCGGTTCAACTCGTTCGCGGGCGCGGTGCGGATCGGCGAACCGATGGAACGTTCCGCCATGCACGTCGTCATCGACGCCGCGACCATCGACACGGGCGTCCGGATGCGCGACGACCACCTGCGGTCGCCGGACTTCCTGGACGTGCAGCGTTTTCCGACGCTGGAGTTCTACGGCGACCGCTTCGTGCACCGGGGCGGCACCAGGTGGGGCGTCACCGGGGCGCTGTCCCTGCACGGCGTTACCCGCACGGTCACTCTCGACACGGAGTACCTCGGGCTCGGCAACGGCATGGAGGGGGAGGTGCGCGCGGCCTGCCGGGCCACCACCGAGCTCCACCGCGACGACTTCACCGTGAGCTGGCAGACCATGCTGGCGCGTGGGATCGCGGTGGTCGGGCCGAGCATCCGCGTCGACCTGGACGTGCAGATCGTCCCGAAGGGCTGAACCGGCCCCCGCGTTCCGCTCCCTTTCGCCACGGCTCGTACCGGTGGCCGGCGGTGCCCGAGAATGGGGCCGTGAGCGATGTGAGACATGTGCTGGTGCTGCCCGACCGGGACGCGGCCCAGGAGGCCTCCGAGGCCCTCGGGGAGCGGTTCGGGGTCGACGAGGAGCCGCGGCTGGTGCGGGACGCGCTGGCCGGCGAGGACGACGCCGAGGACGCACAGTGGCTGGTCCTGCTGAGGGACGAGCAGGGGCGGCTGGACCCGGCGGAGCTGGACGAGTTCGCCGGGGAGTGGGAGGGGTGGCGGGAGGAGCCGTAGGAGCGCGGCCGTCCCGGGGCGGCCGGGACGTGACCGGCCCTGTTGTCAGTGGGCCGTGGGATGCTTGGCGCGATGGCCAAGAAGACTGCTGATGACGATCTGCTCGCCCCGGTGACCCTGGCCGTGGGGCAGGAGGAGCTGCTGCTCGACCGCGCCGTGCAGCAGGTGGTGGCCGCTGCCCGGGCGGCCGACGCCGACACGGACGTACGGGACCTGAACCCCGACCAGTTGCAGCCCGGCACGCTGGCCGAGCTGACCAGCCCGTCCCTGTTCTCCGAGCGCAAGGTCGTGGTCGTGCGCAACGCGCAGGACCTGTCCGCCGACACGGTCAAGGACGTGAAGGCGTACCTCGGGTCGCCGGCCGAGGAGATCACGCTCGTGCTGCTGCACGCCGGCGGGGTCAAGGGCAAGGCGCTGCTCGACGCGGCGCGCAAGGCGGGAGCCCGGGAGGTCGCCTGCCCGAAGATGACCAAGCCGGCGGACCGGCTCGCGTTCGTGCGCAGCGAGTTCCGGGTGCTGGGGAGGTCCGCCACGCCCGAGGCCTGCCAGGCGCTCGTGGACGCCATCGGCAGCGATCTGCGGGAGCTCGCGTCGGCCGTCACCCAGCTCGCCGCGGACGTCGAGGGCACCATCGACGAGGCCGTTGTCGGCCGGTACTACACCGGGCGGGCCGAGGCGTCGAGCTTCACGGTGGCCGACCGCGCCGTGGAGGGGCGCACCGCGGAGGCGCTGGAGGCGCTGCGCTGGTCGCTGGCGACCGGTGTCGCCCCGGTGATGATCACGAGCGCGCTCGCGCAGGGCGTCCGGGCGATCGGGAAGCTCGCGGGCGCGCGGGGCGGGCAGCGGCCCGCGGATCTCGCACGGGAGCTCGGGATGCCGCCGTGGAAGATCGACCGGGTACGGCAGCAGATGCGCGGGTGGACACCGGACGGGGTCGCCGTGGCGCTGCGGGCCGTCGCCGAGGCCGACGCGGGCGTGAAGGGCGGCGGGGACGACCCCGAGTACGCCCTGGAGAAGGCCGTGGTGACGATCGCGCGGGCGGCGCGGTCGCGCGGCAGGGGATAGCAGGGCGCAGGGCGCGCGGAGGCGCCCGGGCATGCCGAAGGCCCCGGCGTCCGCCCTGGGGAAGGGCGAGGCACCGGGGCCCTTGGTTCAAGCTGTCGATCGACGCCCGCGTGGCGAACGCAGGCCGCGCGTCGATCCTCGGGTGCCGGCCGGGGGCGGATGAGAGAGGGCCCGCCCGGGTCCTTCCGGCGTCAAATCAAGTTTTCAGCCCTTGAGGGAAGCAACCTTGGAAGCAAGCGCCGACTTCTTGTTGGCGGCCTGGTTCTTGTGGATGACGCCCTTCGAGACGGCCTTGTCGAGCGCACGCGCGGCAGCGCGCTGCAGCTCGGTGGCCTTCTCGACGTCACCCGCGGCAGCGGCCTCACGGGCCTTGCGGACCGCGGTCTTCAGGGAGGACTTGACGGCCTTGTTGCGCAGCCGGGCCTTCTCGTTGGTCTTGATCCGCTTGATCTGGGACTTGATGTTCGCCACGAATGAGCCTTTTCAGGTTCTGGTACGGGGCCGCGAAGGTCCCGCACCGATGATTTCTTGAAGGTGTGCCTCGCGCTGAGAGGGCATGAGACACAGCCGCCCACACTACCAGCGGGCAGGAGAATGGCCCAAACCGGTCCCCGGTCCCTCGTCATGGGACCATGGAGACTACGTATCGATCCGACCCGAGGCATAAGGCGCCTCAAGAGACAGGACCCTGCGTGCCCGCGACCCCTAACAATGTGCCCGAGCCGAGCCGTACCGACCCGGCTCTGATCCGCAATTTCTGCATCATCGCGCACATCGACCACGGCAAGTCCACGCTCGCCGACCGGATGCTCCAGCTGACCGGCGTGGTCGAGCAGCGGCAGATGCGTGCTCAGTACCTCGACCGGATGGACATCGAGCGCGAGCGCGGCATCACGATCAAGTCCCAGGCGGTGCGTCTGCCCTGGGCCCCGACCGAGGGCCCGGACCAGGGCAGCACGCACATCCTCAACATGATCGACACCCCGGGGCACGTCGACTTCACCTACGAGGTCTCGCGGTCGCTGGCGGCCTGCGAGGGGACCGTCCTCCTCGTCGACGCCGCCCAGGGCATCGAGGCGCAGACCCTCGCCAACCTCTACCTGGCGATGGAGAACGACCTCACGATCATCCCCGTGCTCAACAAGATCGACCTGCCGGCCGCACAGCCGGAGAAGTTCGCCGAGGAACTGGCGAACCTGGTCGGCTGCGACCCGTCCGACGTGCTGAAGGTCTCCGCGAAGACCGGTCTCGGCGTCGACGCGCTGCTGAACAAGGTCGTCCAGGAGATCCCGGCGCCGGTCGGTGTCGCCGACGCGCCCGCCCGCGCCATGATCTTCGACTCGGTCTACGACTCCTACCGCGGTGTCGTGACGTACGTCCGTGTCATCGACGGCCAGCTCAACAAGCGTGAGCGGATCAAGATGATGTCGACGGGCGCCACCCACGAACTGCTGGAGATCGGCACCAACTCGCCGGAGATGCTGCCCGCCGACGGACTCGGCGTCGGCGAGGTCGGATATCTGATCACGGGTGTGAAGGACGTCCGCCAGTCCAAGGTCGGTGACACCGTCACCAGCCAGGCCAAGGGCGCCACCGAGGCGCTCGGCGGCTACAAGGACCCGAAGCCGATGGTCTTCTCCGGTCTGTATCCGCTGGACGGCTCCGACTACCCGGAGCTGCGCGAGGCCCTCGACAAGCTCCAGCTGAACGACGCCGCGCTCGTCTACGAGCCGGAGACCTCCGCCGCCCTCGGCTTCGGTTTCCGCGTCGGTTTCCTCGGCCTGCTGCACCTGGACGTGATCCGGGAGCGGCTGGAGCGCGAGTTCGGGCTCGACCTGATCGCCACCGCGCCGAACGTGGTCTACCGCGTCGTCATGGAGGACCGGACGGAGTTCACGGTCACCAACCCGAGCGAATTCCCCGAGGGGAAGATCAACGAGGTGTACGAGCCCGTCGTACGGGCCACGATCCTCGCGCCGACCGAGTTCATCGGTTCGATCATGGAGCTGTGCCAGACCCGGCGCGGCACCCTGCTCGGGATGGACTACCTGTCCGAGGACCGCGTCGAGATCCGGTACACGCTGCCCCTCGCGGAGATCGTCTTCGACTTCTTCGACCAGCTGAAGTCGAAGACCCGCGGTTACGCCTCGCTCGACTACGAGCCCACCGGTGAGCAGACCTCCAGCCTGGTCAAGGTCGACATCCTGCTGCACGGCGACAAGGTCGACGCGTTCTCGGCGATCACCCACAAGGACGCGGCGTACGCGTACGGTGTGCGGCTCGTCGCCAAGCTGCGCGAGCTGATTCCGCGGCAGGCCTTCGAGGTGCCCATCCAGGCCGCGATCGGCTCCCGGGTCATCGCCCGCGAGACCATCCGCGCCATCCGCAAGGACGTCCTCGCCAAGTGCTACGGCGGCGACATCTCCCGCAAGCGCAAGCTGCTGGAGAAGCAGAAGGAAGGCAAGAAGCGGATGAAGATGGTGGGTTCCGTGGAGGTTCCGCAGGAGGCCTTCATCGCGGTGCTCTCCAGCGATGACAGCGCGGGATCGGCCAAGAGCAAGAAGTAACCGCGGGTAACAATCGGTCGCGGCCGCAAATCGGGTGCAACGGGGGTTCGTCGTACGAAAGTGCGGCGGACCCCTACGCGTGCGTAGCGTCGCTCTGTGTGGACCGTGCGGCGAAACAGACAGGCCGATGCCCCTTACGCGCGGGCCGGTCGCGGCTTACTCTGATCCCTGCTCGATAGTTACTCGCGAGTTAAACAACCAGCGCGAACCCCACCGTGAGTAAACCCCAGCCGCACTGAGCCAGCCGCACCGTCGCGGGCCCCGGAGGATGTCGTGACCGACACACAGACACTGATCGAGAACCGACCGCCGTCCGTGGCGGCCCTCTTCCTGGATCGCGTGGCGGCCACACCGGACGCCGAGGCCTACCGTTACCCGGTGCCCGCGGCCTCCGGGCAGGGCCCGGACGAATGGAAGTCGCTCAGCTGGGCGCAGGCGGCCGAGCGGGTCTACGCGATCGCGGCCGGCCTCATCGAACTCGGCATCGAGCCCGAGCAGCGAGTCGCCCTCGCCTCCTCCACCCGCGTCGAGTGGATCCTCGCCGACCTCGGCATCCTGTGCGCCGGTGCCGCGACCACGACGGTCTACCCGCAGACCAACGCCGAGGAGTCGGCGTTCATCCTCTCCGACTCCGAGAGCCGGGTACTGATCGCGGAAGACGCGGCGCAGGTCGCCAAGGTCCTCGAGAAGCGCCCCGAGCTGCCCGAGCTCACCCAGGTCGTCGTGATCGACCCGGCCGGCGCCGAGACCGGCGACTGGGTGATCACCCTCGCCGAACTGGAGCAGCGCGGCGCCAGGTACCTGGAGAAGCACCCCGAGCTGATCAAGGAGCGGGTCGGCGCGATCACCAAGGACCAGCTCGCCACCCTCATCTACACCTCCGGCACCACCGGCCGCCCCAAGGGCGTACGGCTGCCGCAGGACAACTGGTCGTACATGGCGAAGGCGATCGCCGCGACCGGGCTGATCAGCGCCGAGGACGTGCAGTACCTGTGGCTGCCGCTCGCCCACGTCTTCGGGAAGGTGCTCACCTCCGGGCAGATCGAGGTCGGCCACGTCACCGCCGTCGACGGTCGCGTCGACAAGATCATCGAGAATCTGCCGGTCGTGCAGCCGACGTACATGGCCGCCGTGCCCCGCATCTTCGAGAAGGTCTACAACGGCGTCGCCGCGAAGGCCCGCGCCGGCGGCGCCGCCAAGTACAAGATCTTCCAGTGGGCGGCCGACGTCGCCCGCGAGTACGCCAAGGTCACCCAGGACAACTTCCGCCGTACCGGCGCCGCGACCGCGCCCTTCGGGCTCGCCGCCAAGCACAAGGTCGCCGACGGCCTCGTCTACTCCAAGCTGCGGGAGGCCTTCGGCGGCCGGCTGCGCGCCTGCGTCTCCGGGTCGGCGGCGCTGGCACCCGAGATCGGCTACTTCTTCGCCGGCGCCGGCGTGCACATCCTGGAGGGCTACGGCCTCACCGAGTCCTCCGCCGCGTCCTTCGTGAACCCAGGCGAGGCCTACCGCACCGGTACGGTCGGCAAGCCGCTGCCCGGCTGCGAGGTGCGGATCGCCGACGACGGCGAGATCCTGCTGCGCGGCCCCGGCATCATGCAGGGCTACCACGGGCTGCCCGAGAAGACGGCGGAGGTGCTGGAGGCCGACGGCTGGTTCCACACCGGGGACATCGGCGAGCTGTCCCCCGACGGCTATCTGCGGATCACCGACCGCAAGAAGGACCTCATCAAGACGTCCGGCGGCAAGTACATCGCCCCCGCCGAGGTGGAGGGACAGTTCAAGGCGGTCTGCCCCTACGTCTCCAACATCCTCGTGCACGGCGCCGACCGGAACTTCTGCACCGCTCTGATCGCCCTCGACGAGGTCGCGATCCTGGAGTGGGCCAGGGAGAACGGCCTGGACGGCAGGTCCTACGCCGAGGTGGTGGCCGCGCCGGCGACCGTCGAGATGGTCGACGGGTACGTCAAGCAGCTCAACGAGGGGCTGCAGCGGTGGCAGACCATCAAGAAGTTCCGGCTGCTGCCCCGGGACCTCGACGTGGAGCACGGGGAGATCACGCCGAGCCTGAAGCTGAAGAGGCCGGTCGTGGAGCGGGAGTACAAGCACCTCATCGACGAGATGTACGCGGGGACCCGGGAGGCCTGAGGGCCGAGGGCCTCGCCGTAGGGCGCGGGCGTGTGGGGGCTGTTCGCGCAGCTCCCCGCGCCCCTTCCCGTCACAGCAGCCTGCTTTGGCCGAGCAGGCGCCGCAGTTCCCTGGTTTCTTCTCTCAGCGTTGCTATGTCGACGGGTTCCTCGCACAGCCGGTCCTCCAGTCCCGCCAGCCGCTTGCTCAGCTCGCTGAAATCCGCCTGTTCCCGTGCCAGCAGCACCTGCAGTTGCTGGTTCTTCCGGTGCAGTTCCAGGAACACGTTGACCTTCGCCCGCAGCACCCACGGATCGAACGGCTTCGTCAGGTAGTCCGCAGCGCCGGTGGCGTAGCCGCGGAACGTGTACCCCGCGTCCTCGTCCGCTCCGGTCAGGAAGATGATCGGGACGTCTTTCGTCTGGTCGAGGCGTTTGATGTTCGCGGCGGTCTCGAAGCCGTCCATGCCGGGCATGCGGATGTCGAGGAGGACGACGGCGAAGCGGCGACGGAGCAGGGCCTTCATCGCCTCCTCGCCTGAGCGGGCCCGTACGATCGGCTCGTTCAGCGACCCGAGGACGGCCTCCAGGGCGATCAGGTTGTCCTCCATGTCGTCGACCAGGAGGATGCCGGCACGGTCGTCAGCGGTCATGGCTCCGTCCGTTCGTCGTGGGCGCTCTCGCCGTCCTGTGTGCTGTCGGGGTCCAGGAGTGCGCATACGACGGTGAGCAGCCGGTCGACGTCCACCGGTTTGGGTACGTAGTCGTTGGCGCCACGGGCGATGGACTTCTCCCGGTCGCCCGGCATCGCCTTCGCGGTGAGGGCGACGATCGGCAGGCCGGTCCAGCGGGGGGCGCGGCGGATGGCCGCGATGGTCTCGTGGCCGTCCATCTCCGGCATCATGATGTCCATCAGGATGAGTTCGACGTCGGCGTTGCGTTCCAGGGTCTCGATGCCCTCCCGGCCGTTCTCCGCGTACAGCACCGGCATGCCGACGCGGCCGAGGACGTGGGTGAGGGCGAAGACGTTGCGGATGTCGTCGTCGATGATCAGGACGCGGCGGCCGGGCAGTACGCGGCCCGCGCGGCCCGTCTGCCATGCCGCCAGTCTGGTCGGGGCCGGCCAGGAGTCGTCGGGGTCGGGAGCGGCGGCCGGTGCGGGGCCGAGGGCGGGCACGGCGTGGTTCTGCGGGGCCGGCGCGGGTGCGGTGTGGCCGGGGCTGACGACCGGGACGTAGAGGGTGAACGTCGAGCCGGTGCCCGGTTCGCTCTCGGCGACGATCCGGCCACCCAGCAGGCCGGCGATCTCCCGGCTGATGGAGAGGCCGAGGCCGGTGCCGCCGTACTTGCGGTTCGTGGTGCCGTCAGCCTGCTGGAACGCCTCGAAGATGACCGGGAGTTTCTCGGCGGCGATGCCGATGCCGGTGTCCGACACCTCGAAGGCGATCACTTCGTCGCTGTCGTGGACGTAATGGCGCCCGGGGTCCTTCACCCGGCGCACCCGCAGTTCCACGCGGCCCTTGGCGGTGAACTTGATCGCGTTGGAGAGCAGGTTGCGCAGGATCTGCTGGAGGCGTTGTTCGTCGGAGTACATCTCGCGCGGCACGTCGTCGCCGACGGTCACCTCGAAGGCCAGGCCCCGGTCCAGGGTCAGCGGGCGGAACGTCGCGTGGACGTAGTCGAGGAGTTTGATCAGGGGGAGGCGCTTGGGGCGGACGTCCATCCGGCCGGCCTCGATCTTCGACAGGTCCAGGATGTCGTTGATGAGCTGGAGCAGGTCCGAGCCGGAGCGGTGGATCGTCGTCGCGAACTGGACCTCCTGGTCGGAGAGGCGGCCGTCCGGGTTGTCGGACAGCAGCCGGGCCAGGATCAGCAGGGAGTTCAGCGGGGTGCGCAGTTCGTGGGACATGTTCGCCAGGAACTCCGACTTGTACTGGGAAGAGATCGCCAGGAGGGCGGCTTTCTCCTCCAGTTCCGCATTGGAGCGCTGGAGTTCCGCCTGTTGTTTCTGAAGTTCGTCCGACCGTTCCTGGAGTTGCATCGCCAGCCGTTGGGACTCGCCGAGCAGGGACTCGGTGCGGGAGTTGGCGATGATCGTGTTGATCGCCACGCCGATGGTGTTGACGAACTGGTCGAAGAACGCGAGGTGGACGTCGGAGAAGCGGGAGAAGGAGGCCAGTTCGATGATGCCGAGGAGTTTGTCCTCGAAGAGGATCGGGATGATGACGATCGTGGTGGGCGCTGCTTCGCCGAGACCGCTGTTGATCTTGATGTAGTCCGGTGGGGTCTCCTCGACGAGGATCCGTTTCTTCTCGCGGGCGGCCTGGCGGACCAGGCCGTGCACGGGGAGGCCGCCGGTCTCGACCGTCGCGCCCTGCGCGGAGCCGTAGCCGGCGATGAACGCAAGGCCCTTGGGCGGTACGGCGGTGCGTACGGCGGCGCCGTCCTCGTCGGGGTCGGCCAGGAAGAACGCGCCGTACTGGGCGTTCACCAGCGGGGTCAGTTCGCGCAGGATGAGGTCCGCGACCTCCATCAGGTCGCGGTGGCCCTGCATGAGGGCGGCGAGGCGGGCCAGGTTGGACTCCAGCCAGTCCTTCGCGCGGGTCGTCTCGCGCAGGTTGGCCACCATCAGGTTGATGTTGTCCCTGAGTTCGGCGACCTCGCCGCGGGTCTCGACGGTGATCGAGCGGGACATGTCGCCCTGGGCCACGGCGGAGGCGACCTCGGCGATCGCGCGGACCTGGGTGGTGAGGTTGAGCGCGAGTTCGTTCACGTTGGTCGTCAGGCGCTTCCAGGTGCCGTACACGCCCTCCACGCGGGCCTGGCCGCCCAGCCGGCCGTCGGAGCCCACCTCGCGGGCCACCCGGGTCACCTCGGAGGAGAACGAGGACAGGGTGTCGACCATGGTGTTGATGGTGGTCTTCAGTTCGAGGATCTCGCCGCGCGCGTCCACGTCGATCTTCCGGGACAGGTCGCCCTGGGCGACGGCCGTCGCGACCTGGGCGATGTTGCGGACCTGCGAGGTGAGGTTGTCGGCCATGTAGTTGACGTTGTCGGTCAGGTCGCGCCAGACGCCGGAGACGCCGAGCACCTGGGCGCGGCCGCCCAGCCGGCCGTCGGTGCCGACCTCGCGGGCGACGCGGGTCACCTCGTCGGCGAAGGCCCGCAGTTGTTCCACCATCGTGTTGACGGTGTCCTTGAGTTCGAGGATCTCGCCGCGTGCGTCGACGGTGATTTTCTTGGAGAGGTCGCCGTTGGCGACGGCCGTGGTCACCTGGGCGATGTTGCGGACCTGGGACGTCAGGTTCAGGGCCATGAAGTTGACGTTGTCGGTGAGTTCTTTCCAGACTCCCGAGACGCCTCTGACCTGCGCCTGACCGCCGAGGTTTCCTTCGGTGCCGACCTCGCGGGCGACGCGGGTGACTTCGTCGGCGAAGGCGGAGAGCTGGTCGACCATCGTGTTGATCGTCGATTTCAGTTCCAGGATCTCTCCTTTCGCCTCCACGGTGATCTTCTTGCCGAGATCGCCCTGGGCGACGGCCGTGGAGACGAGGGCGATGTTGCGGACCTGGGACGTCAGGTTGTCGGCCATGAAGTTGACGTTGTCGGTGAGGTCCTTCCAGACGCCGGACACGCCTCTGACGTGGGCCCGGCCGCCGAGGTTTCCTTCGGTGCCGACTTCGCGGGCGACGCGGGTGACTTCGTCGGCGAAGGCGGAGAGCTGGTCGACCATCGTGTTGATCGTCGACTTCAGTTCAAGGATTTCACCCTGCGCGTCGACCATGATTTTCTGCGAGAGGTCGCCGTTGGCGACGGCCGTGGTCACCTGGGCGATGTTGCGGACCTGGGACGTCAGGTTCGACGCCATGAAGTTGACGTTGTCGGTGAGGTCCTTCCAGACGCCCGACACACCCCGTACCTGGGCGCGGCCGCCGAGCCGTCCCTCGGTGCCGACCTCGCGGGCGACGCGGGTGACCTCGTCGGCGAAGGCGGAGAGCTGGTCGACCATGGTGTTGACGGTGAGCTTCAGCTCCAGCAGCTCACCGGTCGCCTCGACGGTCACCGTGCGGGTCAGGTCGCCGCGTGCCACCGCCGTCGTCACCAGGGCGATGTCACGGACCTGCGCGGTCAGCCGGGAGGCCATGGTGTTGACCGCTTCGGTGACATCCCGCCAGCTGCCCGACAGGCCCTGCACCTTGGCCCGGCCGCCGAGCCGTCCCTCGGTGCCGACCTCGCGCGCGACCCGGGTCACCTCGCCGGTGAACAGGGACAGCTGGTCCACCATCGTGTTCACCGCGCGGGCGAGTCGGCGCAGATCGCCGCGGAGCTGCCGGCTGCCGTCGTGCAGATCGACCCGCTGGGTCAGGTCGCCGCCGGCCACCGCGTCGAGCACGCGCGTGGCGTTCGCCGCCGGCGCGACCAGGGCGTCGAGGACCTGGTTGACGTCGTTGACGCGGGACGTCCAGGCGCCCTGGCCGGGGCTCGCCGACAGCCGTTCGTCCAGCCGGCCGTGGCGCACCAGTTCCCGTTTCACGCGCCGCAGGTCGGTGTTGAAGTGAATGCCGCGGTCCATGATCTGGTTGAAGACCGCGGTGAGTTCGGCGACGATCCCCTCCCCGGCGGCCCCGTCGCTCCCCCCGGCAGCCCCGGCAGCCCCGGCAGCCCCGGCAGCCCCGTCGGCCCCGTAGGTCCCGGTCTCGGGGACTTTCGTGAAGTCGCCGTCGCGGGCGGCGGTCATCGCGGCGAGCAGAGGGCGCAGCGCGGATGCTCGGAGTTGTTCCGGTTTCTGTCCGTCTTCGAGCACGCGCGTAGCACTGTTCTCACTCATGGCGGCCCACTTCGGTAACTCGGTGCTTATGGGCGCAGTCAGTCTGTCACTCTGTCCGCATCGATCGGGATGTATTCGTCCGAACTGCTCGGGGAGCTGGACATGGGGGCCATACCCACGCAACGGGAGACCGTCTCCCGGGTCCGTGAGGCGCCTGCGCACGACGCGGCGCCCGCGCACGACACCGCTGCCCCGCGCGCGCAGGGGCGCGCGTCCCTGCCCGGAAGCTCTTTCGCACCCGGTTCCGCCCGTGCCCTGGTGCGCGCTTCCTTCGACGAGTGGACGCAGTGCGGTCTGCTCCGCCCGGAGCAGCAGCGGGTCGGCGAGGACGCCATGGTCGTCGTCAGCGAACTCGTCACCAACGCCGTCGTGCACGCCGGCACGGACGTCGAGGTCGACTGGTGGCTGGAGGAGCGGGAGGAGACGGCGTTCGTGGTCGAGGTCACCGACCACCATCCCTCCCGCGCGCCCCGCGACCATCCGGGCGAGACGCCGTACGAGACGCCGGAGTTCGGGCGCGGGCTGCGCCTGGTCGCCTCGCTCGCCGAGTCCTGGGGGGTGACGTACCGCACCGGCGCCAAGTCGGTGTGGGCGCGGCTGACCGGCCGCGGCGGCACGCTCCCCGACGAGCGGCAGCTGAAGGTCGCCGAGATCCTCGCCCCCGAGCCGCCCGCGCCCCAGCCCCAGCCCCAGCCCCAGACCCAGCCCCTGTCCGGGCCTCAGTCCCAGCTCGCCCCCGCCCCCGCCCTCGCTCCCACGCCCACGCTCACGCACGCGCGCGTGGGCGCCGCGGAGCGCGGAGAGCGTGTGGACTGCTCGCACCGCCCCGAGCGGGACCGGGACTGGCTCAACCGGGGCGCGCTGTCCTTCCTCGCCGAGGCCTCCGACCTGCTCGCCGGGCAGCTCGACGAGAACCTGGTGGCGGCGCTCACCGGCCAGCTGATCGTGCCCCGGCTCGCGGACTGGTGCGCGGTCTGGCTGGAGGACGAGGCGACCGTGCGCGGCGGCGGCTGGGGCGACAACGGCGGGGCGGGCGGCCCGCGGCTGGCCCGGGTCTGGCACGGCAGCGAGAACCGCATCGAGGAACTGCGCCACGCCCTGGAGAAGGACCCGCCGTGCGCGCGGAGCGGCTTACGGTCCGGGCCCGAGCCGTATCCCTGGCCCGGCGCGGCGCTCGGCCCGCAGGGCACCCACGGCTCGGCGCTCGCCTACCGGCTGATCGCGGGCGGCCGCCCGCTCGGCACGCTCGTCATCGGCCGGTCCGGCCCGGACGGCATCCCCGACGAGATCACCGGCCTCGTGGAGGACTTCGGCCGCCGGGTCGCCCTCGCCATCGGCGCGGCCCGCCAGTACGCCCGTCAGGCCACCATCAGCGCCGTCCTGCAGCGCGGGCTGCTGCCCGGCGCGGTCGCCGAGATCCCGGGCGTGCGCAGCGCGCTGGTCTACGAACCGTGCGACAAGGGCGGCCCCAGCGGCGACTTCTACGACCTCTTCCCGGCCGGCGACGGCCGGTGGTGCTTCGCCGTCGGCGACGTCCAGGGCAAGGGCCCCGAGGCGGCCGTCGTCATCGGTCTCGCCCGGCCCTGGCTGCGGCTCCTGGCCCGCGAGGGCTACCGGGTCGCCGACGTCCTCGACCGCCTCAACCAGCTCCTCCTCGACGACGCCACCGAGGCGGCCGACGCGGCCGCCCGCGCCCTGGTCGCCGCCGGCGGCCACGCCCTGCCGCCCGGCGACGGGCCGCAGACCCGTTTCCTCTCCCTCCTCTACGGCGAACTCACCCCCCTGGACGGCGGCGGCGTCCGCTGCACCCTCGCCTCCGCCGGGCACCCGCTGCCGCTGCTCCTCGGCCCCGACGGCGAGGTCAGCACCGCCGCCCGCCCGCAGACCCTGCTCGGGGTCGTCGAGGACGAGACGTACACCAGCGAGACCATCGAGCTGGCGCCCGGCGACAGCCTGCTGTGCGTGACCGACGGGGTCACCGAGCGGCGTTCCGGCAGCCGCCAGTTCGACGACGGCGACGGGCTCGCGCGGGCGCTGGCCGGCTGCGCGGGGCTGAACGCCGACCTGATCGCCGAACGCATCAGACGGCTCGTCCACGAGTTCGGCGGCGGACAGCCGGAGGACGACCTGGCGCTGCTGGTCCTCCAGGCGGAGTGACCGAGGCCGTACCGGAAAGCCCTGCAGGTACGCCGTACCGGAGAGCCGTACACGAACGCTGCACAGGTACGCCGTACAGGAGAGCCGTACACGAACGCTGCACAGGTACGCCGTACCGGAAAGCCGTACACGAACGCTGCACAGGAACGCCGTACACGAACGCCGTACACGAACGCTGCACAGGAACGCCGTACAGGTACGCAGTACGGGAAATCCGTACGGGAAATCAGTACGGGAAATCCGTACGCGACGTCGGTACGGGACAATGGGGGACATGCCTTCCGCACTCCCCGACGGCGAGCCCGTCCCCGACGACGGCGCGCTCCCCGCGGCCGCGCTCGCCGGTGCCGCCGCCCGCCCCCTCGGGTTCTACCTGCACGTCCCCTACTGCGCGACCCGCTGCGGGTACTGCGACTTCAACACCTACACGGCGACCGAGCTGCGCGGCACCGGCGGTGTGCTGGCCTCCCGCGACAACTACGCGGACACCTTGACCGACGAAGTCAGGCTGGCCAGGAAGGTGCTCGGCGACGATCCGCGCGAGGTGCGGACCGTGTTCGTCGGGGGCGGTACGCCGACGCTGCTGGCCGCCGCCGATCTCGTACGGATGCTGGGCGCGATCCGTGACGAGTTCGGGCTGGCCGCGGACGCGGAGGTCACGACCGAGGCGAACCCGGAGTCCGTCGACCCGGCCTACCTGGCGGCCCTGCGCGAGGGCGGCTTCAACCGGATCTCGTTCGGCATGCAGAGCGCACGGCAGCACGTGCTGCGGGTCCTGGACCGCACCCACACCCCCGGGCGGCCCGAGGCGTGCGTCGCGGAGGCCCGCGCGGCCGGCTTCGAGCACGTCAACCTCGACCTGATCTACGGCACCCCGGGCGAGTCCGACGACGACTGGCGGGCCTCCCTGGACGCGGCGATCGGCGCCGGGCCCGACCACGTGTCGGCGTACGCGCTGATCGTCGAGGAGGGCACCCAGCTGGCCCGCCGGATCCGGCGGGGCGAGGTCCCGCCGACCGACGACGACGTGCACGCCGACCGGTACCTGATCGCCGACTCGGTGCTGGCGGGGGCGGGCTTCGACTGGTACGAGGTGTCCAACTGGGCCACCTCGGAGGCGGGCCGCTGCCTGCACAACGAGCTGTACTGGCGGGGCGCCGACTGGTGGGGCGCGGGGCCGGGGGCGCACTCGCACGTGGGCGGGGTGCGTTGGTGGAACGTCAAGCACCCGGGCGCGTACGCGGCGGCGCTGGCGTCGGGGCGGTCGCCGGGGGCCGGGCGGGAGGTCCTCTCGGACGAGGACCGGCGGGTGGAGCGGATCCTGCTGGAGCTGCGGCTGCGGGAGGGGGTGCCGCTGGCGCTGCTGAAGGAGGAGGGGCTGGCGGCCTCACGGCGGGCGCTGGACGAGGGGCTGCTGGAGGCCGGTCCGTACGACGGGGGGCGGGCCGTGCTGACGTTGCGGGGGCGGTTGCTGGCGGACGCGGTGGTCAGGGACCTGGTGGACTGACCGCCCGGGAGAGCGGGCTACGGGAAGGTCAGGCCCCAGCGCCACCCGTGACGAAGTCGATCAGTTCCTCCACCCGCCCCAGCAGCTCCGGCTCCAGGTCCTTGTAGGAGCCCACGCGCGCGAGGATCGCCTGCCAGACGGCGCCCGTGTTGTCGGTGGGCCAGCCCAGGGCGCGGCAGACGCCCGTCTTCCAGTCCTGGCCGTGCGGGACGCGGGGCCAGGCGTCGATGCCCAGGGACGACGGTTTCACCGCCTCCCAGATGTCGATGTAGGGGTGGCCGACGACCAGGGCGTGGTCGCTGGTGACCGACCGGGCGATGCGCCACTCCTTGGTGCCGGGGAGCAGGTGGTCGACGAGGACGCCGAGACGGGCGTCCGGGCCGGGGGCGAACTCGGCGACGATGGCGGGGAGGTCGTCGACGCCCTCCAGGTACTCCACGACCACGCCCTCGATGCGCAGGTCGTCGCCCCAGACCTTCTCGACCAGCTCCGCGTCGTGGCGGCCCTCCACGTAGATGCGGCCGGCCCGGGCGACACGCGCGCGTGCGCCGGGGACGGCGACGGAGCCGGAGGCGGTGCGGGAGGGACGTGCGGGTCCCCCGGACGTGGGGCGTACGAGGGTGACGACCCGGCCCTCCAGGAGGAAGCCGCGCGGCTCCAGCGGGAAGACGCGGTGCTTGCCGAAGCGGTCCTCCAGGGTGACCGTGCCCGCCTCGCAGCGGATCACCGCGCCGCAGAAACCCGTACCCGGCTCCTCGACCACCAGACCGGGTTCGGCGGCCACCTCGGGCACCGGCTTCGGCTTCTTCCACGGCGGTGTCAGGTCGGCGGAGTACTGGCGCATTCGGATGACGATAGGAGAAGCCGGACCGGCGCGCCTACGACACGCCGAAACGGGCCGCCAGGGCGTCGCGCTGGGCGCGCACGAACGCGGCGTCCACCACCGCTCCGTGACCGGGCACGTACCGGGCGCGGTCGCCGCCCAGGGCGAGGAGGCGGTCCAGGGCGTCGGGCCACCGCGACGGGACCGCGTCGGGACCGGCCTGCGGATCGCCGGACTCCTCGACCAGGTCGCCGCAGAACACCACCTCCGGGTCGCCGGGGACCAGGACGGCGAGGTCGTGGGCGGTGTGCCCGGGGCCCACGTTCGCCAGCAGGGCCTGGCGGCCGTCGCCCAGGTCGAGGGTCCACTCGCCGCAGACCAGCCGGCGCGGCAGGGGAAGGGCGTCGGCCGCCTCCTCGGCCTCCGCGGCCGGCAGGCCGTTGCGGATCGCGTCCAGGCGGAGCTCCTCGCGGCCGTGTCCGAGGACGGTCTCGGTGCCCGCCGCCGCGTACAGGGCCGCGCCCGCGAAGGCGGCCGCGCCGAGGACGTGGTCGAAGTGCGGATGGGTGAGCGCGAGATGGGTCACACGGCGGTCGGCCAGCGCCTGCGCCTCCGTACGCAACCGTGCGCCCTCCGCCAGGCTCGACCCGGCGTCCACCATCAGGGCCGTGCCCGCGCCCAGGACCAGACCCGCCGTGCAGTCCCAGCCCGGCAGCCGGCATCGGCCGACGCCTTCGGCCACCCGCTCCCAGCCCAGCTCTTCCCAAGTCACCGTCATGCCGCGACGCTAGCCGTAGAACGCCATGGGTCCTGACCGGCCTTGCCCAGTCGGTGCCCCACGGCCGTACACTGGGCCGGGGATGCTGGCACTCGCGTTCGCAGAGTGCCAGACGAAAGGCCCGAAGGGACCGAAAGGCCGCGGGGACGACTTTCTGGAGGTGTGGCGCCGGATGCTGAGTGAACGCAGGCTTCAGGTGCTGCGCGCCATCGTCCAGGACTATGTCGGCACCGAGGAACCGGTCGGGTCGAAGGCACTGACCGAACGGCACAACCTCGGGGTCTCCCCGGCGACCGTGCGCAACGACATGGCCGCCCTGGAGGACGAGGGGTTCATCGCCCAGCCGCACACCAGCGCGGGGCGGATCCCCACCGACAAGGGGTACCGGCTGTTCGTCGACAAGCTGGCCGGCGTCAAGCCGATGAGCGCGCCCGAGCGGCGGGCCATCCAGAACTTCCTCGACGGCGCCGTCGACCTCGACGACGTGGTGGCGCGGACCGTGCGGCTGCTGGCCCAGCTGACCCGGCAGGTGGCGGTCGTGCAGTACCCGTCGCTGACCCGGTCGACCGTGCGGCACGTGGAGCTGCTCGCCCTCGCGCCGGCCCGGCTGATGCTGGTGCTGATCACCGACACCGGACGGGTCGAGCAGCGGATGGTCGACTGCCCGGCGCCCTTCGGGGAAACGTCTCTGGCGGACCTGCGGGCGCGGCTGAACAGCCGGGTCGCGGGACGCCGGTTCTCGGACGTGCCCCGGCTGGTGGAGGACCTGCCGGAAGCCTTCGAGGCCGAGGACCGCGGCACGGTCTCGGCGGTGCTCTCCACCCTGCTGGAGACGCTCGTCGAGGAGAACGAGGAGCGGCTGATGATCGGCGGCACCGCCAATCTCACCCGCTTCGGACATGACTTTCCCCTCATGATCCGGCCCGTCCTGGAGGCGCTTGAGGAGCATGTCGTGCTCCTCAAGCTCATGGGCGAGGCGGGGGATTCGGGCATGACCGTACGCATCGGTCACGAGAACGCCTACGAGGGACTCAACTCCACGTCCGTGGTGTCGGTCGGTTACGGTTCGGGCGGCGAGGCACTCGCCAAACTCGGCGTGGTCGGACCGACCCGCATGGATTACCCGGGAACGATGGGAGCGGTACGAGCGGTGGCACGGTACGTCGGACAGATCCTGGCGGAGTCGTAAGTGGCCACGGACTACTACGCCGTTCTCGGCGTGCGCCGCGACGCGTCGCAGGAAGAGATCAAGAAGGCCTTCCGTCGGCTCGCGCGCGAGCTGCACCCGGACGTCAACCCGGACCCGAAGACCCAGGAGCGGTTCAAGGAGATCAACGCCGCCTACGAGGTGCTCTCCGACCCGCAGAAGAAGCAGGTCTACGACCTCGGCGGGGATCCGCTCTCGCAGAGCGGCGGCGCGGGCGCGGGCGGCTTCGGAGCCGGTGGGTTCGGGAACTTCTCGGACATCATGGACGCGTTCTTCGGTACGGCGTCCCAGCGCGGGCCGCGCTCGCGTACCCGGCGCGGCCAGGACGCGATGATCCGGATCGAGGTCGAGCTCGACGAGGCGGCCTTCGGTACGACCAAGGACATCCAGGTCGACACGGCGATCGTCTGCAACACCTGCAACGGTGAGGGCGCGGCGCCGGGCACCTCCGCCCAGACGTGTGACATGTGCCGGGGCCGCGGTGAGGTCTCGCAGGTGACGCGGTCCTTCCTCGGCCAGGTCATGACCTCGCGGCCGTGCCCGCAGTGCCAGGGCTTCGGCACGGTCGTGCCGACGCCGTGCCCCGAGTGCGCCGGCGACGGCCGGGTGCGGTCGCGGCGGACGCTGACCGTGAAGATCCCGGCCGGTGTCGACAACGGCACGCGGATCCAGCTCGCCGGTGAGGGCGAGGTCGGGCCGGGCGGCGGTCCGGCCGGTGACCTGTACGTCGAGATCCACGAGCTGCCGCACTCCACGTTCCAGCGGCGTGGGGACGACCTGCACTGCACGGTGACGATCCCGATGACGGCGGCGTCGCTCGGCACGAAGGTGCCGTTGGAGACGCTGGACGGCCTGGAGGAGGTCGACATCCGGCCGGGCACCCAGTCCGGGCAGTCGATCCCGCTGCACACGCGCGGTGTCACGCACCTGCGCGGCGGCGGCCGCGGCGACCTGATCGTGCACGTCGAGGTCACGACCCCGACCAAGCTCGACCCCGAGCAGGAGCGGCTGCTGCGGGAGCTGGCGAAGCTGCGTGGGGAGGAGCGGCCGCAGGGGCAGTTCCAGCCCGGTCAGCAAGGGCTGTTCAGCCGGCTCAAGGACGCGTTCAACGGGCGGTGACGGGGTGCCGTGAAGGGGCTCCGGCCCTTCGACCCCGCCAGGGGGCTGCGTCCGGCTCCGCCCCCTGGACCGCCGGGACCCGTGTCCCTCCACCACCCGGCTCGGCCTGCTGAAACGCGCCGCGGCCCGTCCGGCTCGCCCCGCCGGGACGTGCGGTTTCCGGCATGTGCCAAAGGGGCGGCCCGATTCGGTCTTGTTCGGAGGACGTGACAACATGCCGTCATGTCCTCCGCACTGACCGATCTCTTCCCTCTTCCGATCGTGCAGGCCCCCATGGCAGGAGGGGTCTCCGTCCCGCAGCTCGCCGCCGCCGTGTCCGATGCGGGCGGGCTGGGGTTCCTCGCCGCCGGGTACAAGACCGCCGACGGGATGTACCAGGAGATCAAGCAGCTGCGGGGGCTGACCGGCCGTCCCTTCGGTGTGAACGTGTTCATGCCCCAGACCGACCACCCCGGTGCGGGTACCGGCTCCACCGGAGCGGCCAACGCGGCGCCCCCTTCCGGGGCCGTGGAGGTCTACGCGCACCAGCTGGCCGGTGAGGCCGCCTGGTACGAGACCGAGCTCGGCGACCCGGACAGTGGCCGGGACGACGGGTACGAGGCCAAGCTGGCCGTGCTGCTGGACAACCCGGTGGCCGCCGTCTCCTTCCACTTCGGTGTGCCGGCGCCGGAGGTGCTGGACTCCCTGCGGCGGGCCGGGACGCTCACGCTGGTCACCGCCACGACCGTCGAGGAGGCCCTCGCCGTCGAGCGGGCCGGGGCCGACGCGGTGATCGCCCAGGGCGTGGAGGCCGGCGGCCACCAGGGCACCCACCGGGACGTGCCGGAGAACGACGGGTCCGGGATCGGGCTGCTGTCGCTGGTCGCCCAGGTGCGCGAGACCGTCCGGATCCCGGTCGTCGCCGCGGGCGGGATCATGCGCGGCGGCCAGATCGCGGCCGTGCTGGCGGCCGGTGCGAGCGCCGCGCAGCTGGGGACCGCCTTCCTCGCCACCCCGGAGTCCGGCGCCGCCGCCCTGCACAAGCAGGCGCTCACCGACCCGCTCTTCACGCGGACCGCGCTGACCCGGGCGTTCTCCGGGCGGCCCGCCCGCGGCCTGGTCAACCGGTTCATGCGCGAGCACGGCCCGTACGCGCCCGCCGCCTACCCGGAGATCCACCACCTCACCTCCCCGCTGCGCAAGGCCGCCGCCCGTTCCGGGGACGCGCAGGGCATGGCCCTGTGGGCCGGACAGGGCCACCGGATGGCCCGCGAGCTGCCCGCCGGACAGCTGGTGGAGACCCTCGCGGAGGAACTCGCCGCCGCGTCGACAGCGTTGTCGGCCAAGGGAGCGGGGGACGGGCGATGACCGCGCCCGTCTTCGTCGTCGAGCACCTCCCCGCGGACGGCGCCGCACAGTACGTCCTCGACGGGCCCGAGGGCCGGCACGCGGTCTCCGTGAAGCGGCTGCAGCCCGGCGAGGAGGTCGTCCTCACCGACGGCGCCGGCCGCTACGCGGTCTGCGACGTGGTCGCCGCCGAGGGCAAGGACCGGCTGGTCGTCCGCATGCCGTCGGTCTCCGAGGAGCCGGCGCCGTCGCCCCGCATCACCGTCGTCCAGGCCCTGCCCAAGGGCGACCGGGGCGAGGTCGCCGTGGAGACCATGACCGAGGTCGGCGTCGACCGGATCGTGCCCTGGCAGGCCGCCCGCTGCATCACCCAGTGGAAGGGCGAGCGGGGCCTCAGGTCGCTGGCGAAGTGGCGGGGCACCGCCCGCGAGGCGGGCAAGCAGTCCCGCCGGGTGCGGTTCCCCGAGGTCGCCGACGCGGCGACGACCAAGCAGGTCGCGGCCCTGCTGGCCGAGGCCGACCTCGCCGCCGTCCTGCACTCCGACTTCGAGCACGGCAGTGAGCCGCTCGCGGCGGCCGAACTGCCCGCCGGGGGCGAGATCGTGCTGGTCGTCGGGCCCGAAGGCGGCGTCGCCCGGGACGAGATCGCGCTGTTCGAGGAGGCGGGCGCGAAGGCGTACACCCTGGGGCCCACCGTGATGCGCACGTCGACCGCCGGGACGGCGGCCGCGGCCCTGCTGCTCGGTCGCACCGGCCGGTGGTCCTGAACCGACCGCACCACACCCTTGGGGGGACAGCCGTGGAACTCGCCCAAGTCCGGCTCCTGGTCACCGACTTCGCCGCCTGCTACCGCTTCTACGCCGAGGTGCTCGGCCTGAGGCCGCAGTCGGGGGCGAGCGAGGGGCCGTACGAGAAGTTCAGCCCGCACGCCGGATCGGCGGGGATCGCCCTGCAGGACCGGGCGATGATGGCCGCGATACTCGGCGAACTGGGGGACGCGGCGACCGGGCACCGCTCGCTGGTGGTGCTGCGCGTCGACGACCTGGACGGCTACTGCGAGCAGATCACCGCACGGGGCGCGGTCCTCGTGCACGGACCCGAGCCGATGACCGAGCGCATGCGGGTGGCCCACCTCAAGGACCCCGAGGGGAACCTGGTGGAACTCCAGGAGTGGCTGCTGCTGCGGACCTGAGGGGCGGCGCACCGGCACGGGTGACCCCTCCGAACACGTGAGTGGCCGTAAGCCCCCTACCGCCACCGGCAGGACGGTGGCAGGCTGCCCTCCATGGGGGCATTGAGGCTGATTTGGGGCCGGCCGCGCGGGACCAGGGCGGCGGCAGCGGCGGTGCTCGCGGTGATCGTCGTGGGTGGTGCGGCGGCCTGCCGGCCGAGCGACCTGAACACCGCGACGGTCGCCTACACCACCGACCGGACCGCCACCGCCGAGCTGAAACGCCAGCACGTCGACGTCGACTGGCTCACCTGCACCGGCAACTACGGGTCGTCGGCGAGGAGCACGACGGGCACGAAGACGCCGTCGGCGACCGCGACCACCGTCGTCTCCGTCGACTGCCGGGGCCGGACCAGGGACGGCCGGGACATCACCGTCACCGGCCGGGTCACCAAGGCCGTCAGCGGCGCCTGCGTGCGCGGGAACCTCGTCGCCAAGGTCGGCGGCAAGGAGTGGTTCCGGGTGAACGGCCTCGGCGACTGCGACGCCACGCCCGGGCCGGCGTACAGCACCTACCGGCCGCCCACCTACGGGCAGCGGCCCGGCCCCACCGTGACCGTCACGAAGACGATCTGGTGCCAGGGCGACCCCAAGTGCTGGCCGGTGCAGGGAAAGTGATCGAAATCGGCCACCGGGAACACACCGCGGTGCATAGGCTGAGCGAGTGACTCAGGGTGCAGCGACAGGACCGCGGTCCTACCTCCGATTTCCCCATGTCCACGGCGACCTGGTCGCCTTCACCGCCGAGGACGACGTGTGGCTCGCGCCCCTGGACGGCGGCCGGGCCTGGCGGGCCAGCGCCGACAACGTCCCCGTGACGCTGCCCCGCATCTCGCCCGACGGCACCACGGTCGCCTGGACGTCCACCCGCGACGGCGCCCCCGAGATCCACCTCGCCCCCGTCGACGGCGGCTCGTCCACCCGCCTGACGTACTGGGGGAGTTCCCGCACCCAGGTACGCGGCTGGACCGCCGACGGACAGGTCCTCGCCGTCTCCACGCACGGCCAGGCCAGCCTCCGGCGCAGCTGGGCCCACACCGTCCCGCTCGACGGCGGCCCGTCCACCGTCCTGCCCTACGGCCCGGTCGGCCATGTCGCCCTCGGCCCGCACACCGTGCTGCTGTCCGCGCCGATGGGGCGGGAGGCGGCGTGGTGGAAGCGGTACCGGGGCGGTACGGCGGGCAAGCTGTGGATCGACCGGGACGCCCAGGGCGGCGAGGGCGCCGGCGAGTTCGTACGGCTGCACGCGGAGCTGGACGGGAACCTGGAGTACCCCGAATGGGTCGGCGACCGGATCGCGTTCCTCTCCGACCACGAGGGCACCGGGGCCCTGTACTCCTCCCTCGCCGACGGCTCCGACCTGCGCCGGCACACCCCCCTCGACGGCTTCTACGCCCGGCACGCGGCGAGCGACGGCACCCGGGTCGTGTACGCCTCGGCCGGTGAACTCTGGCTCCTCGACGACCTGGAGGGCGCCGAGCCGCGCCGCCTGGACATCCGGCTCGGCGGGTCCCGGACCGACCGGCAGCCCTACCCGGTCAACGCGGCCCGCTGGTTCAGCTCCGCCTCGCCCGACCACACCGCACGCGGCAGCGCCGTCCTGGTGCGCGGCGGCGTGCACTGGGTGACCCACCGCTCCGGCCCGGCCCGCGCCCTCGCCGCGCAGCCCGGGGTGCGGGCCCGGCTGCCCGTCACCTTCCGCGCGGACGCCGAGGAATGGGTGGTGTGGGTGACGGACGCCGAGGGCGACGACGCCCTGGAGTTCGCCCCCGCCACCGGGCTCGTGCCCGGCGCCACCCCGCGCCGGATCGCCGCCGGGCAGCTCGGCCGGGTCCTCGACCTCGCCGTCGCCCCCGACGGCGGCCGGGTCGCCGTCGCCGCCCACGACGGCCGGCTGCTCCTCGTCGAACGCGAGACGGGCGAGGTCCGCGAGGTCGACCGCAGCGAGGACGGCGACGTCTCGGGCCTCGCCTTCTCGCCCGACTCCGGCTGGCTCGCCTGGTCCCACCCCGGCACCGGCGGCCTCTGCCAGCTCCGCATCGCGCACACCACCGACCTCACCGTCACCGAGGCGACCCCGCTGCGGTTCCGGGACTACGACCCCGCGTTCACCCGCGACGGCAAGCACCTCGCGTTCCTCTCCACCCGCTCCTTCGACCCGGTCTACGACGAGCACGTCTTCGACCTGGCCTTCGTGGTCGGCGACCGCCCGCACCTGATCACCCTGGCGGCCACCACCCCCTCGCCGTTCGGCCCGCAGCGGCACGGCCGCCCCTTCGAGACCCCCGACAAGGACGAGACCCCGGACGCCGAGGGCACCCCCGCCACCCGCATCGACCTGGAGGGACTCGCCGACCGGATCGTGCCCTTCCCCGTCGAGGCCGGCCGCTACTCCACGCTGCGCGCCGCCAAGGACGGCGTCCTCTGGCTGCGCCACCCGGTCCGGGGCGTCCTCGGCGCCTCCCGCGCCCACCCCGAGGACCCGGCGCCCAAGACCGAGCTGGAACGCTACGACCTCGCCCAGCGGCGCATCGAGTACCTCGCCTCCGACGCCGACCACTTCGAGGTCAGCGGCGACGGCAAACGCGTCCTGCTCTGGGCCGACGGCAAGCTCAAGGTCGTACCCAGCGACCGGCGCGCGTCCAACGACGACGACAGCGACACCAACATCACCGTCGACCTGTCCCGGGTCCGGCAGAGCGTCGACCCGGCCGCAGAGTGGCGGCAGATGTTCGACGAGACCGGCCGCATCATGCGCGACCAGTTCTGGCGTCCCGACCTCGGCGGCGTCGACTGGAACGGCGTCCTGGACCGCTACCGCCCGCTCGTCGACCGGGTCGCCACCCACGACGACCTCGTCGACCTGCTCTGGGAGGTCCAGGGCGAGCTCGGCACCTCGCACGCCTACGTCACCCCGCGCGGCGGCCACGGCGGCGGCGCCCGGCAGGGCCTGCTCGGCGCCGACATCTCCCGGCACGCCGACGGCAGCTGGCGCATCGACCGGATCCTGCCCGCCGAGACCTCCGACCCCGGCGCCCGCTCCCCGCTCGCCGCACCCGGCGCCGCGGTCCGCCCCGGCGACGCGATCGTGGCCGTCGCCGGCCGCCCCGTCGACCCGGTCACCGGCCCCGGCCCGCTCCTGGTCGGCACGGCCGGCAAGGCGGTCGAGCTGACCGTGTCCCCGGCGGGCGGCGGCGAGCTGCGCCACCCGGTCGTCGTCCCGGTCGGCGACGAGGAGCCGCTGCGCTACCACGCGTGGGTCGCCGACCGCCGCGCCCACGTCCACGAACTGTCCGGCGGCCGCCTCGGCTACCTCCACGTCCCCGACATGCAGGCGCCCGGCTGGGCGCAGATCCACCGCGACCTGAACGTGGAGATGGCCCGCGAGGGCATCGTCGTCGACGTCCGCGAGAACCGCGGCGGGCACACCTCCCAGCTCGTGGTGGAGAAGCTGGCCCGGCGGATCGTCGGCTGGGACCTGCCGCGCGGCATGCGGCCGTTCAGCTACCCGAGGGACGCGCCCCGGGGACCGGTCGTGGTCGTCGCCAACGAGTTCTCCGGCTCGGACGGCGACATCGTCAACGCGGCCATCAAGGCGCTGGGCATCGGCCCGGTGGTCGGCACCCGCACCTGGGGCGGCGTGATCGGCATCGACAGCCGCTACCGCCTGGTCGACGACACGCTGGTCACCCAGCCGAAGTACGCGTTCTGGCTGGAGGGCTACGGCTGGGGCGTCGAGAACCACGGCGTCGACCCGGACGTGGAGGTCGTCCAGACCCCGCAGGACTGGGGAGCCGGCCGGGATCCCCAGCTGGACGAGGCCGTCCGGCTCGCACTGGAGGCACTGGAGACCAGCCCCGCGAAGACGCCGCCGGTGCTGCCGACCTGACGGGCGCGGGGAACCGGCGGGCAGCCCCCACCGGCCCGCGGCCGAACCGACTACGATGCCCCCGAAGCTGATCACCTGGCGAGGAGAAAACATGGCGGGGGAACCCCGGGACGACTGCCTGTTCTGCAAGATCGTCGCAGGCCACGTCCCCGCGACGATCGTCCGGGAGACGGACACCACCGTCGCCTTCCGGGACATCAACCCCCAGGCGCCCACCCACGTCCTGGTGATCCCCAAGGTCCACTACCGGAACGCGGCCGAACTCGCCGCAGGCGAACCCGTGATCGCCGCCGACATACTGCGTGAGGCGCAGGCCGTCGCCGACGAGGACAAGCTGGAGAGCTACCGCATCGTCTTCAACACCGGCAGCGGCGCCGGCCAGACCGTCTGGCACGCCCACGCCCACGTCCTCGGCGGCCGCGGCCTGCAGTGGCCGCCCGGATGACCCGCCATGTCCGTACGTGAACTGGTGGTGCTCGGCACCGCCAGTCAGGTCCCCACCCGGCACCGCAACCACAACGGCTACCTGCTGCGCTGGGACGGCGAGGGCATCCTCTTCGACCCCGGCGAGGGCACCCAGCGGCAGATGCTGCGGGCCGGCGTCGCCGCCCACGACCTGAACCGGATCTGCGTCACCCACTTCCACGGCGACCACTGCCTCGGCCTCGCCGGCGTCATCCAGCGCATCAACCTCGACCAGGTCCCGCACCCCGTCACCGCCCACTACCCGGGGTCCGGGCAGCGCTTCTTCGACCGGCTCCGGTACGCCACCGCCTACCGCGAGACCGTCGGCATCACCGAGGCCCCGGTCGACGCGGACGGCGACCTCGCGGCCACCCCCGCCTACACGCTGGAGGCCCGCAGGCTCTCGCACCCCGTCGAGTCGTACGGCTACCGGCTCACCGAGCCCGACGGCCGCCGCATGCTGCCCGAACGGCTCGCCGCGCACGGCATCACCGGCCCCGACGTCGGACGGATCCAGCGCGAGGGCGTCCTCGGGGACGTCTCGCTCGACGAGGTCAGCGAGGTGCGCCGCGGCCAGCGGTTCGCGTTCGTCATGGACACCCGCCTCTGCGAGGGCGTGCACGCCCTCGCAGAGGGCTGCGACCTGCTCGTCATCGAGTCGACGTTCCTCGACGAGGACGCCCGGCTCGCCGCGGACCACGGCCACCTGACCGCGGGACAGGCGGCAGCCGTCGCACGCGACGCGGGCGTACGGCACCTGGTGCTGACCCACTTCAGCCAGCGCTACCCCGAACCGGAGAACCCCGAGAGCTTCGAACGGCAGGCGCGGGCCGCCGGCTACGAGGGCGAGCTGACCGTCGCCCACGACCTGCTCCGAGTGCCGCTCCCGAAGCGCAGGTGAAACGGCCGTACGATGCTCGGATGCCCCTCCCCAAAGCAGAACTGCACCTCCACATCGAAGGCACCCTGGAGCCCGAGCTGGCGTTCCTGCTGGCCGCGCGCAACGGCCTCGAACTGCCCTACGCGGACACCGAAGCGCTCCGCAAGGCCTACCAGTTCGAGGACCTGCAGTCCTTCCTGAACCTCTACTACGAGCTCATGACCGTCCTGCGCACCGAGCAGGACTTCGACGACCTCGCCGACTCCTACCTCTCACGGGCCGCCGCGCAGGGCGTGCGGCACGCCGAGATCTTCTTCGACCCGCAGGCGCACCTCGCGCGGGGCGTGGACATGGGGACGGTCGTCGAGGGCCTGTGGCGGGCGCTCGGCCGCAGCGTCGACAGCCACGGGATCTCCACCCGCCTCATCATGTGCTTCCTGCGCGACGAGTCGGCCGAGTCGGCGATGGCCACCCTGGAGGCGGCCAAGCCCTACCTCGACCGGATCACCGGCATCGGGCTCGACTCCGCCGAGGTCGGGCATCCGCCGGCCAAGTTCCGCGAGGTGTACGAGGCGGCGGCCGGGCTGGGGCTGCGGCGGGTGGCCCACGCGGGTGAGGAGGGGCCGCCGGAGTACATCACCGAGGCGCTGGACGTGCTCGGTGTCGAGCGCGTCGACCACGGGCTGCGCTGCATGGAGGACCCGGCGCTGGTGGAGCGTCTGGTGCGGGAGCGGATCCCGCTGACGCTGTGCCCGCTGTCCAACGTCCGGCTGCGCGCGGTCGACGTGCTCGCCGACCACCCGCTTCCGGCCATGATCGACGCCGGGCTGCTGTGCACGGTCAACTCCGACGACCCGGCCTACTTCGGCGGTTACGTCGCCGACAACTACCACGCCGTGCGCGACGCCCTGGGCCTGTCCAGGGAGCAGATGCGGGAACTGGCCCGCAACTCCTTCCGTGCCTCCTTCCTCGACGACGACGAGGAGCTGCGGGCGCGGTACCTGGCGGAGGTGGAGGCGTTCGAGTTCGGCCCGGCCCACGGCTAGGCCGCGACGTCCAGCCGTACCGGCGTTCCGTCGGTGAGCGCCGGGCCGGTCGCGACGGTGGTGGTCCTGCGCCGCAGCGCCACCGCCGTCAGCGGCACCGCGACGGCCAGCAGCCCCACCGCGAGGACCGTCCCCATCGCCGGGAAACCGGCCCGCGCCGCCAGCAGGCTGCCGGTCATCGGGCCGACGGCCGTCCCCAGCGACGACGCCGACCCGACCAGCACCGCCCAGCGGCCCCGCGGGTCGAGGGCGGCGGCCAGCCCGATGACGTACGACAGGACGACCGGGTAGAGCAGGTTCCAAGCGATCTCGCCGGTCGCGAACGTCGTCAGGTCGGTCGCGGACGCGCTGAGCGCGATACAGCCCGCGATCAGCACGGTGCCCAGGCCGATCGGCAGCGCCCGGCCGAGCCGCGGGCCGAGGGCGCCCGCGCCGACGACGCCGAGCAGGCCGGTGCCGAGCGCGACCGCGAACACCGCGCCGACGGTGGCCTCGCCGAGGTGCGCCTGCGTCAGGCCGATCCGGCCGCTGACCCCCCACAGCGAGTTCTGCGCGGCCGACCAGCACGGCATCGCGGCGGCCAGCAGCAGGCCCGAACGCAGGTGGGGGAGCCGGGGCCCGGCGGCGGCGCGGGGCAGGGCCGGGGTGGTACGGGAGGACAGCCGGGCGGTGAACGGCCAGACCGCGAGCGCCGTGAGCGCCAGCGCGGCGAGGGGCTGCGCGTGGCCGGGGCCGAGCTGCGGGACCGTCAGGTAGACGGCGCCGGCGAGGGCGGAGACGCCGAGCAGGCCGAGGGTGGTGGCGCGGTGCGGGTCCATGCCCCGCGCTCGGACGCCCTCGCGCGGGGGGACCCCCATCGCGGCGATGCCGGTGGCGGCGACCGCGGTGACCGTGCCGGAGCCGAAGCCGCCGACGACCGCGCCGGCGACGACCGCGGGGACGGCGGTGGTCAGGGCGGCGCCGCCGTAGCCGAGGACGGCGAGGACGAGTCCGAGGCGGGCGAGCGGGCGGGGGCCGATGCGGTCGACCCGGGCCGCGAGGAGGAAGCCGGCCGTCGCCGAACTCAGCAGCAGGGCACTGCCGACGGCCCCTGCCTGCGTGGCGGAGAGGGGGAGCCCCGAAGCGAGCCGGCCGACGGTGGTCGGGAGGAGGTAGGGGGCGAGGTACCCGGCCGTGAAAAGGGCGACGAGGGGCCAGGGGGTGGTGCGGGGGGCGGACACGGGCGTTCCCAGGGCATGCGAAAGGAGCGGCTCGAGAAGGGGGTTGGGCGCAGGCCGTCGAGGGACAGGAACGCGCGGGGAATTTGTATCAAGTGCGGAGGGGGAGCAGAAGGGTGGGGGGTGTGATGTGGGGCACGGTGAGGTTTCGGGTGCGGGGGATGGGGTAGCCGCGCCGAGCGCCGCCAGGGGGGGGTCGGTGGAGCGGCGGGTGCAGGTGAGTGGGGCTGGTCGCGCAGTTCCCCGCGCCCCTGTCGGGGCGCTGCCCAGCCGTTTCTCGCAAACCGGAGCGCCGGCTGCGGCGCCCCCTGAGGGGTGCCGGGGGAGGAACTGCGCGATCAGCCCCACGCGCCCGCATCCGGCGACGAACCGGTCCCCCCGGCCTGTCAGCGCCAGCTGACCGTGCCGCCCGTGGTCGCGGATTCGATGCGTGTGCGGGTTTCCCGCATCACCGTGACGATCTCCGCCTCGTGCTCCGGCGTCAGGCGCGCCACCGGTACCGAGCAGCTGATCGCGTCCTGTGCCGGGGTGTCGTAGCGCAGGGCGAAGCCGAAGCCGGTGATGCCGAGGACGCCTTCCTCGCGGTCGACCGAGTAGCCGCGGGCGCGGACCTCGGTCAGGTCGGCGGAGAGCGCCTCCGGGGTGGTGCGGGTGTGGGGGGTGAGGGCCTGGTAGGGGCCCGGGGGAAGGGCGGCGTCCGGGCGTTCCGCCAGCAGTGCCTTGCCGAGCGCACCCGCGTGGGCGGGGAGGCGGCGGCCCACCCTGCTGATCGTGCGCAGGTACTCGTGGGACTCCCGGGTCGCCAGGTACGCCACGTCCGGTCCGTCCAGGCGGGCCAGGTGAATCGTCTCGCCGAGCGCCTCGGAGGCCTCGTCGAGGTAGGGGCGCACGAGACGGACGCGCGGGTCGGAGTCCAGGTAGCTGGTGCCGGTCAGCAGGGTGCGGATGCCGATGCCGTAGAGGGAGCCGGTGGTGTCGGTGCGCACCCAGCCGCGGGTGATCAGCGTCTGGAGGAGGGCGTACATCGAGCTGCGCGGGACGCCGAGGCCGTCCGCCAGTTCCTGGAGGCGGGCCGGGCGGTCGCCGCGGGCGGCGAGGAGCTCCAGCAGCTCCACGGTGCGCGCCGCGGACTTCACCTCGCGGACTCCTGCTGTCTCGGACATGTGCAGATCGTATGGGGGGCGGGGGAGGGGTGCGCCGTTGACGGGGGGCGTTCGCATATCTAGTCTCGGTCTTCATACGTGGATTACGTCTACATGGGGAGACGGAGATGGGTGCGGTGGCCGGACGGCCGGAACAGGTGGCGCGGAGGCTGCGGGCCGGGATGGCGGGCGGGGTGCTGTCGTTCCCGCTCACCTCGTTCCGCGCCGACGGGTCCCTCGACGTGGACGGGTTCCGGGCGTACGTGGCCGGTCGGCTGGCCGCCGGGCCCGGTGCCCTCTTCCCGGCCTGCGGGACCGGGGAGTTCTTCTCGCTGGACGAGGAGGAGTACCGGCAGGTCGTGACGGTGGCGGTCGAGGAGGCCGGCGGGCGGGTGCCGGTGGTCGCCGGGGTGGGGTACGGGTGGGCGCAGGCCGCCCGGTTCGCGCGTGTCGCGGAGGAGGCCGGGGCGGACGCCCTGCTCGTGCTGCCGCACTACCTCGTCGCCGCCCCGCAGGACGGGCTGGTCGCGCAGGTCGAGGCCATCGCGGGCCGGACCGGGCTCCCGCTCGTCGTCTACCAGCGCGGCCAGGTCGCCTACACCGCCGCCTCGTTGGCACGGATCGCCGGCCTCCCCGGCGTGATCGGCCTCAAGGACGGGCACAGCGACCTCGACCGGCTCCAGCGGCTCACCCTCGCCGCCCCCGACGGCTTCCTCTTCTTCAACGGCGCCGCCACCGCCGAGATCCAGGCCCGCGCCTACGCGGCGGTCGGCGTCCCCGCGTACTCCTCCGCCGTGCACGCCTTCGCCCCGGAGATCGCCGACGCCTTCTTCGCCGCCCTCGGGAGCGGTGACCAGGGCACCGTCGACAAGCTGCTGCGCGACTTCTACGTGCCGTTCGTCGAACTGCGCGACCGGGTGCCCGGATACGCGGTGTCGCTGGTGAAGGCGGCGGCCCGGCTGCGCGGCCTGCCCGTGGGCCCCGTACGCGCCCCGCTCACCGACCCGTCCGCCGCGGACCTGGCCGATCTCGGGGCGCTGCTCGACACCGGCCTCGGCCTCGTGGGAGCGTCCCGGTGAACCTCACCGTCACCGACGTCCGCCTCACGCCGGTCCTCGTCGCCGACCCGCCGCTGCTGAACACGCAGGGCGTGCACCAGCCGTACACGCCCCGGCTGATCGTGGAGGTGGAGACCGCGGACGGGGTGGTCGGCGTCGGGGAGACCTACGGGGACACCAAGTACCTGGAGCTGGCCCGGCCGTTCGCGGCGAAGCTGCTCGGGCGGCAGGCCGGTGACCTGAACGGGCTGTCCGCGGTCGCCGACGAGGTCGCCGTGGACGCGGCCCGGGTGGCCGGCCAGGTCGACGTCGGCGGGCTGCGGGGCGTGCAGAGCGCCGAGAAGCTGCGGCTGTCCGTCGTCTCCGGGTTCGAGGTCGCCTGCCTGGACGCCCTCGGCAAGGCGCTCGGGCTGCCGGTGCACGCACTGCTCGGCGGGAAGGTGCGCGACGCGGTCGAGTTCAGCGCCTACCTCTTCTACAAGCGGGGCGCCCACCCGCGGGGGGTGCCCGCGGAACCCGACGACTGGGGAGCCGCGCTCGACCCGGCCGGGGTGGTGGCCCAGGCCCGCCGCTTCACCGAGCGGTACGGGTTCACCTCCTTCAAGCTCAAGGGCGGGGTCTTCCCGCCCGAGGAGGAGATCGCGGCCGTGCGCGCGCTGGCCGAGGCGTTCCCCGGGCATCCGCTGCGGCTGGACCCCAACGGCGCCTGGTCGGTGGCGACCTCGCTGGAGGTCGCGAGGGAACTCGGCGACGTCCTCGAATACCTGGAGGACCCCGCGCTCGGCACCCCGGCGATGGCGGAGGTGGCCGCGGGCACGGACGTGCCGCTCGCGACCAACATGTGCGTGACGACCTTCGGCGAGATCAGGGAGGCGTTCGTGCGGGGCGCGGTCCAGGTCGTCCTCTGCGACCACCACTACTGGGGCGGCCTGCGCAACACCCGGGAACTGGCCGCCGTCTGCCGGACCTTCGGCGTCGGCGTCTCCATGCACTCCAACACCCACCTCGGCATCAGCCTCGCCGCGATGACCCACGTGGCCGCGACCGTCCCGGACCTCCACCACGCCTGCGACTCCCACTACCCCTGGCAGTCCGAGGACGTCCTCACCGAACGCCTCACCTTCCACGGCGGCCGGATCACCGTCCCCGACGCCCCCGGACTGGGCGTCGAACTGGACCGGGAGCAGCTGCGACGGCTGCACCGGCGCTGGCTGGACGACGACGGCACGCTCCGCGACCGCGACGACGCGGCGGCGATGCGGGCCGCCGAGCCGGGCTGGACGGCCCCGGCCGTGCCCCGCTGGTAGCGCCGCCCGATCGGGCGTCCGTACGGCGAGGGCGGCCGCCGCTCCCGTGACATGGTGCACACTGGCCGGATCCGCACCACGTCAGGGAGCACACCGTGACCGCGTCCAACGCGTTCGCCGGAGAGGAACCGGAGTACCTCGACGACGACAGAGGAGCCACCGCACCGCACTGCGCCGCGCAGGTCGACCCGCTGGCCGCCCTGCGCACGCCCGACGATCCGCCCTGGGACGTCTATCTCACCGGCACCGTCTTCCTCGACATCGTCTTCACCGGCCTCGACAGCGCGCCGGTGCGCGGCACCGAGTCCTGGGCCCGCGGCATGGGCTCCAGCCCCGGCGGCGTCGCCAACATGGCCACCGCCCTCGCCCGCCTCGGCCTGAGGACCTCCCTGGCGGCCGCCTTCGGCGACGACCACTACGGCGAGTACTGCTGGGACGCGCTCGCCCAGGGCGAGGGCATCGACCTCTCCCCGTCCCGGACCGTGCCCGGCTGGCACTCGCCGGTCACCGTCTCCATGGCCTACGAGGGGGAGCGGACCATGGTCTCGCACGGGCACGAGCCGCCCGCGGACCTGCTGTTCCGCCAGCAGAACGCGCCCGGCCACCCGGCCCGCGCACGCGCCGCCGTCGCCTCCCTCACGCCCGGCAAACGCAACCCCTGGATCGCCAGGGCGGCCGCCGAGGGCACCAGGATCTTCGCCGACGTCGGCTGGGACGACACCGGTGCGTGGGACCTGGCCGGGCTGGCCGACCTCGAACACTGCGAGGCGTTCCTGCCGAACGCGGAGGAGGCGCGGCGGTACACCGGCGCGGACTGCCCGCGGGCCGCCGCGCACGCCCTCACCGAGTACGTGCCGCTCGCCGTCGTCACCCTCGGGTCGGAGGGCGCCTACGCCGTCGACGGGCGTACCGGCGAGTCCGCGGAGGTCCCGGCGATCGCCGTGGAGGCCCTCGACCCGACCGGCGCGGGGGACGTCTTCGTCGCCGGCTTCGTCACCGGCACCCTCGCCGACTGGCCGCTCGCCGACCGCCTCGCCTTCGCCGGCCTCACGGCGGCCCTGTCCGTCCAGGAGTTCGGCGGCTCGCTGTCCGCTCCCGGATGGTCGGAGATCGGGGCGTGGTGGCGCAAGGTGCAGTCCGTGGCGGGACAGGATCCGGCCGCCCTGCGCCGGTACGCGTTCCTGGAGGGCCTGGTACCGGAGGAGGACCAGGTGAGGCCGTGGCCCCTGCGGAGGGCCGTGCCGACGATCGGGTTCGGGCGGGCGGGATAGGGGCCGGGCCGGGGGTGGGAACGCTTACCGGCGCTGACCGGCTGCCGCTGCGCCCACCCGTGCCGCCCTGCGGCACGCCTGCCCGCAGCCGAGTAGCCGGGACGCTGCCTGCGGCTATGCAGGATGCGGCTGGGCAGCGCCCCGTCAGGGGCCTGGGGGCACCCCCGGCCGAAGGCCGGGGGGTGGAACTGCGCGAGCCACACCCCCACCGACCCGCACCCGACGACGAGACCCCCGGCCTAATCTCCCCGCACCCCGGCAACCTGCCGGCGCACCAGCGACCGCCCCGCCTCCGACACCCCGGACAACGCCCCGGCGAACAGCTCCTCCACCCCGCCCCCGTCGGCCCCCACCGCCCCGCTGCTCACCGCGTACCCCTCCCGCACCGCGACCCGCAGCACACCCTCCGTGTCCACCGCCGCCGCCACGATGGTCGGGACCTCGCCGCCCGCCGGGTCCGCCACCTTCGTGTACGCCCCCTTCACCGGCTCCCGCCAGCGCAGCGAGAGCAGCACCGGCGACTTGGCCTGCACCTCGGCGAGGTCCACCTCGTCCACCCCGTCCGCCGTGAGCACCTCCGCCCACGCGCCCAGCACCAGCGCCGCCGGCAGCAGGTCCCGCAGGGTGGACCCGGCGATGTTCCCGCCGACCGTCGCCGCCCGGCGCACCGCCCCCGTCCCCACGCCCTTCGCGGCCTGCCGCAGCACCTCCGGAACCCGGTCGTCCACCTGGTGCAGCAGCACCGCGCCCCCGAGGACCCCGTTCCCCATCGCGGTCGCCTCCGGTACCTTCCGCAGGGACACCGCCTGTTCCGGGAAGCCGTCCCGCTGCCACGCGGCCCAGACCAGGGTCGCTCCGCCGACGGGTATCGCCCCCTCGGCCAGACAGTCACGGGCCTCGGACACCGACGTGGGCAGTCGCAGCAGCACGGCACCTGCTTTCTGTGCGGACAGGTGGCGTGGAGCGGACGCGGCCCCCCGACCACGTAATGGCAGTGTCGGCCCGATCCTGCCCCGGCGTGCGGGAGCGCATGCAGGGCTCACGGCCGCACCGGGGGCGCCTCTCGCTGTGAAAAGGCCTACGGCGTTGTCAGCCCCGCGTCGTACGCTTGATAACGCGAGGCCGCCCTCAGCTACGCGGCCGTGACGAGGAGGAACCGCAGGCCTTAAGCGCCGGCCCATGACTCAGACACCCACAGCTCACACTGCCGCGCAGCAGCAGGCCAGAGCTCAGTTCGAGGTTCCCGCCCAGCACCCCATGGTCACCGTGCTGGGATCCGGCGACTCCCTGCTGCGCGTGATCGAGAAGGCCTTCCCGGCGGCCGACATCCACGTCCGGGGCAACGAAGTCAGCGCGGTCGGCGATGCTCGTGAAGTCGCCCTCATACAGCGCCTGTTCGACGAGATGATGCTGGTGCTCCGCACCGGGCAGCCGATGACGGAGGACGCAGTGGAACGCTCGATCGCCATGCTGCGGGCGAGCGAGAACGGGGAGGGCCCGGAGGAGACCCCGGCCCAGGTTCTGACACAGAACATCCTGTCCTCGCGCGGCCGCACCATCCGCCCCAAGACCCTCAACCAGAAGCGGTACGTCGACGCGATCGACAAGCACACGATCGTCTTCGGCATCGGGCCTGCGGGCACCGGCAAGACCTACCTGGCCATGGCCAAGGCGGTGCAGGCCCTGCAGTCCAAGCAGGTCAACCGCATCATCCTGACCCGGCCGGCGGTCGAGGCGGGCGAGCGGCTCGGCTTCCTGCCGGGCACGCTCTACGAGAAGATCGACCCGTACCTGCGCCCGCTGTACGACGCGCTGCACGACATGCTCGACCCCGACTCGATCCCGCGCCTGATGGCGGCCGGGACCATCGAGGTCGCGCCGCTGGCGTACATGCGCGGCCGCACGCTCAACGACGCCTTCATCATCCTCGACGAGGCCCAGAACACCTCGCCCGAGCAGATGAAGATGTTCCTCACCCGGCTCGGCTTCGAGTCGAAGATCGTGATCACCGGTGACGTGACGCAGGTCGACCTGCCCAACGGCACCAAGTCCGGTCTGCGCCAGGTGCAGGACATCCTGGACGGCGTGGACGACGTGCACTTCTCCAGGCTGACGTCCCACGATGTCGTACGGCACAAGCTGGTGGGCCGTATCGTCGACGCGTACGAGAAGTACGACAGCACGCACGGCACCGAGAACGGCACGCACAAGGGCGGCCGTCCGAAGTCCGCGCACAAGGGGAAGTAGACAAGCACAGCGCCATGTCGATCGACGTCAACAACGAGTCCGGAACCGAGGTCGACGAGCAGGCGATCCTCGACATCGCCCGCTACGCGCTCGCACGGATGCGCATCCACCCGCTCTCCGAGCTCTCGGTGATCGTCGTGGACGCCGACGCCATGGAGCAGCTGCACATCCAGTGGATGGACCTGCCGGGTCCGACGGATGTCATGTCGTTCCCGATGGACGAGCTGCGGCCGCCGTCGAAGGACGAGGACGAGCCGCCGCAGGGGCTGCTCGGCGACATCGTGCTCTGCCCGGAGGTGGCCGCCAAGCAGGGGGCCGAGGCCGAGACCCAGCACTCCATGGACGAGGAGCTCCAGCTGCTCACCGTCCATGGCGTGCTGCACCTGCTCGGCTACGACCACGAGGAGCCCGACGAGAAGGCCGAGATGTTCGGCCTGCAGGCGGCCATCGTGGACGGCTGGCGCGGGGAGCGGGGCCTGACCGGGCCCTCGCCGGCGCCGACGGTCTCGTAGGCGGGCGGGTCGTCGCCGTATGAGTCCGCAGATCGTCCTCGGCGCGGTCGCGCTGGTCGTCGTAGCCTGGCTGGCCGCCTGTGCCGAGGCCGGTATCGCCCGCGTCTCCAGCTTCCGGGCCGAGGAGGCGGTGAAGTCCGGGCGGCGCGGCAGCGCCAGGCTCGCCGAACTCGCCGCCGACCCCACCCGCTACCTCAACGTGGCGCTGCTGGTCCGCGTCGCCTGCGAGATGGCGGCCGCGGCCATGGTCACCTACGAGTGCCTCCAGGAGATCCCCACCACCTGGCAGGCGCTGCTCGCCGCGATCGGCGTGATGGTGCTCGTGTCGTACGTCGCCGTCGGCGTCTCCCCGCGCACCATCGGCCGCCAGCACCCGCTGAACACGGCGACGGCCGCCGCGTACGTGCTGCTGCCGCTCGCCCGGATCATGGGCCCGATCCCGTATCTCCTCATCCTCATCGGCAACGCGCTCACCCCCGGCAAGGGCTTCCGGCGCGGCCCGTTCGCCTCCGAGGCCGAACTGCGGGCGCTGGTCGACCTCGCCGAGAAGGAGTCGCTGATCGAGGACGACGAGCGCCGCATGGTGCACTCGGTCTTCGAACTCGGCGACACCCTCGTGCGGGAGGTCATGGTCCCGCGCACCGACCTCGTCGTCATCGAGCGGTACAAGACCATCCGTCAGGCCCTGACCCTCGCCCTGCGCTCGGGTTTCTCGCGCATTCCGGTCACCGGGGAGAGCGAGGACGACATCGTCGGCATCGTGTATCTCAAGGACCTGGTCCGCAAGACGCACATCAGCCGGGACGCCGAGTCCGACCTGGTCTCCACCGCGATGCGGCCCGCGTTCTTCGTGCCCGACACCAAGAACGCCGGCGACCTGCTGCGCGAGATGCAGAAGGAACGCAACCACGTCGCCGTCGTCATCGACGAGTACGGCGGCACGGCCGGGATCGTCACCATCGAGGACATCCTGGAGGAGATCGTCGGCGAGATCACCGACGAGTACGACCGTGAGCTCCCGCCGGTCACCGGCCTCGGCGACGACCGCTACCGGGTCACCGCCCGCCTCGACATCACCGACCTCGGCGAGCTGTACGGCCTCGAGGAGTACGACGACGAGGACGTGGAGACCGTCGGCGGCCTGCTCGCGAAGGCCCTCGGCAGGGTGCCCATCGCCGGTGCCTCCGCCCAGGTCGAGCTCCCCGACGGCCGCAGGCTCGCCCTCACCGCCGAGTCGGCCGCCGGCCGCCGCAACAAGATCGTGACGGTACTGGTGGAGCCGGTGCCGGCGCCCGACACCGCGGAGGACGACGCCGAGTGACCCCGGACCGGCTCCGTGCCTTCTGCCTCTCCTTCAACGCGGCCGAGGAGGACTTCCCGTTCAACCCGGACACCTCGGTCTTCAAGGTGCTCGGCCGGATGTTCGCGCTGAGCCGGCTGGACGCCGAACCCCTCACGGTCAACCTCAAGTGCGACCCCGACGACGCGGTACGGCTGCGCACCGACCACGAGGGGCTGATCGCGCCGGGCTACCACATGAACAAGCGGCACTGGAACACCGTGACCGTGGACGGTGATCTTCCCGAGCGACTCGTGGAAGAGCTGATCGAGGACTCGTACGACCTCGTCGTCGCCGGACTGCCGAGGGCGGAACGGCTGCGGCTGGACCGGCCCTGAACGCGGGTGCCCGCGGCCGGGGCGGTACGGAGTCAGACCGTCCGGCACCTCGGCTGACTCCGTCCGGCGGCGGGGGAGGAACGGGGGCCGGCCGGGGTTGTTCGTATGCTCGGGGCATGACCGACAGCAACGCGCTTGGCGCCGAGGACCGCAAGATCGTCACCCTGGCCCGCTCGGCCCGGGCCCGCAACGGGGTGGCCGAGGGGGCGGCCGTGCGCGACACCACGGGCCGTACGTATGTGGCGGGGACCGTGGAGCTGGCCTCGCTGAAGCTGAGCGCGCTGCGGACGGCGGTGGCGATGGCGGTGGCGTCGGGGGCGGAGTCGCTGGAGGCGGCGGCGGTGGTCTCGGGGGCCGAGGGGGTTTCGGCGGAGGACCTGGCGGCGGTACGGGATCTTGGGGGGCCGGGGACGCCGGTGCTGCTCGCGGGGGCGGACGGGGAAGTGCGGCTCACTGTCCCGGCCTGACCCTTCGCCCGCCCCCCGACTCGCCCCGCTGAGAAGCGAGCCCTTCTCTGACTCCGTCGGGGGAGGGGCGAGCTGTGTTGACTCCGGGCCCGGGCGCGAGTGGGCGGGTGCGGCGCCGTCGTGGTTGCCCGCGCAGTTCCCCGCGCGCCTTCGGGGGCGCCCGTGCCGGTCCCACCTCAAGGGGCGCGGGGAACTGCGCGGCCGGCCGCATGCTGCCCGCAGTCGGCCACAGACCTGAGCCACCCCCTCGCCGCCTCCCCCTTGCGCAGTCGGCCAGATTTCAACCTTGTCGGTGTCTGTAGCTCGCGTATCAATGGGACCGTAAGTTCCGACGGACCGTCAGATTCGGCCCCGCGGTGTGTCCGCACCCACCCGGACCGGGGTCGCCATCCCACATGGCATTCCCACGTAACGGGAAGGGAGACCGATCCCCATGAAACGCATAGCCACCGGTGCGGCACTCGCGGCGGGGGCCCTCGCCGCCACGGCGCTGGCCTTCGCACCCACGGCCGCCGCCGTCACCCCGACCACCGCCACCGTCACCGCCAGCTGCGGCATCTTCGGCGGCGGCAGTGCGACCCTCACCGCGACCCAGAGCGGTACCAACGCCACCCTCACCCTCACCTCCAGCGCGATCACCACCCCGCTCGCGCTGTCGGCGAACTCCATCTCCTCCACGCTGACCATGGCCAACTCCACCGGCGCCAGCCGGGTCTTCAGCGGCACCGTGAACCCGGCCATGGCCGCCGGCTCCGCGGTCACCGTCGGCCCGCTCCCCGGCACCGTGGCCTCCGGCGACAGCCTGGACTTCCACGGCGGCTCGCTGAAGATGGTCATCTTCGGCATCACCGTCACCTGTACGTCCAGCGCCGCCCAGTCCCCCGGCCCGTTCGTCTTCTAGCCGGGTGACGGGTTCGTTCCGGATGCCGCAGAAGCTGATGAACCGTCAGGTTTCTGCGGCATCTCCATTGACTTCTCACGCGGCCTCCACATCAATGGCCCCCTGTCGGCGCAGAGGAGCCGCTGCGCCCGCAACCCTCAGGAGGGGGCTTCCATGGGTTCACCCCCAAGATCACGAAGATCCCGACGGTGGCGCTGGATCTCACTGTTCGGGGCGACCGCGCTCGCGGTCACGGCCGGCGGCGCACTGGCCTGTCCGGCCGGTGCCGCCGGGACGAACGTCGACTTCGCCACGCACTGCATCCCGCCCGCGGTCGCGGGCCTCCCGCCGATCGACGGCACCACCACCGCCGCGGTCTCGGTGGACAACACCAGCCCGAAGGTCGGCGACACGGTCACCGTGACCTACACCGTGGTCACGCCCGCCGCCAACAACCCCACCGCCCTCGCCCTGCCGGCCGACATCATGACGCCGACGGGGAAGGTGACGCTCGGCGGCGCGCAGACCGGGGACGTGACGGTCACCGGGCCGAAGAAGAACGATCCGGTACCCGGGTACGGGACCTTCCCGTCGTTCTCCATGACGGGCACGTTCACCGTCACCTCGCCGGGCGCCATCACGCTCTCGCCCGGCGACTACAACATCCACACCAGCTACATCCTGGAGCTGGACACCCCGTGCACGGTCACCAACCCGCCCGCCCCGGTGTCGGAGACCGTCACGGCGACCTCGACCACCCCGGTCAACAACCGTGCCATCAGCCTGGACAAGGCCTCCGGCAACCCCGGTGACAGCGTGACCGTCAGCGGGCAGAACTTCACGCCGGGGGCGACCGTGACCCTGGCCGGACGGTCCGGGAGCAGCCAGACCGCCGACACGGCCACGGCCACCGCGGGCTCCGACGGCTCCTTCAGCGCGCCCCTCGTCGTCAACGACAAGACGACGACCGGGATCGTGGCGTACGAGGGGAGCGCGTGGAGCGCCGACACGGGGGCGGGACCCGCCGCCTACGTCGTCAACGACACCACGCCGGTGCCGCCCGGCAGTCAGAAGCTGACCACCACCGTCAAGGCGGGGACCCTGTCCATGTCCCAGGCCGGGGACTCCGTCGCGCTCTCGGCGGTCGACTTCGGGCAGGGCGGGGCGTCCACGGGCAGCCTGCAGACCGTCACCGTCAAGGACTTCCGTGGCGGGCCGGCCGGCTGGTCGCTCACCGGCAAGGTCACCGACTTCACCGGTCCCGGCGCCAAGATCGACGCCGGGAAGCTGAGCTGGACGCCGGCCTGCGCGACCAAGGCGGGCAGCCCCAGCACCTGTGCGGCCGGTTCCGCGGGCACCGTCGGCAGCTCCGGGGCGACCCTCGCGTCGACCCCGGACGGCACGCTCACCGGCGGTGAGTTCACGGTCGACGCCGGACTCTCCCTCGACGTACCGGCGTTCACCCCTCCGGGGTCGTACTCCGGAGTCCTGACCCTGACGCTCACCTGAGCCGACTCGGTCAACTCCCTGGTGGCGGCCGGGCTTTCATGTCATGAGAGACCCGGTCGCCACCCGTCCCGCTTCCGACCGGGGGTCCGCACCCATGCGTCGCGTCAAGCCGTATGTCCTCCTCCTGAGCCTGATCCTCGGCATCCTGTGCACGGCGGGTCCCGCGCGCGCCGCCGACAACGGAAGCTGGTCCGTCTACCCGGTCGCCTCGAAGATCGCGGCGCGGCCGTACTTCTACCTCTCCCTCGACCCCGGGCAGACGATCACCGACAAGGTGGCCGTCGCCAACAAGACCGGTGCGCCGCTGACCTTCCGGCTGTACGCGGCCGACGCGTACAACACCGCGCGGGACGGCGGCTTCGCCGTCCGGACGGTCAAGGAGCGGATGCGGGGGGTCGGGGCCTGGGCCGAGCTCGGCAGGGCGCGGGTCACCGTCCCCGCGCACAGGACGGTCACCGTGCCGTTCACCCTGCACGTGCCGAAGGGCGCCGAGCCCGGTGACCATCCCGGGGCGATCGTCGCGCTGGACGAGAAGGTCGACCCGGGCTCCGGGTCCCTGGCGCTCGGCGTGCGGCGGGCCGTCGGTGCCCGGGTCTACCTGCGGGTGAGCGGTCCCGCGCTTGCGGCCCTCACCGTCGAGAACGTGCACATCAGCCACCACCAGCCGCTCGTGCCCGGCCTCGGCGCCAGCACGGCGACCATCTCCTACACCCTGCACAACACCGGGAACGTCACCCTGGACCCGAAGGTGCGGCTGCGTGCCGAGGGCCTGTTCGGCCGGACGCTGCTCAGCCGCGACCTCACCGGGATCCCCTCCGAACTGCTGCCGGGGGAGCGGGTCGCGCTCACCGCGCGCTGGCGGGACGCGCCCCAACTCGACTGGGGGAAGGTGACGCTGACGGCCAGCGCGACCGGCACCCGGGAGTCCGCGAGCGCCTCGTTCCTCGCGCTGCCGTGGCTGGTGCTGGCGGTGGTGTTCGCCGCCGGGGCGGCGGGCGGTGCGCTGTTCGCCCGGACGCGCCGCAGGGGCCGGCGGCCGTTCGCCCGGTGGTTCAGAGGGCGTCGGGGCCGCGTTCGCCCGTCCGCACCCGTACGACCGTCTCGACCGGCAGCGCCCACACCTTCCCGTCCCCGATCTTCCCCGTCTGCGCGGCCTTGACGATCGCCTCGATCGCGGGCTCCGCGTCGGCGTCCTCGACGACGACCTCGATCCGGGCCTTGGGGACCAGGTCGACGCGGTACTCGGCGCCCCGGTAGACCTCGGTGTGGCCGTGCTGCCTGCCGTACCCGCTGGCCTCGGTCACGGTCAGGCCGTGCACGCCGAGCTCCTGGAGCGCGGTCTTCACCGCGTCGAGGCGGTAGGGCTTCACGATCGCGGTGATGAGCTTCATGGATTGCTCTTGACCTTCTGGGCGGTGGGGAGGACGGAGTGGGCGACCGGGGCGCCGTGGCCCAGGACCCCGTGATCGTAAGCGGTCTCGGCGTGCACCGTAAGGTCCAGGCCGGTGTGCTCGTGCTCCTCGGCCGCCCGGAAGCCCATCGCCTTGTCGAGCAGCTTGCCGATGCCGTAGGTCACGGCGAACGCGTACGCCGCGACGGCCACGACCGCCACCGCCTGCTTTCCGAGCTGGGCGGGTCCGCCGCCGTAGAAGAGGCCCTCGGCGGAACCGGTCATGGCCTTCTCGGCGAACAGGCCGATCAGCAGGGTGCCGATGATTCCGCCGACCAGGTGAACGCCGACGACGTCGAGGGAGTCGTCGTAGTCCAGCCTGAACTTCCAGCCCACCGCGTACGAGCAGACCACGCCCGCGGCGAGGCCGACGACGAGGGCGCCGAGCAGGGAGACCGAGCCGCAGGACGGGGTGATGGCGACCAGGCCGGCGACGGCGCCGGAGGCCGCGCCGAGGGTGGTGGGGTGGCCGTCGCGCTTCTGCTCGACGAAGAGCCAGCCCAGCAGGCCGGTGCAGCCGGCGGCGAGGGTGTTCAGGAAGACGGCGGCGGCCAGGCCGTTGGCGCCCATCGCCGAGCCCGCGTTGAAACCGAACCAGCCGAACCAGAGCAGACCGGCGCCCAGGATCACCATCGGCAGGTTGTGCGGCCGCATCGCGTCCTTCTTGAAGCCGAGCCGCGGGCCGAGGACCAGGCACAGGGCGAGACCGGAGGCGCCTGAGGTGATCTCGACGGGCAGGCCGCCGGCGAAGTCGAGGGCGCCGAGGTGGTGCGCGATCCAGCCACCCGGGCCCCACACCCAGTGCGCGACCGGAACGTATACGAGCAGCGCCCAGACGGGCACGAAGACCAGCCACGCCCCGAATTTCGCCCGGTCCGCGATCGCCCCGCTGATCAGCGCGGCCGTGATGATCGCGAAGGTGAGCTGGAAGGTGGCGAAGAGGAGGGTGGGGACGCTGCCCTGGACGCTGTCCGGGCCGAGGCCGCTCATGCCCGCGTGCGCCAGGCCGCCGAGCAGCCCGGCCCCGAGGTCGTCGCCGAAGGCGAGCGAGTAGCCGCCCGCCAGCCACACCACCGTCACCAGGGCGATCGACACGAAGCTCATCATCAGCATGTTGAGGACGCTCTTCGTGCGGACCATGCCGCCGTAGAACAGGGCCAGCCCCGGGGTCATCAGCAGGACCAGGGCGGTGGCGGCGAGCAGCCAGGCGGTGTCACCGGTGTCGGCGTGCGCGGTGGCGAGGAACACGGGCGTCTCCAACGTCGGTCGGGGCTCGTCAGAGGGTCACCGGTCCCCGTTTCCGGTTGCCTACGGCGGTGTTTCCGTGACGTTTCGTTGCGTCGGGGTTACCGAAATCTCACGGTGCGGCGGCGCCTCGACGATCAGGGAGAATGGGGGCCATGAGCGTTCGCAGCCAGTCAGCCGAGCCGTCGGAATCGCCGGAGGCCGCCCACCGGGCGGGCTTCGCCTGTTTCGTGGGCCGCCCCAACGCGGGCAAGTCCACCCTCACGAACGCTCTGGTCGGGCAGAAGGTGGCGATCACCGCGAACCAGCCGCAGACCACGCGGCACACGGTACGCGGCATCGTGCACCGGGACGACGCCCAGCTGATCCTGGTCGACACCCCCGGCCTGCACAAACCGCGCACCCTGCTCGGCGAGCGCCTCAACGACGTCGTCCGTACCACCTGGGCCGAGGTGGACGTGATCGGTTTCTGTCTCCCGGCGAACGAGAAGATCGGTCCGGGTGACCGTTTCATCGCCAAGGAGCTGGCCGGGATCCGCAAGACCCCGAAGGTCGCGATCGTCACCAAGACCGACCTGGTCGACTCCAAGACCCTCGCCGAGCAGCTGATCGCCATCGACCAGCTCGGCAAGGAGCTGGGTTTCGAGTGGGCCGAGATCGTGCCGGTCTCGGCGGTCGGCGACAAGCAGGTGAACCTGCTGGCCGACCTCCTCGTCCCGCTCCTGCCCGAGGGCCCGGCGCTCTACCCCGAGGGCGACCTCACCGACGAGCCCGAACAGGTCATGATCGCCGAGCTGATCCGCGAGGCGGCCCTGGAGGGCGTCCGCGACGAGCTGCCGCACTCCATCGCCGTCGTCGTCGAGGAGATGCTCCCGCGCGAGGACCGCCCCGCCGACAAGCCCCTCCTGGACATCCACGCCAACCTTTTCATCGAGCGCACCAGCCAGAAGGGCATCATCATCGGCCCCAAGGGCAAGCGCCTCAAGGAGGTCGGCATCAAGAGCCGCAAGCAGATCGAGGCGCTCCTCGGCACGCCGGTCTTCCTGGACCTGCACGTGAAGGTGGCGAAGGACTGGCAGCGGGACCCGAAGCAGCTGCGGCGGCTGGGGTTCTGAGGAGAGCGGTGCCGGGAGTGATCCCCGTGCCGCGACGGACCGCCCCCCGCGTACAACCTTCCGGACCGCCACCGGTCTGAACAGGTACACACCTGCGCGAACTACCGGGGGGTAGTCATGCGACGCATACGCCGCATAGGTACTGCAGTGGCCGCGATGATGCTGGCGGGCGGTGGCCTGCTGGCCGGCACGGTTCCGGCGGTGGCCGCGCCGACGGCCGCGGACTGTGCCGTGACCTGGGGAAGCCTCGACAAGAGTGGTGACGCCGCCGCCTCCAGGCGGCTGACCGACGTGCGGGCCGGACAGCACGAGTGCTACGACCGGCTGGTCTTCGACGCCCAGGGCACGTCGGCCGACCCGGTCGGCTACCACGTCCACTACGTCGACGTCCTGCACCAGGACCCGTCCGACGTCGTCGTACCGATCAAGGGCGGCGCCGTTCTGGAGATCTCGCTGTTCTCCCCGCGCTACGACCCGGCGACCGGACAGCCCTACCCGGCGCTGCCGTCCGTCGACGTCACCGGGTACCGGACCTTCCGGGAGTTCAAGGTCACGGGCGGCTCCGAGGGGTACACCCAGGCGGGTCTGGGCGTCCGTGCCCGGCTGCCGTTCCGGGTCTTCCAGACGGGCGGCCATCTCGTGGTGGACGTGGCGCACACCTGGTGAGCTCCTGCGGCCGGCCGCTCAGGAGGGGCTCGGGGTCATGTCCTGCAGACCCACCACCCGCAGCAGCTGCAGGCGTTCGTAGGACTCCGTGCCCGGACGGGCCGTGTGGACGACGAGGTGCTGGTGGGTGTCGGTGTTGACGAGGACCTCGCAGTCCAGTTCCAGGAGGCCGACGGCCGGATGGAGGAAGCGCTTCGTCGTCGCGCGGCGCACCGCCACCTCGTGTTCGGCCCACAGGCGCGCGAACTCCTCGCTGCCGGCGAGGAGTTCGGCGACGAGGGCGGCCGGGACCGGGTCGGCGGGGCGGGCCGCGGCCACCGCCCGGAGGTTGGCCACGTGTTCCCGGGCCCGGGCCGGGCGGTCCTCCGGCGGGAAGAGGCCGTGGGCCGACGGATCCAGGAAGTAGCGGCGGAGCATGTTGCGTTCGCGCGGCGGGCGGGCCAGCACGTCGCCGCTCAGCGCCCGGGACAGGGCGTTCTGGGCCAGGACCTCGCCGCAGTCGGTCGCCACCAGCGCCGGGGTGTCGTGCAGCCGGTCCAGGACCAGCAGCAGCCCGGGGCCGACGTGGGTGCCGGTCGCCTCCCGGCGCGGGGGTCCCTCGCCGGCCAGGTGGAACAGGTGGTCGCGTTCGTCGTCCGTCAGGCGCAGCGCGCGGGCCAGCGCCGTCAGCATCTGGCGGGACGGGTGCGGGCCCCGGGACTGTTCGAGGCGCGTGTAGTAGTCGGCGGACATGCCGGCCAGCGACGCCACCTCCTCGCGCCGCAGCCCCGGCGTGCGCCGCCGGGCACCGGGGGGCAGGCCCACGTCGGAGGGGTCCAGGCGGCTGCGGGCGTGCCGCAGGAAGTCGGCCAGTTCGGGGCGGTCCATGCCTCCAGGGTGGCCGCGGACGCCCGGGTTATCCAGGGACTGCCGGTCCCCTGATCCGGAGGTCTCTCCCGGTGGCGGAGGTCCGGGGCGAGGGTGAGGGGACCACAGCGAAGGAGAAGGTCATGATCACTCTTGTCACCGGTACGACCGGGCAGGTCGGGCGGCGGTTCGTGCCGCGGCTGATCCAGCAGGCGCAGGCCGGTGAGCGGGTACGGGTCCTGGTGCGGGACGCGGCCCGTGGGGAGCCGTTCGCGGAGCTCGGCGCCGAGGTCGTCGTCGGCGACCTGCGGGACGAGGAGGCGCTCGGCGGGGCCGTCGCCGGGGTGGACGCCGTCGTGAACGTCGCCGCCGCCTTCCGCGGGGTGCCCGACGAGGAGGCCTGGGCCGTCAACCGGGACGCGGCCGTGGCGCTGGGGCGGGCCGCGCTGAGCGCGGGTGTACGACGGTTCGTGCAGGTCAGCACCGGGAACGTGTACGGATCCGGGCGCGGCCGCCCGCTCACCGAGGACGACGAGAGCCGGCCCGGCGGCGAGATGTGGGGCGCCTACCCCGAGTCCAAGGCGGCCGCCGAGCGGGAGCTGCTCGCCCTGGCGGGCGGCATGGAGGTACGGATCGGGCGGCTGCCGTTCGTCTACGGCGAAGGGGACCCGCACATCGCGAACGCGATGCCCTGGGCCGCGCGCTGGGCCCCCGCGCAGCGGCTCCAGATGGCTCACCACGCGGACGTCGGACAGGGGCTGATGCGGCTCCTGTACGCCCCAGCCGTGAACGGCCCGGTCTACAACATCGCCGACGACGCGCCCGTCACGACCGTGGAGCTGTACCGGCTGGCCGGGGTCGAGCCGCCCGAGGAGCTGTCCACCCGTAGCGACCGCGACCCGTGGTACGGGATCATGTCGAACCGGAAGATCCGCCGGGATCTCGGCTTCCGGCCGATCTACCCGAGCGCCTGGACGGCCTGGGACGCCGGGGCGCTGTAGGCCGCGATGAGCCGTCGGCCGGCTGCGGCGCCGTCGTGGCTGGTCGCGCAGTTCCTCCCCGCCAGCCTTCGGCCGGGGGACCCCCAGCGCCCCTTGCGGGGCGCTAGTCGACCCCTCTGATCCGCACCACCAGCCACGCGCCCGCCAGGCCGATCACCGCCGCCACCAGGTACAGCACCCGGTAGCCGCCCAGGTAGGTGACGATCGGGGCGGCGAGGGCGGGGGCGGCGACCTGGGGGAGGGCGTTGGCGACGTTGATGACGCCGAGGTCCTTGCCGCGGTCGAGGGCCTTCGGCAGGACGTCGGTCATCAGCGCGAAGTCCACGGAGGTGAACACCCCGAAGCCGACGCCCAGCACCGCAGCGGCCACGATCGCCCCGGGCCAGGTCTGCCACACCGCCAGCAGGGTCGTCGCCACCGCCATCAGCATCCCCGACCAGATCACGAACGGCTTGCGGCGGCCCACCCGGTCCGACCAGACCCCGCCGACCACGACCGTCGCCATCAGCGTCACCCCGTTGACGGCGGTCAGGACCAGCACGCCCTGGTCGGGGTCGGCGTGGTGGAGGCGGTCGCGGAGGTAGTAGAGCAGGTAGAGCAGCACCAGCGCGTTGCTGAGGTTGATCAGGAAGCGGGTCAGCCAGGCCCAGCCCAGGTCCGGGTGGCGGCGCGGGCTCAGCCAGAAACCGGCGAGGAAGCCCCGCCAGGACCAGGGCGGCCGGTCCTGCGGCGCCAGCCGCAGGTCCGGGTGGCGCAGCACGTACGGCAGCACGCCCAGCGCCGTGAACACCGCGCACGCCACATAGCCCGCCCCCACGCCCCCGGCGGCCGTCGCGAGCCCGGTGCCGCCGACCACGCCGAGGATCTGCGCGGCCCCCAGCCAGCCGCCCACCGAGCCCCGCTGCAGCCGCGGCACCCGGTCCGGGACCGCCGCCGTGACCGCCGCGAACGCCGCGTTCAGGGTGAGCTGGACCAGGCACCAGCCCAGCACCATCGTCCCCATGCCGCCCGCGCCCGCGAGCAGCAGCAGGGACAGCGCCCCGCCCGCCGTACCGGCGACGATCCACGGGGTACGGCGGCCCCAGCGGGACGTCGTACGGTCCGACAGCGCGCCGAAGACCGGGTTCGCGGCCAGCGACACCACCGCGCCGGCTCCGGTCACCCACGCCAGCATCGTCTCCTTCGACATCCCGGAGCCGGGCGCGAAGTCCTTGGCCTGGGAGGCGAGCAGGATCTGCAGCGGGCCGTACCAGCCCACCCAGATCGCCCCGTTGGCGAGCGACAGCGCCGACGTCCAGCCCCGGCCGACCCGTTCGACCGGCTCCGCCAGGGCGGCCGAGGGTTCCCGGAGCGTCGTCATCTCTGGGCCCGCAGGAGATCCCGGTACCAGGCGTACGACGACTTCGGCGTCCGCTTCTGCGTGGCGTAGTCGACGTGGACCAGGCCGAAGCGGCGCGCGTACCCCTCGGCCCACTCGAAGTTGTCGAGGAGCGACCAGACGAAGTAGCCGCGCACGTCGACGCCGGCCTCGACCGCCCGGTGCAGGGCCCGGACGTGGCCGTCGAGGTAGGTGATGCGGTCCTGGTCGTCGACGCCCTCGTAGGAGCAGCCGTTCTCGGTGATGACGACCGGCGGGAGGCGGTCGCCGTAGCGGTCGCGGAAGCCGGTGAGGAGTTCGGTGAGGCCCTCGGGGACGACCGGCCAGCCGAAGTCCGTCACCGGGACGTCCTCGATGTCCTGGACGGAGAAGGGGAGTTCGGCGGGGAGGGTGAGCCCGCCGAACTCGATCTCGGTGCCCTGCGGGGCGCCGACCTTGGTCGGGGCGTAGTAGTTGATCCCGTACCAGTCGAGCGGTTCGGCGATCACCTTCAGGTCGGCGGCGACGTCGCCGGGCATCAGGTCGCCCATGCCGTCCGGGTACTCGCCGAGCAGGACCGGGTCGGCGAACAGGCGGTTGAGGAGCAGGTCGTAGAAGGCGGCCGCCTCCAGGTCCGGCTGTTCCCGCGAGGCCGGCCAGGTCGGGCCGTGCGAGTTGGCGATGCCGATGTCGGCGGCGCCGGCCGCGCGCAGCGCCCGTACCGCCAGGCCGTGTGCGAGGAGCTGGTGGTGGGCGACCGGGAGGGCGTCGAACATCAGCTGCCTGCCGGGGGCGTGGGCGCCCAGGGCGTAGCCGAACAGGGTCTGCTCGGCGGGCTCGTTGAGGGTGATCCACTTGGTGACCCGGTCGCCGAGCCGGTCGGCGACGGTCGAGACGTGGTCGGCGAAGCGCGCCGCCGTGTCGCGGTCCAGCCAGCCGCCCCCCGCGGCGGAGCCGCTGCCGGACGGAGCCTGCAGCGCCGCCGGCAGGTCCCAGTGGAACAGGGTCGGGACCGGGCGGATCCCCGCCGCGCACAGCTCGTCCACCAGGCGGTCGTAGAAGTCCAGGCCGCCCGCCGAGCGCACCCGCGGCCAGGAGATCGAGAAGCGGTAGGCGTCCACGCCGAGGCCGGCCAGGAGCGCCACGTCCTCGCGGTGGCGGTGGTAGTGGTCGCAGGCCACGGCCGCCGTGGAGCCGTCCTTGATCCGGCCCGGCTCCGCCTCGAACACGTCCCACACGGACGGCTCCCGCAGGTCGGCCGCGCCCTCGATCTGATGGGCCGAGGTCGAGACGCCCCAGAGGAAGCCGTCGGGGAACCGGGGGACGGGGGGCATCGGATGGACCGCGTCTGTCGCCATGGCCGGGATCATCCTTACCCCCGGTAACGTAAGTCAACGCCCGGGCGTGAACTACCCGTTACGGGGTCCGGTCACGCCCCTTCCTTCAACACCCGTGAGATCAGTTCGCGTTGTTCGTCCGACAGTCGCGGGTCGGCCGCGTACACCGTCCGTCCGTCCACCGTGATCTCGTACGCGAACCCGTCCGGCACGCCGGGCGGCGGGGCGCCCCGGCCGGCCGCCAGCGCGCGCTCGGCCAGGGCCTGCCACTCGGGGGCGTCGGGCCGGCCCGAGGTGTCCACCTCGGCCCGGCGCTCGATGCCCGCGAACCCGCCCGTGCGCCTCACCTGAATACGCATGGGTCCCTGTGTAGTACGGAACCGGGCGGTGTGCACCCCCGCCCCCGCACCGTCAGGAGGCCTGCACCCCCACCTGGGCCCAGGCCTTGAGGGCGGCCTCGCTCTCCTCGCCCGCCTGGTAGCGCGCCCTGGCCGCGGCGACCGTGAGCTTCGCGAAGTCGACGAACGTGGCGTCCGTCCGCAGTTCGCCGCCGGTGAGGACGTCGTACCAGATCTGCCCGGCCCGCTCCCAGGCGTTGCCGCCGAGGGCGGTGGCGAGCAGGTAGAAGGCGTGGTTGGGGATGCCGGAGTTGATGTGTACGCCGCCGTTGTCCCGGCTGGTCCGCACGTAGTGCTGCATGGTGGCCGGCTGCGGGTCCTTGCCGAGGCGCGGGTCGTCGTACGCCGTGCCCGGGGCCTTCATCGAGCGCAGCGCCACGCCGTGCACGCCGGGGGCGAGCAGGCCCTCGCCGATCAGCCAGTCGGCCTGGTCGGCGGTCTGGCCGAGGGAGTACTGCTTGATGAGGGAGCCGAAGACGTCGGAGACCGACTCGTTCAGGGCGCCGGACTGGCCGTAGTACTCCAGGTTGGCGGTGTACTGGGTGACGCCGTGCGTGAGCTCGTGGCCGATGACGTCGACGGAGGTGGTGAAGTCGACGAAGATCTCGCCGTCGCCGTCCCCGAACACCATCTGGTCGCCGTTCCAGAAGGCGTTGTCGTAGTTGACGTCGTAGTGGACGCTCGCGTTCAGCAGCAGCCCGTTGCCGTCGATGGAGTCCCGCTCGTACGCCTTCAGGTACAGGTCGAAGGTGGCGCCGAGGCCGGCGTAGGCGCGGTTGACGGTCGCGTCCTGGCCGGGCTCGCTCCCCTCCGCGCGGACCTCGGTGCCGGGCAGGTCGGTGCGGTGCCCGGCGTCGTAGATCGTGCGGTGGTGTGCCGCGGTCGTGGGCGCCGGGGTGGCCACGGCGGCGGTGGTGCGGACCGCGGTGACGCGGCGGCGGGTGCGCTGGGCCGAGTCGTGCTGGAGGGTGCGCAGCGCGGAGTCGGCGAGTGCCCGGTCCTCGTGCTGGGCGAGGTGGTCGAGGATATGCGGCGGCACGATCCCGCAGAAGACGGGCGTGCGGCGGATGACGGGCTCAAAGCCCCCGTTGGTCGTCATGCACCGCACCCTCGCACTGGGTTACTCGACTGTCACTACCCGCAACCATGATTGGTGAAATACCGTGACAATTGACCACCCTCCGTGAGCGGGAGTGGTATAGCGCACTTTCTGTCCCTTTTGTCCTTGCGGTCCCGCATACTGATACGGCCCCCCGCCTCCGAAGGGCCTCGGCTAGCATGCGGAGCATCATGCATTTCGGGCTGCTTCTTCTTAGCTGCCGCGGCGAGGGCCTGTAGTCCAGGTCGACTCCCTCCCCGCGGAGCTTCGCGTTGCGTCGTCGGCCGTCCTCACCGGACACCCACCAGGAGCCCCGCCATCATGGTCAACCGCCAGCAGCCCAGTTCCATGCCGGTCCACAAGTACGGCAAGTACGAGCAGGTCGACATTCCCGACCGCACCTGGCCCGGGAAGCGGATCACCGAAGCCCCCCGCTGGCTCTCCACCGACCTGCGCGACGGCAACCAGGCCCTGATCGACCCGATGTCGCCCGAGCGCAAGCGCCGGATGTTCGACCAGCTGGTCAAGATGGGCTACAAGGAGATCGAGGTCGGCTTCCCGGCCTCCGGCCAGACCGACTTCGACTTCGTGCGCTCGATCATCGAGGAAGAGGGCGCGATCCCGGACGACGTGACGATCTCCGTACTGACCCAGGCCCGTGAGGACCTGATCGAGCGGACCGTCGAGTCGCTGAAGGGCGCCAGGCGGGCCACCGTCCACCTGTACAACGCGACCGCCCCCGTCTTCCGCCGCGTGGTGTTCCGCGGCTCCAAGGACGACATCAGGCAGATCGCTGTCGACGGCACGCGGCTGGTGATGGAGTACGCCGAGAAGCTGCTGGGCCCGGAGACGGAATTCGGCTACCAGTACTCGCCGGAGATCTTCACCGACACCGAGCTGGACTTCGCACTGGAGGTCTGCGAGGCGGTGATGGACGTCTACCAGCCGGGTCCGGGCCGCGAGATCATCCTCAACCTGCCGGCCACCGTGGAGCGTTCCACGCCGTCCACGCACGCGGACCGCTTCGAGTGGATGCACCGCAACCTGTCCCGCCGTGAGCACGTGGTGCTCTCCGTACACCCGCACAACGACCGCGGCACCGCCGTCGCCGCCGCCGAGCTGGCGCTGATGGCCGGCGCCGACCGGGTCGAGGGCTGCCTGTTCGGGCAGGGCGAGCGCACCGGCAACGTCGACCTGGTCACCCTGGGCATGAACCTGTTCTCGCAGGGCGTCGACCCGCAGATCGACTTCTCCGACATCGACGAGATCCGCCGGGTGTGGGAGTACTGCAACCAGATGGAGGTCCACCCGCGCCACCCGTACGTGGGCGACCTGGTCTACACGTCCTTCTCCGGCTCCCACCAGGACGCCATCAAGAAGGGCTTCGACGCCATGGAGGCCGACGCGGCCGCGCAGGGCGTCACCGTCGACGACATCGAGTGGGCCGTGCCGTACCTGCCGATCGACCCGAAGGACGTCGGCCGCTCCTACGAGGCGGTCATCCGGGTCAACTCGCAGTCCGGCAAGGGCGGTATCGCCTACGTCCTGAAGAACGACCACAAGCTGGACCTGCCGCGCCGGATGCAGATCGAGTTCTCCAAGCTCATCCAGGCCAAGACGGACGCCGAGGGCGGCGAGGTCACCGGCGCCGACATCTGGGCGGTCTTCCAGGACGAGTACCTGCCGAACCCGCAGAACCCCTGGGGCCGCATCCAGGTGCGCACGGGCCAGTCGACGACGGACACCGACGGTGTGGACACCCTCACCGTCGAGGCCACCGTCGACGGCGAGGACACCGTGCTGACGGGCTCCGGCAACGGCCCGATCTCCGCGTTCTTCGACGCGCTGCAGAGCCTGGGCATCGACGTACGGCTCCTGGACTACCAGGAGCACACGATGAGCGAGGGTGCCTCCGCGCAGGCCGCCTCCTACATCGAATGCGCGATCGACGGCAAGATCCTGTGGGGTATCGGCATCGACGCGAACACGACGCGTGCGTCGCTGAAGGCGGTCGTCTCGGCCGTCAACCGCGCCACGCGATAACCCCTCTGACCGGCGGTTTCGGGGCCCTGATCAGCTCTCGTGGCGATCAGGGCCCCGTCGTTTCCCGGCCATCTCGATGTGCAGGTCACGGACTGGTCTCGTACGGGGTACTGACTCCGGCTCCTCCATGTGGCTAACATCACGCCAGCGGTGGCGATGTTGCCACGGCGTTACGGAGGTGCGACGTGCTGCCAGTACGGGGACGAGACGGCCGAACCGCCAGGCCTGCCCGCATTCTGGGCACCCGCACCGCCTGGACACCCGTCGGCGACGGGGAGTTCTTCTGCCCCGGCTGCGGCGGTGACCGCAACTACCAGCGGCTCACCGGCCGGCGCCGCTTCACCCTGCTCGGCGTGCCCGTGCTGCCGCGCGGCACCACCGGGCCGGTCGTGGAGTGCGCCGCCTGCCGCCACCACTACGGCACCGACGTCCTCGACCACCCCACCACCTCACGTTTCTCGGCGATGCTCCGCGACGCCGTGCACACCGTCGCCCTGGCCGTCCTGGCGGCCGGCGGCACCTGCGCCCGTGCGGCCCTGGAGGCGGCGGTCGGCGCCGTCCGCGCGGCCGGGTTCGAGGAGGCGACGGAGGACCAGCTGAGCGCGCTGGTCGAGGCCCTTGTCGCGGACACCGGGCGGGTCTTCGAGCAGCCGTACCGGGCGAGCCTGGCGATAGAGCTGCACGAGGCACTCGACCCGCTCGCCCCGCACCTCGCCCCCGCCGGACGGGAGGCGCTGCTCCTCCAGGGCGCCCGGATCGCGCTCGCCGACGGCCCCTACACCAACGCCGAACGCGAGGTCCTCGGCACGGTGGGCGCGGCCCTGACCATCTGCGCCGACGACGTGACCCGCCTCCTGGCAGCAGCGCGCACACCGTCGTGAGCCCGGGGGTCCGGCGCGCGTGCCGTCCCGGGCCGCGGACCCCCGGCGCCGGTCCTTCCCCGGTGACACCCGGCCGTAGGACCCTGCCCGCGCCGAGCGGGCGGGGGTATTTCCGGTACGCACGGGGTGTCTGCGGCACGCGGCCGGGGAATTCCGGTGCATGACGGGGGAGTTCGACATCCGCCGGAGAGACCCGGGGTTCGGCCGGGAGGAGTCCCGCCCGAACCGGCGTGCGCCGGGGAGGCGGTGACACGGCCGCGGGGAGCTTCGGTTCCCGGCGGTGGACAAGGGGGAGCGCATGAGGCCGGGCATGCGCTGGATGCTGGTGGTCGTGCTGAACGTGCTGGCGTTCGGGACGGTGTTCCTGCTCTGCTACGCGGTACGCGTCCCGCTGATGCCGGTCTCCGACGACAACCGGGTCGCGGTGGGGGTGGCCGCGGCGACCGTCGCCGCCACCGTGGGCGGCACCTGGGGCGCCTGGTGGGCGCCCCGCGCCGTCGTCGCCCCGGAACCCGGCGCGGTGCGCCTGGAGCTGCCGCACGCCTCCGTCACCGTCACGGCCCCCGTCCCGGCCGCCGAACCCGTCCGGGTCCGGGTCCGGATGGGCGACCTGCCGCGGGAACCGGTCGGCTTCCAGCCACGCCGCGAACTGCTCGCCGAACTCACCGGCGTCGCCGAACAGCACGAACTCACCGTGGTCCACGCGGTCACCGGCGCCCGGGGCGTCGGCAAGACCCAGCTGGCCGCCGCCTACGCACGGCGCCGGATCGAGGACGGATGGCCCGTCGTCGCATGGATCACCGCGGAGAACAGCGGACAGCTGACCTCGGGCCTGGCGGACCTCGCCGACCAGCTGGGGGTGCGCCGGTCCGGCGACGACACGGTGCGTGCCGCGCAGGCGGCCCTCGCCTGGATCCGCCGCAACCCGGAACACCGCTGCCTGCTGGTGCTGGACAACGCCACCGACCCCGACGAGGTGATCCGCTGGCTGCCCACCGCCGGGCACGCCCAGGTGGTGGTGACGGCCACCTCCCGGGCCTTCGAGTACCTGGCGGCCGCCCGGGTGGATGTCACGGTCTTCACCGAGGAGGAGGCGCTCGCCTTCCTCCGGGAGCGGGTCGGACCCGCCGACGACGGAGCGGCCGAGCTCGCCGCCGAACTGGGGCGGCTGCCGCTGGCCCTGGCCCAGGCCGCCCACGTCATCCGGTCCCGCGGCACCGGGTACCGGACCTATCTGGCGCGGCTGCGGGGCTATCCGCTGGACTCGGTGCTGGAGCGGGTGCCCGGCGAGCGCTATCCGCACCGGCTCGCCGAGGCCGTCCTGATCGCGCTGGACCAGGCCCAGCAGACGGGCCCGCCCGCCGCGGTACGGACCGTGCTGCAGATCCTGTCGGTGCTGTCACCCGCCGGCGTCCCCCGTGAACTGCTGGACGGGGCGGCCCGGGAGGCGGGCGTCGACGATCCCACCGCGGTGGCGGACGCCCTCGGCACCCTGTTCCAGGCCTCCCTCGCCACGGACACCGGCACGGACGCCCCCAGCCTGCACCGGCTGGTGCAGCGGGTGGTGCGCGAACGCGCGGGCGCGGGCCTCGAACCCCTCGTCTCCACGGTCGCCCGGTACCTGAAGGAGGTCCTCGTCCCTGTCGACGAGGCCTGGGAACGCAGGGAGTTCGCGAGCCAGCTCGTCGACCAGATCGACGCCCTCTGGTCCGTCCTGCGAAGCGTGCCCGTCGCGTGGCACCCGGACCTGTGGACCGACCTGGTGCTGCTGCGGCGCTGGGCGGCCGCCGGCCATCTCCGCCACGTCGGCGGCACCACGCGGGCGCTCGGACTGGCCGTCCGGACGCGCGCCGACTGCGAGGCGGTCCTGGGCGAGGCGGCGCCCGCGCTGCGGCACGCCCTGGAGCTGGAGGGCGACCTGTACGCGACCGCCCGCCGCAGCGAACAGGCGGCCGTGGCCTACCTCCGCCGGCTGGAACTCGCCGAGCGCCTGCTCGCCCCGGACGACCCCGACCTGGTCCAGGCCCGCCAGGACCTCGCCGGTGCCTATCTGGACAGCGGGCGCTACGAACTCGCCGTCCCGATGTTCGAGGAGCTGGAGCGGGAGGCGCGGCGCCGCCACGGCCCCGACCACGAGGAGACCCGGGAGGCCCTGGACGGCCTGGCGAACGCCTACACGACGGCCGGGCGGCGCCGCGAGGCGGTGGGGGTCGTCGAACGGCTGCGTGCGGACGTGCTCGGCAGCCCCCGCCCGTCGGCGGCCGGCCGGGACTCGCTGCCGGGTCTCGCGGACGCCTACCAGGCGGTCGACGAGGCGGAAGAGGGGGTGGCGGTACAGCGGCGGTACGTCGAGGAGTGCCGGCTGGCGTACGGGCCGGCCGCCCGGGAGACGCTGCTGGCCCGCGATCGCCTGGCCCGGCACTGCTCGGACGCGGAGCTCCACACCGAGGCAGCCGCCGTCGCCCAGGAGGCGGTGGCCGACGCCGAGGCCGGGTTCGGACCGCTCGCGGTCGAGACGTTCCTGGTCCGCGACACACTGGCCTACTGCCTCCAGACGGCCGACCGCGACCAGGAGGCCAACGACATCTTCCGGCGCCTGGTCGAGGACGAGACCACGGTGCACGGCGCCGAGCACACCCGCGTCCTGCGCGCCCGGCGCCAACTCGTCTGGTCCTTCGACATGTCGGTCCGGCACCGTGAGGCCTACGACGAGAACCGCGCCCTGGTCGAGGACCACGAACGGATCCTCGGCCCCGAGGATCCGGCCACCCTGGACGTCCGGCACAGCCACATCGCCCTGTGCATCCGCCACGGGCGTGGTGAGGAGGCCGTGGAGCGCGCCCGTGAACTCTGCCGGGACAACGAGCGGCTGTGCGGTCCGCGGGATCCGCAGACCTTCCAGGTGCGGCTCGCCCTCGCCGACGCCCTCGTCGCGGCGGCACGCCACTCGGAGGCGGAGGAACTGCTGCGCGACACGGTGCGGGAGTCGGAGCATGCCTTGAGCCCGGACCATCCCAAGGTGTTCTCCGCCCGGGCGCAGCTGGCCGATCTGCTGCTCAGGACGGGCAGCCTCCGGGAGGCGACGGAACTGCGGGAGCGGACCGTCGCCGAGTACGTCCGGCTGTACGGGGAGGACCATCCCAACGTCGTCTGGGCCCGGCTACGGCTGGCCGGTGCGCTGCAGCGGGGCGAGGAGTACGAGGCGATGCTGGCCCTTCACCGCCGGATCGTGGTGGACGTGGACCGGCGCTGGGGCGAGGACCACCCGAGCGCCCTGCTGGCCCGCCGCCAGTTGGCCTGGGCGTGTGACTGGGCCGGCCGCTACCACGAGCAACTCGCCCTGGCCGAAAGGAGCGTCGCCGACCACGACCGGCACTACGGAGCCGACTCGCTGCTCGCCGTGATCGTCCGCCGGGAGCTGGCCCGGGCGCTGCTGGGGGCCGGGCACCGGCGGGCGTCCCGGCGGCTCGCCCGGCAGCTGCACACCCGGCTGCGCGCGGAGATGGGCGACGAGCATCCGCTGACCATCGCCGCGCTGGAGGACGTGGCCGGCCATCTGCGTGCGGTGCAGCGGCGGCTGAAGGCCCTGCGGCTGCGCGGGCGGGCGCTGAGTGCGTGGGAGGCCCGGTCCGGGCCCTGGAGCTGGGACACCGTCCACGCCCGGTGCATGTACGGCTTCGCCTACGCGTCGGCAGGCCTGGTGTGGCGCAACGCCGCCGTGCAGAAGCGGCTCTTCGACGACCTGACGGCGCACTTCGGCCCGGAGCACGAGACGACGCTGACGTACGGGGACTGGTGGATCCACGCCCTGCGCACCACGGGCCGCTGGCGCCGGGCCCGGGAGACCGCACGGCGCCGGCTCGCCACCTACGAGGAGCGGTACGGCCCCGACCATCCCTGGACGCTGGAGGCCCGCCGTGTCGTCGCCTTCAACGACCGGCGGACCCTGCGGGTGCGCACCTCGCTGGCCGGGTACGCGGCCCTCGCCGAGGCCCGCGCGCGGGTCCAGGGCGCGGACCACCCGATGGCGGTGAAGGCCCGCTCCAACGTCGCCCGTGCCACCCTGTGGACCCTGCGCCCGCGCCGCGCGCTGGTGCTCTTCGGGTCCGTACTGACCGACCTCGTCGACCGGTACGGACCCGACAGCCGCCAGGTCGGGATCTTTCTGCGGTACTACATCCCGTTGTGCCTGTTCACCGGCGACCTGCGGCGGCTGCGCGCCGCCCTCCGCGTCCGGCGCCGGGCCCGTCACAGCTGACGGCATGCCAAACCTTCTGACCCGTTCGGGCGTTATGGACGTGCGGGGAAGTCGAGTGTGAGGACCATGGAAGCGTGAGTCATGTGTCTCCGGTGACCCGTGCGAGCCGGTTCTCGCTCGCCGCCGCTCTGGTGCTCGGGACGTTCACGGCCGGGCCGAGGACCTGGGCGGCGGCGGGGTGCGTGTCGTCCGTGCCGTACGTCTCCGGTGCGGGCGGCTACGCCCAGTTCCGCATTCCGGCCGTCGTCCGCAGCGGGCACGGCACCCTGCTCGCGTTCGCCGAGGGGCGGCACTCCACCACCGGGGACAGCGGCGACATCGACGTCGTGCTGAGACGCTCCACCGACGGCGGCTGCACCTGGGACCCGCTCCGGGTGGTGACCGCCGGCGACGGGGACACCCGTGGCAACCCGGCGCCGGTGGTGGACCCGCGGAGCGGCCGGGTCGTCCTGGTGACCTCGTACAACGACGGCTCGGTGAACGAGGACCAGATCATGCGCGGCCAGGTCACCGCGGCGCAGAGCCGCCGGGTGTACGTGCAGCACAGCAGCGACGACGGCCGTCACTTCACCCGCCCGCACGAGATCACCGCCCAGGTGAAGCATTCCGGCTGGCGCTGGTACGCCACCGGCCCCGGGCATGCCGTCGCGCTCACCCGGGGACCGCACCGCGGCCGCCTGGTCGTCGCCGCCGACCACTCCGCCGCCCCGCGCGCCGGCTCCGCCGACACCGGCCGGGAGGCCAGGTACTACGGCGGCCACGCGATCTACAGCGACGACGGCGGCCGCAGCTGGCACCTCGGCTTCGTCGACGACTCCTACACCGGACACGACAACGCCAACGAGACGACCGCCGCCCAACTCCCCGACGGAAGTCTGTACTTCAACGCCCGCGACCAGAACGGCTCCAGCCCCGGCAACCGCCTGGAGGCCTGGTCGAGCGACGGCGGCGAGAGCCTGGACGCCCCGTACACGGTGCAGCCGACCCTGTCCAGGGTCCCGGTCGTCGAGGGCTCCGTCCTCCAGCTCCCGGGCGGCGAGGGCCCGCTGCTCTTCTCCGCCCCCTCGGTCCCGACGGCCCGCCGGACCATGGCCCTGTGGACCAGCACGGACCAGGGCATCACCTTCGAGAAGTACCTCGCCCTGTCCGACCTGAAGGCCGCCTACTCGGACCTGGTCCAGGTGGACAAGGGCACGGTGGGGGTGCTGTACGAGACGGGCACCAGGACGGCGTACGACACGATCGAGTTCCGGCGGGTCGCGGCCCCCTGAGCGCAGCGGCCTTCGCCTGCCGGGCAACCGAATCCACGGATTGGGCGGTCTGGAGGGCGAGGGGGTGGCTGATGCAGGCCGAACTTGAGGCCCAGTTCCAGGAATTCGTCAGAGCACGGTGGTCGCAGCTCGTCCGGACCGCCTATCTGCTCACCGGTGACCCGCACCACGCGGAGGACCTGACGCAGACCGCGCTGGCGAAGGCCTACCGGTCCTGGCGGCGCGTCTCCCGGACCGACCATCCGGAGGCGTACGTCCGCCGCATGCTGGTCAGCTGCAACAGCGATCGGTTCCGCAAGCGCCGGGTCGCCGAGTCGCTGACCGACGCACCGCCGGAGCGCGCGGGGTATGACGACGCCGTCTCCCGGGCCGACGAGCGCGGCACGCTGCTCGCGGCCCTGGCCGGGCTGCCGCCGAGGCAGCGCGCGGTGGTGGTGCTGCGGTACTGGGAGGACCTGTCCGAGGGGGAGGTCGCCGAGGTGCTCGGCTGCTCGCCGGGCACGGTCAAGAGCCAGGCGTCCAAGGGCCTGGCGAAGTTGCGTACGGTTCCGGGGCTCGCGCAGGCCATGAGCCACGCGGCGCCCGTGCAGGGAGGCAGCAGGTGAGCGGTCAGAGGCAGGGCGGGGCGCCCGAGCCGGAGTTCGAGGCCCGGGTGCGGGCGCTGCTGGCGGGGGACGCGTCCCTGGTCCGGCCGTCGCCGGTGCCGTACCCGGAGATCCGGCGCCGGGGCGTGCTGGAGCGGCGGCGGCGGCGCCTCGCCGTGGGCGGGGCGGCGCTGGCGGCGCTGGCGGCGGTGCCGGTCGGGGCGTACGCGCTGGGCGGCGGCACCACGACGAGCCCGGCCGGCCCCAGCCCCACGGTAGTGGCCAGCGAGCGCCCGGCCCCGACGAGCCCCACGGGCCCGGCCGGTCCGACGGGTCCGGCCACCGCGTCCGCCGCGGCGCCGTCCGGGACCCCCTCGGCCCCCGTGACGGCCTCGTCACCGTCCACGGCCCCGACCGCCCCGGCGCCCCCGGCCTCCGCGCCGCAGCAGCTGCTGGACGGGATCACCTTCGACCAGGCCGCCGAGGGGCTCGGCAAGTGCCTCGACTACAACAAGGCGCACCGCCTCCCCAAGGACCCGACCTACACCGACCTGGGCAGGCCGGCCGACTACCGGATCGTCCTGGCGATGCGCAGCACCGGTGACTCCAACGCCCCCGGCGACGGCTACTTCGTGGTCGCGGTACGGGAGAAGCCGGTGCCGGCCCGGCTCATCTGCACCGTCAAGGACGGCGCGGCCTCCGGTCTGAACACCAGCATCGGGGACCCCTTCGGCGACGCGCGGACGCCCGTGGTCCCGGACCTCAACAGCGGCAAGCTGTACCAGCAGACGATCCTCGACAAGGGCGCCTGGAAGCTCCCGTTCCGCTGGGGGATCATCGGCGGCTACCGCCCCTCGGTGGCCACGATGACGGTCTCCTACGGCGGCGACGCGGGCGAGGTGGTCCTCGACCACGGCTGGTTCGTCGCCACCGGCACCCTGCACAAGCAGGTCACCGTGGCCCCGCACCTGAAGGGCTACGACGCGGCGGGCAAGCTCGTCTACGACTCCGACCACGACGCGTCGTACGAGAAGACGCTGCCGTAGCGGCGGGTCAGCCGGTGCCGACGCCGCGCAGCAGGTTGGCGACCAGCTGTTCCGCGAACTCCTCGGTGAGGGGCTCGTCGGGCAGCAGCAGGCGATGGTAGCAGGCCCCCCAGAGCTGGTCGACCAGGACCCGGGGGTCGACGTCGGCGCGCAGCTGGCCGCGGTCCTGGGCACGCCGCATCGTCGCCACGGCCAGTTCGCGGCGCGGCTGCGTGTAGCGCCGGCTCAGGGCGGCGGCGAGGTCGGGGTCGGTCTGCGCCTGGCCGATGAGCCCGCCGATGATCCGCCCGGCGGGCGTCTTGGTGAGCAGCCGGACGAACGCGCGGACCTGGGACGTCAGGTCGGTCCCGATGTCGCCGGTGTCGGGGAAGGCCAGGGCGGACTCGACGGCGTGGAAGTAGCCGTCGAGCGCGAGCGTGCCGCGCGAGGACCACCACTTGTGCAGGGTCGTCTTGCTGACCCCGGCCTCCTGGGCGACCCGCTCGAAGGTGAAGGCCGCCAGGCCGTCGCGCAGGAGCAGTGCGCCCGCGGCGGCGAGCACGTCGGCCCGCACCTCGTCCGCGGGCCGCCGCCCGCGCCCGCGCCGCACCGGCGTCCCTTGCGTCCGCTGCTCCATGCGCTGCCTCCTGAACCGTGCTCCCGCCTATATGGACTCAGCGTACATTAAGTGTCGCACGGGTCACCGGGGCCGCGGTGCGCCGTCTGCCGGTCGCCGTCCGTCGTCTGTCGGCCGGGGGCGGCGCGGTGGATTCCAGGGGGGCGTCGGTCGCCCGGCCGGAGGCTCCCGTCGGGGGGTGACTCCCGCGCGTCCGCGGCGCCGTGGACCCCGCCCAGGCGGCACCATTGGTCCCACCTCTGACGGTTTACGCCATTCGCGCGCCTTGCCTTGACCGTCCCCGAACCCTTTCTTATGGTCGCGCTAACACCGGACGTCCGACGTCTCCTTTCCCCCACGCTGGAGGCACCGTGCGCGACGAGGCGACCCACGGCCGCAGGACGTTCCTGAAGCACGCCGGGGCCCTGGGCGCGGCCGCGTCGCTGACGACCCTGACGGCCTGCGGCCCCAGGTCCACGATCGACCTCGGCGGCAGCGGCTCGGACCGCACCCTCACCGCGGTGATCGGCTACGGCAACGACGGCAGCTGGGACCCCACCCAGACCGCGTCCGCGTTCGCGATGGCCGCCAACAACCACATCTACGAGGGCCTGGCCGACACCGACCCGATCACCCGCGCCCCCTACCCGGCGCTGGCGACCCGGCTGCCCGCCGATGCGAACGCCACCACCTGGCGGTTCACCCTGCGCTCCGGGGCCACCTTCCACGACGGGAGACCGGTCACCGCCGACGACGTGGTCTTCGTCTTCGACCGGATCCTCGACCCCGGCACCCAGACCCTCGCCCAGGGCTTCTTCGCGAGCTGGCTGAAGGAGGCCCGCAAGGTCGACACCCGGACCGTCGACCTGGTGCTGAGGTTCCCCTTCCCGGACGGCCTCGCCCGCCTCACCCTCGCCAAGATCATGCCGGCGCACGTGTTCTCCCGGCCGGGCGCCTGGGACGACGCGATCAAGGGACTGGCGGTCGGCTCCGGACCGTACCGGCAGACCGGGCACCATCCGAAGTCGAACACCACCTTCGCCGCGTACGACGGCTACAACGGTCCCCGCAGGCCCGCCTTCCGGAAGATGAACTGGCTGGCGATCGTCGACGCCGCCTCCCGCGTGGCGCGGATCTCCGGCACCGGCGCCGGCGCCCAGGTTTCCGACAACATCCCCTACGCCAACATCCCCCGCCTCGAACAGGGAGGACTGTCGGTCGGCGGCGGCGCCGGGATGAACAACGCCTTCCTGATGTTCAACACCCGGCACAGACCCTTCGACGACGTCCGGGTCCGCCAGGCCCTGCACTACGCCATCGACAAGGCGAAGATCGTCGAGGTCGCCCTCAAGGGTCACGGAAGACCCGCGAGTTCGTTCCTGAACGAGACCAACCCCGCCTACCGCCGGGCGAAGACGGTCTACGACCACGACCCCGACCGGGCGAAGGCGCTCCTGAGGGCCGCCGGAGTCGACGGCCTCCGCGTGAACATCCTCGCGGCCGACGTGAGCTGGCTCGTCGACTGCCTGCCCACCATCAAGTCGTCCTGGGACGCGATCGGCGTCGCCACCACCCTGTCCCCGCAGGAGACCACGGCCGTGTTCACCAAGATGGACCAGAAACAGGACTACCAGGTCGTCGCCGCCGTCTCGAACCCCAACCAGTTCGGCCTCGACGCCGACCTGATCATGCACTACAACTACGGCCCCCGGAACCTGTGGATGGGCTACGCCCGCTGGGCCGACAACGCCGTCGCCAAGCAGCTCTTCCGGGACATGGACGCGGCCACCCGCGAACCGGACCCGGACAAGAAGAAGACGATGATCCAGGACTACCTCGACGTCGTCGCCGAACAGGCCGTCCTCTACCCGGTCGTCCACAACGAGCTGATCACCGCCTGGGACCCGCGCAGACTCACCGGCATAAGGGCACAGCCCTACCCGGGCATCAACGTCCTCACCGCCAAGTGGGCCTGACCGCATGACCGCCGTCCTGCGCATCCTGGCCCGCCGCACCGCCCTGCTGGTGCCCCTGCTGCTCGGCATCGCCCTGTTCGTGTTCCTGGTGATGCGGTTCTCCGACGTCGACCCGGCGTCCGCGTTCTTCCAGGGCGCCAACCCCACCCCGCAGCAGCTCCACGACTTCCGCGCCCGCAACGGTCTCCTCGACCCCCTCCCGCTGCGCTACGTCCACTTCGTCGGCGGCCTGCTCCACGGCGACCTCGGCACCAGCGCCCTCACCCGCACCCCGGTCCTCGACCAGGTCCTCACCGCCCTGCCGCTCACCCTCCAGCTGACCTTCCTGGGCCTCGGCATCGCCGTCGTCCTGGCCCTCGCCGGCGGCGTCACCGCGGCCATCCACCGCGACCGCTGGCCCGACCAGGCCATCCGCGTCCTCTCCCTGGTCGGCGTCGCCGCCCCCGCCTTCTGGCTGGCGTTGCTGATGATCCAGTACCTGGCCGTCGACCGCGGCTGGTTCCCGGCCGGCGGCTACATCAACCCCGAGGACTCCGTCACCGGCTGGCTGCGGACCATGGCCCTGCCCGCCCTCGCGCTCTCCCTGCCGGTGGCCGCCCAGCTCACCCGGATCGTGCGCACCTCGGTGGTCGAGGAACTCGACAAGGACTACGTCCGCACCGCGATCGGCAACGGCCTGCCACCCCACGTCGTGGTCGGCCGCAACGTCCTGCGCAACGCCCTGGTCAACCCCCTGACCGTGCTCGGCCTGCGGGTCGGCTACCTGCTCGGCGGCGCCGTCGTCATCGAGACCGTCTTCGCCCTGCCCGGCATGGGCAGGCTGATGATCGACGCCGTCCAGAACGGCGACCCCGCCGTCGTCCAGGGCGTCGTCCTCACCACCGCGACCGGCTTCGTCGTCGTCAACCTCGTCATCGACATCCTCTACCTGCTGGTCAACCCGCGCCTGAGGGAGGCCACATGACGACGTTCACCCGCGCGGCCCGCGCCACCGCCCTCGCCCGCCCCGGCGTACGGCTGCGCAGGCTGTCACCGTCGTCCAGGGCGGCCCTCGCCTTCCTGACCGTGATCGTCCTGGTCGCGGTGTTCGCCCCCCTCCTCGCCCCCGACGACCCGCTCGCCCAGCAGGCCCCCGCCGACGGCACCGGCCACCCCTCCGCCGGCCACTGGATGGGCCAGGACAGCCTCGGCCGCGACATCCTCAGCCGGCTGATGTACGGCGCCCGATGGTCCCTCGCCATCGGCCTCGGCGCGACCGGCCTCGCCCTGGTCGCCGGAGCCCTGCTCGGCGCCCTCGCGGCCACCTCCCGCAAGGCCGTCGACGAGACCCTGATGCGCTGCCTGGACGTGGTGATGGCCTTCCCCGGCATCGCCCTGGCCGCCGTCCTCGTGGCCGTCTTCGGTGGCGGCATCACGGTCCTGATCTGCGCGATCGCCTTCCTGTTCACCCCGCCGGTGGCCCGGGTCGTGCGCGCCAACGTCCTCGACCAGTACGGCGAGGACTACGTCACCGCGGAACGCGTCATCGGCGCCCGCACCCCGCACATCGTCGTCCGCCACGTGGCGGTCAACTGCCTCGCCCCCGTCCTCGTCTTCTGCACCGTCCAGATCGCCGAGGCCATCGTCTTCGAGGCGTCCCTGTCCTTCATCGGCGCGGGCGTCCGGCCCCCCGACCCCTCCTGGGGCAGCGTCATCGCCGACGGCAAGAACATGGTCCTGACCGGCGGCTGGTGGGCCACCCTCTTCCCCGGCCTGCTCATCCTCCTCACCGTCCTCTCCCTCAACATCCTCTCCGAGGGCGTCTCGGACGCGTGGGCGTCACCGGCGGGGAAGGAGACGGAGCCGGCCCCGGATCCGGTCGCGGCGCCCGAGCCGGTGGAGGCCCTGGAGTTGCCCTCACTGGCCGAGGCCGCCGAACGGCTACGGGCCCGTGCCCGTCCCCTGCCCTCCCATGAGGGACCACCCGTGCTGTCCGTGGAGAACCTCGCGATCGGCTTCCCGGACCGCCACCGGGGTGTGAACATCGTCAACGGCATCAGCTTCGACATCCACCCGGGTGAAGTCCTGGGCCTGGTAGGGGAATCGGGCTGCGGAAAGTCCCTGACGGCCCTGACCGTCATGGGCCTGCAACCGAGGACGGCACGGGTGACGGGCGAGATCCTCTTCAACGCCGTCGGCCGAAGCGCCCCTTCAGGGGCGCGGGGAACTGCGCGACCGGTCACAACGCACCCGCGGCCGCCGGTGGACCTGACCACCCCCCACCGCCACCTCCTCGGCCACGAGATCGCGATGGTTTACCAGGACGCCCTGTCCTCCCTGAACCCTTCCATGACGGTCAGCGCACAGCTCAGACAGCTGGTGAGACGCGGGGGCCACCACACGCCTGCCGAGTTGCTCTCCCTCGTCGGCCTCGACCCCACCCGCACCCTGCGGAGCTACCCCCACGAACTCTCCGGTGGCCAGCGCCAACGCGTCCTCATCGCGATGGCCCTCTCCCGCGACCCCCGCCTGATCATCGCCGACGAACCCACCACCGCCCTCGACGTCACCGTCCAGGCCCAGGTGATGGAACTCCTCCTCCGCCTCCGCGCGGAACTCGGCTTCGCGCTGATCCTCGTCTCGCACGACCTCGCCCTGGTCGCGGACGTCACCGACCGGGTGGTGGTGATGTACGGCGGCCAGATCGTCGAGACCGGCGTCACCGCCGAACTGGTCGGCGCCCCCACCCACCACTACACGCGCGGCCTGCTCGGCAGCGTGCTGTCGCTGGAGGCGGGGGCCGAGCGGCTCACCCAGATCAGGGGCGTCGTCCCGTCGCCCGCCGACTTCCCCGCGGGATGCCGCTTCAGCGACCGCTGCCCCGCGGCGAGCGAGATCTGCCGTACGACACCACCCGGCCTCACCGGCACCCCCACCCACGCCGCGGCCTGCCACCACCCGGCCGTCGACCTGGCGGCGAGCGCGGAGGCGGTGACATGAGCGCGGTACGGCTGACCGGCGTCGACGTGGTCCACCGGGCCCGTGGCGGGGGCCTGTTCGGCCGGGACCGGGTGTACGCGCTGACCGGCGCCGACCTCACCGTGGCGGCCGGCGAGACCGTCGGCGTGGTCGGCGAGTCGGGGTGCGGGAAGTCGACGCTGGCGAAGGTGCTGGTCGGCATCCAGCGGCCGACGGCCGGCACGGTCACCTTCCACGGCCGAAACCTGTGGACGATGCCGCCGGGCGAACGCCGGACCACGGTCGGCGCGAGCACCGGCATGGTCTTCCAGGACCCGTCGACGGCCCTCAACCGCCGCCTGTCCGTACGCCGTGTCCTGCGCGACCCGCTGGACGTCCACGAGCGCGGCACGAAGGCCGAACGGGAGGACAGGGTCCGGGAGCTGATGAGCCTCGTGGGCCTGCCCCGGGCGCTCGCCGAGGCGCTGCCCGGCCAGCTCTCCGGCGGCCAGCGGCAGCGCGTCGCGATCGCCCGCGCCCTCGCCCTGGACCCCGACCTGGTGGTGGCGGACGAACCGACCAGCGCGCTGGACGTCTCGGTCCGCGCCCAGATCCTCAACCTCCTGCTGGACCTGCGCGAACGCCTCGGCCTGGCCATGGTCTTCGTCTCGCACGACATCCAGACGGTACGGCGGATGAGCGACCGGGTGATCACCATGTACCTGGGCCGGATCGTCGAGGACACCCCGGCCGCAGACGTCACCGGCCATGCCCGGCACCCGTACACCCGGGCCCTGTTCTCGGCCACCCCGGGCCTGCTGAACCCGATCGACCCCATCCCGCTCACGGGGCCGGTGCCGTCGGCGGCCAGGCCGCCGTCCGGATGCCCGTTCCGCACCCGCTGCTGGCGCGCGGACGACGCGTGTGCCGTCCGCATGCCTGACTTCACGGCCGCGTCACGGCCCGGTCACCGCTACCGCTGCCACCACCCCGTGGATCCTGAGGAGGAGGACCAGCCGAGCCACAGCCTGCCCAGGGAGCCCTGATGACGCTGCCCACCCCGCTCACCGGTGTCGTACCGCCCGTCTGCACGCCCCTGACACCGGACCGCGAGGTGGACGTCGCCTCCCTGCGCAGGCTCGTCGACCATCTGACGGCGGCCGGGGTGGACGGCCTGTTCGTGCTGGGGTCGACGTCGGAGGCGGCGTACCTGACGGACCGGCAGCGCAGGCTGGTCACCGAGGCGGTGGCTGGCCACGTGGCGGGCCGGCTCCCGGTCCTGGCGGGCGTGATCGACATGACGACCCCCCGGGTCCTGGACCACGTCGCGGCCGTCACCGCGGCCGGCGCGGACGCCGTCGTCGTCACCGCCCCCTTCTACACCCGCACCCACCCCGCCGAGATCGCCCGCCACTTCCGCCTGGTCGCCGAGCGGTCCCCGGTCCCGGTCGTCGCCTACGACATCCCGGTCGCCGTCCACACCGAACTCCCCGCCGACCTGGTCCTCGGCCTCGCCGCCGACGGGGTGCTGGCCGGGCTGAAGGACTCCAGCGGCGACCTGGCGGGCTTCCGCGAGGTCGTCACCGGCAGCAGGGGCCTGACCGGGTTCAGCGCGCTGACGGGGTCCGAGCTGACCGTCGACTCGGCCCTCGCACTGGGCGCCGACGGGGCGGTCCCGGGGCTCGCCAACGTCGACCCGGACGGCTACGTGCGCCTCCACCGCCTCTGCCGCGCGGGCGACTGGGACCGGGCCCGGGCCGAGCAGGAGCGGTTGTGCGGCCTCTTCCGGATGACCGGCGCGGGGGACCCGGCCCGGATGGGCGGCAGCTCGGCGGGGCTGGGGGCGTTCAAGGCGGCGCTGCACCTGCGCGGGGTGATCGACTGCCCCGCCACCGCCGAGCCGCAGGTGCCGCTGTCACGGGAGGAGACCGAGTGCGTGGCGAAGTACCTGGCGGGCGCGGGCCTGATGTAGCGGCCGCCCGGCACTGCCTGTCGTCGTCCCGGACAGACTCCGGCCGAGTCTAGGCACGCAGCGCCACACCGGTGATGCGAAGCGTGAAATTCCCAGGGGCGGGGGAGCCAGGTGAGGTGAACGCGATGAACCTCCCCATCGGCTCCTGTGCCGTCGACGTCCGTACCGGACGGCTGGGCATCGTCATGGGCCACGAGGGCCCCTACGTGCAGTTGCGGCCGTACGGGGGAGGCCGGGAGTGGGACGCGCCCCCCGACGCCGTACGCGTCGCCACCCAGGCCGAACGGTTCACCGCGGCCACCGCCCACGCCAACGCCCGCAGCCGCGGCGAGGCCTCCTGAACGCCGCTTCCCCCGGCGTCCCCTTCCGGCGGCAGGGCAGAATGGGTCCATGAGCCTGTTCCGCGACGACGGCATCGTCCTGCGCACCCAGAAGCTGGGCGAGGCGGACCGGACCGTGCTGCGGCCACACGGGGGACACGGTGTCCGACGGCGGCTGCGCCGCGGGCCGCACCCCCGGCCGCGGGTCGGTGCGCCATGAGTCTCTTCCGGGACGACGGCGTTGTCCTGCGCACCCAGAAGCTCGGCGAGGCGGACCGCATCATCACCCTGCTCACCCGCGGGCACGGCCGGGTGCGGGCGGTGGCTCGTGGGGTGCGGCGGACGAAGTCGAAGTTCGGGGCCCGGCTCGAACCCTTCTCCCACGTCGACGTGCAGTTCTTCGCCCGGGGGAGCGAGCTGGTGGGGCGCGGGCTGCCGCTGTGCACGCAGAGCGAGACCATCGCGCCGTACGGCGGCGGGATCGTCACCGACTACGCGCGGTACACCGCCGGGACGGCCATGCTGGAGACCGCCGAGCGCTTCACCGACCACGAGGGCGAGCCGGCCGTGCAGCAGTACCTGCTGCTCGTGGGGGGCCTGCGGACCCTCGCCCGTGGGGAGCACGCGCCCCATCTCGTCCTCGACGCCTTCCTGCTGCGCTCCCTCGCCGTCAACGGCTACGCGCCCAGCTTCGAGGCCTGTGCCAAGTGCGGCATGCCCGGCCCGAACCGCTTCTTCTCGGTCGGCTCCGGCGGCAGCGTCTGCGTCGACTGCCGGGTGCCCGGCAGCGTCGTACCCTCGCCGCAGACCCTGGTTCTGCTCGGCGCGCTGCTTACGGGAGACTGGGAGACGGCGGACGCGGCCGAGGCCCGGCACGTCCGGGAGGGCAGCGGGCTGGTGTCGGCCTATCTGCACTGGCATCTGGAGCGCGGGCTGCGTTCGCTCAGGTACGTGGAGAAGAGCTAGCGGGAAGAGCTAGCGGGAAAAGCCAGAGGGAGACGAGAAGCACATGGTCGTACGCGGGATCCTGGGGCGTCAGCGCCGCGAGCACAGGGCGCCCGAGCCGCACCCGTCCGGCGCCCGCCCGCCCAAGCTCCCGGGCGAGCTGGTCCCGAACCACGTGGCGATCGTCATGGACGGCAACGGCCGCTGGGCGAAGGAGCGCGGGCTGCCGCGCACCGAGGGCCACAAGGTCGGCGCCGAGCAGGTCCTCGACGTGCTCCAGGGCGCGATCGAGATGGGCGTGCGCAACATCTCCCTGTACGCCTTCTCCACCGAGAACTGGAAGCGCTCGCCCGAAGAGGTCCGCTTCCTGATGAACTTCAACCGCGACTTCATCCGCAAGTCCCGCGACCAGCTCGACTCGCTCGGTGTCCGGGTGCGCTGGGCGGGCCGGATGCCCCGGCTGTGGAAGTCGGTCGCCAAGGAGCTCCAGGTCGCCCAGGAGCAGACCAAGGACAACGACCTGCTCACCCTGTACTTCTGCATGAACTACGGCGGCCGGGCCGAGATCACCGACGCGGTGCAGGCGATCGCCGAGGAGGTGAAGGCGGGCCGGCTCGACCCGTCGAAGGTCACCGAGAAGACCATCCAGAAGCACATGTACTACGCCGACATGCCGGACGTGGACATGTTCCTGCGGCCCAGCGGCGAGCAGCGCACGTCCAACTACCTGATCTGGCAGAGCGCCTACGCCGAGATGGTGTTCCAGGACGTGCTGTGGCCCGACTTCGACCGCCGTGACCTGTGGCGGGCGTGCGTCGAATTCGCCTCTCGCGACCGGCGGTTCGGCGGGGCCATCCCCAACGAGGAACTGCTGGCCATGGAGGGCCGCACGGAGGAGACCCCGTCCGGCACCTGACGGTCACCCCTCGTTCATGAGGGCCGTCGAGGATGCGGAAGATCCATCCCCGGCCACCCCCCGGTCCCCGCCTCTGGAACGGTCCTCATGAAGCGCGTCATCCCCGTCCTCTCGCTCGGCGCCCTGCTCCTGACCGCGCTGCCCGCGCACGCCACGGACACCGGGCTCACCCACCGCGACAGCTACGGCACCAAGGCCGTCTACTCCCCCACGCTCGAACACGCTCGCGCGGGGGGACCCCCATCCGGCCAGAACCCGCGCACCTACCGGCAGCCGCCGGCCGGTTACACCGCCGTCTTCACCGAGAACGTCTCCCGGCACGGCTCCCGTTCCGCCACCGACGGCGAGGACGGCGACACGATCCTCGCGCTCTGGAACCAGGCGCAGGCCGACGGCCAGCTCACCGCGCGCGGCAAGAAGTTCGGCCCGGACGTGCAGGCCCTCGAAGCGGCCATGAGCGCGGTCGGGTACGGCAACCTCAGCGGCCGCGGCAAGGACGAACTCCGCGCCACCGCCGTCCGCCTGGACAAGCGCCTGCCGTCCCTCTTCTCCTCGATCGCGAAGAACGGCGAGAAGATCGACGTCGTCAGCTCCGGCCAGGGCCGCGCGGTCGACAGCGGTACGGTCTTCGCCACCGCCCTCACCGACGCCGACCCGGCGCTGAAGGCCTCGGTGGGCACCGCGCGCGTCGACAAGAACCTCCTCTACTTCCACAAGTCGGCCGGCGGCGCCGACTACCAGAAGTGGCTGGCGAGCGACGAGCGCCTCGCCTCGACCCTGACGTCGGTCACCGACCAGCCGGCCTCGCACCGGGCGGCCGCCCGGGTCCTCGCCAGGATCTTCGAGCCGGCCTTCGTCCAGCGCATCGTGAACGGCGAGTTCGCCTCGACGGCCGACGACATCACCGCCGCCACCGCCGTCTACAACCTCTACGCCATCGCGCCCGCCATGAGCGAGGAGAGCCCGGACGGCAAGGGCTGGGACTTCGACCGCTACATCGCTCCGCGCGACGCGGCCTGGTTCGGCTACCTCGGCGACGCCGAGGACTTCTACGAGAAGGGCCCGAGCTTCTCGGACAGCGACATCACCTACAAGATGGCCCAGCCCCTGCTCGACGACCTCTTCGAGCAGGTCGAGGCCAAGCGGGACGGCACCAGCACGCTGGGCGCGGAACTCCGCTTCACGCACGCCGAGGAGATCATCCCGCTGGCCGCGCTGATGCGGCTGCCGGGCAGCGAGAAGGCGGCGACGCCGGGCAGGACGTACACGTACGCCGACAACCCGTGGCGCGGCGCCGAGGTCGCCTCCCTGGCCTCCAACATCCAGTGGGACGTCTTCAAGAAGGGCGACGACTACCTGGTGCGGATGCTCTACAACGAGAAGGAGATCGCCTTCAAGGCGGGCTGCAGGCCGATCTCGAAGCACAGCACGTTCTACGACCTGAACGAGCTGGAGAAGTGCTTCGACCGGAGCTGACCTGCGCCGGTACGATCCGCCCCATGGTCATGAACATGGGGCGGGACGCCGAACAGGGCGTGGTGGAGCTGGTCTACCAACCGGCGACGGAGGACTTCACGGGAGCGCTGCGGGAACGCGAGCGGCTGCGAGGGCGGCGGTGGGTGCGACCGCGGCGCTGGGCCTTCGTCGTCGTGGCGCTCGCCTTCGTGCTGAACGGCTCGCTCTCCCTGGCGGGGCGCGACAAGCCCAACTGGTTCCTGCTGGTCCTGATGCCCTTGGCCGCGATCCTGGTGTTCTTCACACCCCGGCTCCAGGCCCGCGCGTTCCAGAAGCTCGGCGCCCGCAACGGCACGTTCCGCGCGACCGTGACGGACGCCGGGCTGACGCTGGTCAACGACAACAGCACGACGTCGCTCAACTGGTCGGCGCAGCCCCGCTACCGGGAGACCAAGGACGCCTTCTTCACCTACAGCGACGACAAGAACGTCTCCTGCTTCACCGTGCTGCCCAAGCGGGGGCTCCCGGACCCCGCCGACGCCGACCGGCTGCGGGCGATCCTCGACCGGCACCTCACGCGCGTGTAGCTCAGCAGCTCCCCGCCGCCCCGGCGCAGTCCGCGCAGGTCCCGAAGATCTCCACGGTGTGGGCGACGTTGACGTAGCCGTGCTCGGCGGCGATGGCCTCGGCCCACTTCTCCACCGCCGGGCCCTCCACCTCGACCGCCTTGCCGCACACCCGGCAGACCAGGTGGTGGTGGTGTTCGCCGGTGGAGCAGCGGCGGTACACCGACTCGCCTTCGGACGTGCGCAGGACGTCGACCTCACCGGCGTCGGCGAGGTTCTGGAGGGTGCGGTAGACCGTCGTCAGGCCCACCGAGTCGCCCTTGTGCTTGAGCATGTCGTGCAGTTCCTGCGCGCTGCGGAACTCCTCGACCTCGTCCAGGCACGCCGCCACGGCTGCCCGCTGACGGGTCGAGCGGCCCTTCACGGGCGGTCCAGCGGTCGTCACCGGTTGCCTCCTCACGTCGCTGCCTCTGCCGGGCCATTGTGCCAGTCCCGGCCGACGGCGTTCAGATGCCGACCTCGTCGGCGGCCCCCCGGGTGGCCGGAATCGCGCACTCCGCCGGATCCCCGGCGGGCCGTCGCGCGGCCGCCGCGCGGGCGCGTCGGCGGGCCAGCGGCGCGGCCAGCACGCTGAGCACGACGAACGCCGCGATCGTCAGCAGCACGATCGTCGCGCCCGGCGGGACGTACTGGTAGTACGACGTGATCGTGCCCCCGATCGTCACCGTCACACCGATCGCGACGGCGACGGCGAACGTGGCCGCGAAGCTGCGGCTCAGCTGCTGGGCCGCGGCCACCGGGACGACCATGAGCGCGGAGACCAGCAGCAGCCCCACCACCCGCATCGCGACCGTCACGGTCACCGCGGCCGTGATCGCCGTCAGCAGGTTCAGCGCCCGCACCGGCAGACCGGTCACCCGCGCGAACTCCTCGTCCTGGCTCACCGCGAACAGCTGCCGGCGCAGGCCGAGGGTGACCGCGAGGACGAAGGCCGCCAGCAGGCAGATCGCGGTGACGTCGGACTCCGAGACCGTCGACAGCGAGCCGAAGAGGTACGACATCAGGTTGGCGTTGGAGCCGCCCGGCGCGAGGTTGATCAGCATCACGCCGCCGGCCATCCCGCCGTAGAAGAGCATCGCGAGGGCGATGTCGCCGCGGGTGCGGCCGTACCAGCGGATCAGTTCCATCACGATCGCGCCGAGGACGGAGACCGCCGTCGCCATCCAGACGGGGGAGGTCGAGAGCAGGAAGCCGAGGCCGACGCCGGTCATCGCGACGTGGCCGATGCCGTCGCCCATCAGGGCCTGGCGGCGCTGGACCAGGTAGATGCCGACGGCGGGGGCGGTGATGCCGACCAGGACGGCGGCGAGCAGGGCCCGCTGCATGAAGGCGTAGTTCAGGAAGTCCATCAGCTCAGCAGTCCCGTGCGCAGTGGTGTGTGCTCGTCGTGGGGGTGGACGTGGTCGTGGCCGGGGAGGGCGTGCTGGCCGACGGCGCGCGGTGGCGGGCCGTCGTGCAGCACGCAGCCGTCGCGCAGGACGACCGCCCGGTCGATCAGGGGCTCCAGCGGGCCCAGTTCGTGCAGGACGAGGAGGACCGTGGTGCCCTGCCCGACCTGTTCGCGCAGGGTCCGCGCGAGGATCTCCTGGCTGGCCAGGTCGACGCCCGCCATCGGCTCGTCCATGATCAGCAGTTCGGGCTCGGCGACCAGCGCGCGGGCGATCAGCACCCGCTGGTGCTGGCCGCCGGAGAGCGCCTCCACGTTGTCCCTGGCCCGGTCCGCCATGCCGACCAGGCCGAGCGCGTGCCGTACGGCCGCGTGGTCGGCCTTGCGGAAGAGGCCGAAGCGGGTGCGGGAGAGGCGGCCGGCGGAGACGACCTCGGTGACGGTGGCGGGCACGCCGCCGGCCGCGGTGGTGCGCTGCGGGACGTAGCCGACCCGCGACCAGTCCCGGAAGGTACGGCGGGGGGTGCCGAACAGCTCGACCTCGCCGCCGCTCACCGGCACCTGGCCGACGATCGTGCGGATCGCGGTCGACTTGCCGGAGCCGTTCGCGCCGAGCAGCGCGACGACCTCTCCGCGGTGCACGGTGAGGTCGATGCCGCGCAGGACGGGGCGCGAACCCAGCTCGGCGGTGACGCCGCGCAGCGATACGACGGGCTCGTCGCTCATGTCGTCGTCTCCTCTCCCGTGGCGTGTCACTTGGCGCCCAGTGCCTGCTGGAGCGCCTTGAGGTTGGCTTCCTGGACCGCGAAGTAGTCCCTGCCGCGGGACCTGGCGGTGATGCCCTCGATCGGGTCGAGGACGTCCGTCTTCAGCCCGGCGTCGGCGGCGATGGTCCTGGCGGTCTTGTCGCTGACGAGCGTCTCGTAGAAGACGGTGGTGACGCCGTCGGCCTTGGCCATGGTCTCCAGGTCCCGGACGCGGGCCGCGCTCGGTTCCGACTCGGGGTCGAGGCCGTTGACGGCCTCCTCGGTCAGGCCGTAGCGCTCGGCGAGGTAGCCGAAGGCGGCGTGGGTGGTGATGAAGACCTTGGACTTCGTGTCCGCGAGGCCGTTCTTGAACCGGACGTTCAGGTCGTCCAGCTGTTTCACCAGCACCGCGGTGTTCTTCCTGTAGTCGGCCGCGTGGTCCGGGTCGGCCTTCTCGAAGGCCTTGCCGACGCCGTCGGCGACCTGGGCGTAGCGCACCGGGTCGAGCCAGATGTGCGGGTCGAGGCCGGACAGCTCCTCGTTCTCGGAGGTGTCGTGGGAGGCCGCGTGGCCGCCGACCTCGTTGCCGTGCTTCTCCAGCGTGGTCAGGGAGGCCGCGTCGATCTTTGTCTGCACGGACGACTGGGCGACCGCGTCGTCGACGGAGGGCTGGAGGTTCTTCAGGTAGAGGACCGCGTCGGACTTCTCGATCCCGATGATCTGCTTCGGGCTGATCTCCAGGTCGTGCGGCTCCTGGCCGGGCTGGGTGAGGCTGGTGACGTGGACGTGGCTGCCGCCGATCCGGTCGGCGAGGTAGGCCATCGGATAGAACGACGCGACGACGTCGAACTTGCCGGTCTGGGCCGCCGTGGCGTCGCCGCCGCAGGCTGTGAGGGTGGCGATGCCGAGTGCGGTGACGGTGGTCGCGGCGGCCGCGGGTATGAGGCGTCGTCGTACGTTCATGAGAGTCATTTTCAACAAACATGGAAACCGTTGTCAACAAGCTGCGGTGAGAGGCCGGTGGGAGGCCGGTGAGGGGAACCGATTTGGTCGAGGGGGAGGACCCGCCGGTACGCTGAAGCATTAGCTCTGAAGCGTCTTTGCTTCGTCGCCCGTCGTCGTAATGAAGAGAGCACCGTGGCCGCCGACAAGATCGACACCATCGTCAGCCTGAGCAAGCGCCGTGGCTTCGTATTCCCGTGCAGTGAGATCTATGGCGGCCAGCGCGCCGCCTGGGACTACGGGCCGCTGGGTGTCGAGCTCAAGGAGAACCTGAAGCGCCAGTGGTGGCGCTACATGGTGACGTCGCGCGAGGACGTGGTCGGTCTCGACTCGTCCGTCATCCTGGCCCCCGAGGTCTGGGTGGCCTCCGGTCACGTCGCCACCTTCACGGACCCGCTGACCGAGTGCACCGCGTGCCACAAGCGGTTCCGCGCGGACCACCTCGAGGAGCACTACGAGGCCAAGCACGGTCGCCTCCCGGAGAACGGCCTGGCGGACGTGAACTGCCCCAACTGCGGCAACAAGGGCCAGTTCACCGAGCCCAAGCAGTTCTCGGGGCTGCTCTCCACGCACCTCGGCCCGACGCAGGACAGCGGCTCCGTCGCCTACCTGCGCCCCGAGACCGCGCAGGGCATCTTCACCAACTTCGCCCAGGTGCAGGTCGCCTCGCGCCGCAAGCCGCCGTTCGGCATCGCGCAGATGGGCAAGTCCTTCCGCAACGAGATCACGCCCGGCAACTTCATCTTCCGCACCCGCGAGTTCGAGCAGATGGAGATGGAGTTCTTCGTCAAGCCGGGCGAGGACGAGAAGTGGCAGGAGTACTGGATGGAGCAGCGCTGGAACTGGTACACCGGCCTGGGCCTGCGCGAGGAGAACATGCGGTGGTACGAGCACCCGAAGGAGAAGCTCTCCCACTACTCCAAGCGCACCGCTGACATCGAGTACCGCTTCCAGTTCGGCGGCAACGAGTGGGGCGAGCTGGAGGGTGTCGCCAACCGCACCGACTACGACCTGAACGCCCACTCCAAGGCCTCCGGCCAGGACCTCTCCTACTTCGACCAGGAGGCCCAGGAGCGCTGGACGCCGTACGTCATCGAGCCGGCGGCGGGTGTCGGCCGCGCCATGCTGGCGTTCCTGCTGGACGCGTACGTCGAGGACGAGGCGCCGAACGCCAAGGGCAAGCTGGAGAAGCGCACGGTGCTGCGCCTCGACCACCGCCTCGCTCCCGTCAAGGTCGCGGTCCTGCCGCTGTCCCGCAACGCCGAGCTGTCCCCGAAGGCCAAGGGGCTCGCCCAGGCGCTGCGCGGGCACTGGAACATCGAGTTCGACGACGCCGGTGCGATCGGGCGGCGCTACCGTCGCCAGGACGAGATCGGTACGCCGTACTGCGTGACCGTCGACTTCGACACGCTCGAGGACAACGCCGTCACCGTCCGCGAGCGCGACTCCATGAAGCAGGAGCGGGTCTCCCTGGACCAGATCGAGTCCTACCTCGCCGGCCGCCTCCTGGGCTGCTAGCCCCGCGCCCCCTCCACCTCCTTCGCCCGCCCTCCACCCGGCCCGCTCGGCTGGAGGGCGGGCGTTCTGGTTCCCCCTACCTCACGAGCACCGGCCCCAGCAGCCCAACCCCGGCCACGACTGCGCTGATTGACCGCCGTCGCGGCGGGTTGGGCGGGTCGGTCGGATGGGGTGTGTGGCGTGGTGGTGTCCGGCAGCCGGGGTGCGCTGCGAGCGCCCGGTGCCGTGGCCCACCCAGGGGCGCGGGGAACTGCGCGATCGGCCCCCGCCGGCCCGCGGGGATCCAACCGTCCGGTCCGGCACCGCCGGTGTCCGCCGCTGTGGTTGACCGCCGTTGCGGCGGGATGGGGTGGGGTGTGTGGCACGTGCGGGTGTGCTGTGGGTGCCGGGTGCCGTGGCCCACCCAGGGGCGCGGGGAACTGCGCGATCGGCCCCCGCCGGCCCGCGGGGATTCGCGGGCCGGTTCTGTGGGTCAGCGGTGCTGTAGGGACTTCACGTTGTTGCCGAAGGTCCAGTTCTTTGAGCCGTCCCAGTTGATCGACCAGGTCATCAGGCCCTTGAGGGACGTGCCGTAGTGGTTCCAGGCCTGGGCGACCAGGGACGGGGACATGTAGCCGCCGCCCGCGCCGGACTGCGCGGGCAGCCCCGGGACCTGCTTGTCGTACGGCACCTTGATCGTGGTGCCCTGCACGACCAGCCCCTTGTTGAGGCAGTCGGTCTGGGCGGTGAAGCCGGCCACCGTGCCGGCCGAGTACGAGTCGCCCGAGCAGCCGTACATGCTGCCGTTGTAGTACTGCATGTTGAGCCACCACAGCCGGCCGTTGTCGGCGTACTTCTTGACGATCGGCAGGTAGGCGCCCCAGATCGACCCGTAGGTGATGCTGCCGCCGGTGACGTACGCCGTCTCCGGGGCCATCGTGAGGCCGAAGTTGGACGGCATCTGGGCGAGGATGCCGTCGATGATGCGGACCAGGTTGGCCTGGGACGTGGACAGCTGGGTGATCGAGCCGCTGCCCACCAGGCCCGTCTCGATGTCGATGTCGATGCCGTCGAAGTTGTACTTCTTCAGGATCGGGACGATCGTCGAGACGAACCGGTCGGCCACGGTGGCGGAGCTGAGGTCGATGCCCGCGGCCGCGCCGCCGATCGACAGCAGGACGGTCTGGCCGGAGGCCTTCGCCGCGCACATCTCCGCGGGCGTGGCCACCTTCACGCCCGTGTCCATGCCGTCCTCCCAGAGGGCCGTGCCGTCGGAACGGATCACGGGGAAGGCCGCGTTGATCACGTTGTAGCCGTGGGCGGCGATCGCGGAGTCGGTGATCGGGGTCCAGCCGAAGGGCGGGTGGACGCCGTTGGCGGAGCCGTCCCAGTTCTCCCAGTACCCCTGCAGCACCTTGCCCGCCGGACGGGACTTCACCGCGCAGGTGTCGGCGGCCGAGGCCGGTGCGGCGGCGGGGAGCTGGGTGAGCGCCGCGGTCGCGAGCGCGGCGGCGAGCAGGGCGAGGGTGCGTCGGATCATGCGGGGCCTCCCGGTGGGGTCGGGGCGCGGCGCGAGTGTCGTAGACATGACAGTGCGCTTGGTCCAGACCTTTCGTCAAGAGGTCTGGACCACTCCGGCATGCGGGGTGCGGCGAGTATGGAATGACAGATATTGAAATCTGTCAGCTGTCATGCCAGAGTGAGGCCATGACGAAGCACACCCGTTCCCTCGGATCCACCGGCCCCCAGGTCTCCGCCCTCGGCCTCGGCTGCATGGGCATGTCCGCGCTGTACGGCGAGGCCGACCGCGCCGAGTCGATCGCCACCGTCCACGCCGCCCTCGACGCCGGCGTGACCCTGCTCGACACCGGCGACTTCTACGCCATGGGCCACAACGAGATGCTGATCGGCGAAGCCCTGCGCACCGCCCCCGCCGGACTCCGTGACCAGGCGCTGACCAGCGTCAAGTTCGGTGCCCTGCGCGACCCGGACGGCGGCTGGAACGCCTACGACGGCCGCCCGGCCGCCGTGAAGAACTTCGCCGCCTACTCGCTGCAGCGCCTCGGCGTCGACCACATCGACGTCTACCGGATCGCCCGCGTCGACCCGGACGTGCCGATCGAGGAGACGGTCGGCGCCATCGCCGAACTGGTCGAGAAGGGGCACGTCCGGCACATCGGCCTCAGCGAGGCCAGCGCGGCGAACATCCGGCGGGCCGCCGCCACCGCGCCCATCTCCGACCTCCAGATCGAGTACGCGATCATCACCCGCGACATCGAGCGGGAGATCCTGCCGACCACCCGTGAGCTGGGTATCGGCATCACCGCGTACGGAGTGCTCTCCCGGGGCCTGATCTCCGGGCACTTCAGCCGCGACCGGCAGCTCGGCGCGGGCGACTTCCGGGCCTTCTCGCCGCGCTTCCAGGGCGACAACCTCCAGCACAACCTCGACCTCGTCGAGGCACTGCGCAAGATCGCCGACGAGAAGGGCGTGACCGTCGCACAGATCGCCATCGCCTGGGTGCTCTCCCGCGGCGAGGACATCGTGCCGCTCGTCGGCGCCCGCACCCGCGACCGGCTCACCGAGTCGCTGGGCGCGCTGGACGTCACCCTGGACGCGGCCGACCTGGCGGCGATCGAGGAGGCCGTACCGGCGGACGCGGCGGCCGGCACCCGCTACCCGGCCGCGCAGATGAGCCATCTCGGCACCGAGCACTGACCACGGCGCCAGGTACCGTCTAGGCCATGGCAGCGACGTCCCCGACCCCGACCCCGGCCCTGACCGCCGAACGCATCCTCGAGGCGACCGAGGAGGTGCTGCGCCGGCACGGCCCGGCCAAGGCCACCGTGGTGGACGTGGCCCGCGCGCTCGGCGTCAGCCACGGCAGTGTCTACCGGCACTTCCGGACCAAGGCGGCGCTGCGCGAGGCGGTGACGAAGCGCTGGCTGGACCGGACCTCGGAGCAGCTGTCCGGCATCGCGGCCGGCGACCGCGCCCCGGAGGCCCGGCTCCGCGACTGGCTGCGTGCCCTGTTCGAGGCGAAGCGGCGCAAGGCGGGCGCCGACCCGGAGCTGTTCGCCACGTACATGGTGCTGGTCGACGAGAACGGGCCGGCGGTCACCGAGCACATCGCCGACCTGACCGGTCAGCTGACCGCGATCATCGCGGACGGGGCCGGAACCGGTGTCTTCACCGTGCCCGACCCCGCCGCCGCGGCCCGCACCGTCTTCCAGGCCACCGGCCGCTTCCACGACCCGGGCTACGCGCGGGAGTGGGTGCGGCCGGAGGCCGAGGACGACTTCGGGTCGCTTGTGGAGCTGCTGGTGCGGGGGCTCAGCTCACCTTGACCGTCACGGTCGGGGAGTAGACCTTCTTGCCGACCGCCGCCACCCGCAGGTGCTCGGTGCCCGGGTTGCTGAGCTTCGTGGTCAGCGAGTAGGAACTGCCGTTCTTCACCTTCGCGGTCGCCTTGAGCGGGATCCACTTGCCGCCCTTCTGGTGCTGGAGCACCAGCGGCCAGCCGACCTTCAGGCCGGAGGTGCGGCCGGTCACGGTCACCGAGTCACCGGCCTTGACCGAAGCGGTGTTCGCCCTGGCCGAGATCGAGGCCGTGGTGGTCGGGGTCGGGCTCGGCTTCGGCTTCGGCTTGGCGCTCATGGTGGGCGACGGAGTCGGCTTGGCCTCGGTGGCGAACGCCCCGGCGGAACCGGCCGACAGCAGGGCCACGGAGAGCGCACCGGCGGCGAGGGCCCGGGAGATCTGGCGCTGGGTGGTGTGCATGGATGTACTCCTGTCGAGGGACGGGGGGACCTCTCAAGGCTTGGCCGGGTCGCGCCGGGCGGCGACCCGGGCGGTCCCGGAAGCGGTGCGCACCGCCCTCGGATCAGGTAAAGATCGCAGGTGGCAACGGGTGTCCTGACCTTGTGATTCCTTCCCGGAAGCTCACCCGAACGGCGTAACGTGCGGGCTAGGCGGTGGCCCGCCAGAAGTCCTGCATGAAGGCGGTCGTGGTCGGACCCGTCATCGCCGTCTGTGTCAACAGGACCGTGACCGCGCCGGTGGCCGGGACGAGGTGCGCGGTGGTGCCGGTGCCGCCGACCCAGCCGTAGCGGCCCGGTACCGACCAGGGCTCGGCCGGGGCGACGTCGACCGAGCCGCCGTACCCCCAGCCCTGGCCCTCCAGGAAGAGGGTGGCGCGCTCGCGCTGGGCCGCCGTCAGGTGGTTGGTGGTCATACGGCTCACCGAGGTGGCGGTCAGCAGCCGGCGGCCGTCCGGGGCGGCGCCGACGTTCAGCAGCAGCCGGGCGAAGGCCAGCCAGTCGTCGGCCGTGGAGACGAGGCCGCCGCCGCCCGAGGGGAAGCGCGGCGGGCTGCTGTAGGCGCCGTCCGGAGTGTCCGTCAGGTGCAGGGTGCCGTCCGCGGCGGGGGCGTAGGACGAGGTGAAGCGGTGCCGTTTCGCCGCGGGCACCTCGAACGCCGTGTCCCGCATGCCCAGCGGCTCGAAGATCCGCTCCGCCAGGAAGTCGGGGAAGGAACGGCCCGACACCCGGGCGACCAGAATGCCCTGGAGGGCGGACGCGGTGCCGTACAGCCAGGCCTCGCCCGGCTGGTGCAGCATCGGCACCTGGCCGAGCAGGCCCAGCCAGGTGTCCGGGTCCGGCCAGTCCCGGAAGGGGATGCCGTGGTCCTGCACCGCGAACAGGGCCTGCGCGGCGGGCAGGGAGAAGTCGTCGGGCAGACCCCAGCCGGCGCGGAAGCTGAGCAGGTCCTCGACGGTGACCTGGCGGACCGCCGGCACCACGTCGTCCACGGGACTGCCGGGCGTACGGACCACCATCGGCTTCGCCAGCTCCGGGAGCCAGTCGGCCACCGGGTCGCCGAGCCCGATCCGGCCCTCGTCCACCAGCATCAGCACCGCGGCGGCGGTGATCGGCTTGGTGAGCGACGCGATCCGGAACACCGAGTCCCGGGCCATCGGGGCGGACCCCTCGACGTCGGTGTGCCCGACGGCGACCACCTCGACGTCGTCACCGCGGGCCACGAGCCCCACGGCTCCCGGGACGGTGCCGGCCTCGACGTGGCGGTGCAGGGTGGCGTGCAGCGGGGAGAGGGTCATCGGTCGTCCTTCCGGTGGGCGCGGTGTCGGGGGATACGACTCCCGCACCCGCGGAAAGTCATCGCGAGTGCCGACCCGCACGCTTGCGGAACGTCGTCGCCAGGGCCGCCTTGCACGTTCGTGGAACGTCGTCGTGAGTGCCGACCCGCACGCTTGCAAGTCGTCGCCAGGGCCGACCTGCACGCTTGCGGAAGTCGTCGCCAGGGCCGACCCGCACGCTCGTGGAACGTCGTCGCGAGGGAACGGCCGTGCGCCGCCGGGACGTCAGCGCGAGGGCTGGGTGCCCGCGGGGTCCACGGTCGCCTGGTGGGACTCGGCCAGATGCTCCTCCGCCTTCAGCCAGGGAAGGAACTGCGCGCCCTTCTGCCAGCCGCAGGTGTCGCATTTGATCGTGCGCTGCACCCCCGTGCGCTGCACCCGGACCACGTGCTCCCGGCCGTGCTGGTCCCAGCGGCTGACCTTGCTCTCGTCGATCTGCGACATTGACGCCTCCGGAGTCTGTGCCCGGTCTGCTGTTCGGCACGTGTCGACGGCGGTCGACGGCAAGGAGTGTGCAGCAAGACCAACATCAACGGGGATTTCTTCACCGGGTTTTGTCGAGGATGTCCCCGGAGTTCACATGGCGCGGGAGAGCCGCCCGCGCGGGACGAGCAGGAGGTCAGGGCGGTCCGGCGGGTGCCTTCGCGGACGTCCCCCGGCCAACCTCCGGTTCAAGAGCCGGACTTGGTGTACCGGCGGAAACCCTGGACAGGGAATTGACCCTGGCTCAAGATGAAAGCGACCTTGTGAAGCGGCCACCGGCACGGAGAGGCGATGCTGCCGGATCCTCAACGTTTCCTGGCCGTTGCCGGCCGCCGGATCGCGCGTGCCGAGGGCGCGGCCCAGGTCGTCCGTGAGCTCTACCGGGTGACGGTCCCGGACCTGGCGGACGGGATGTTCGTCTACCTCGGCGACCACCCGCCGGACGGGTCGGAGCCGGAGCGCCTGGAGTTGGACGGGGTCACCGCCGAACTCGGCGGCGCCATGGGCGGATCGCCGCCGCGGTCGAGGCCGGTGGCGCCCGACGGCGCGCTCGCCGCGCTGCTGCGCTGCGGCCGGACACGCGGCCGTGGCCCGGACGACGTGGACGACGCGCTGAGCGAACTCCTGGGCACGGCACCCCGGCTCCCGCAGGGCAACCGGGTCCTGCTCGCCCCGCTGCGCGCCCCCGACGCCGTGGTGGGCGTCGCGGTGTTCCTGCGGCGCCCGGACCGGGAGGACTTCGTGGACGACGACATCGCCCTGGCCGACGCGCTGTCGGCGCAGACCGCGCTCGGTGTGCGCGAGGACGCCCTCGCCGCCGCGCCGCCCCTCGCGCCGAAGGCCCCGGACGAGGACCGCCTGCGCTACGTCGGCGCCGCCACCCGGCGGATCGCCCGCGGCTTCGACACCGACGAGATCGTGCTCGGCCTGTGCCGGGCCGCCGTACCGACGTACTCCGACGCGGCCCTCGTCTACCTGCGCGACCCGCTGCCGGTCGGCGACGAACGCCCCAACGGGCCCGCCGTACTGCGGCTGCGCCGCACCGACCGGCTCAAGGGCCCCGGCGCCGAGCTGGTCTGGCCCGTGGAGACGGTGGACGACGAACAGGACTACCTGGACGCCTCCGACTGGAGCGAGGTGGTACCCGGCGGCGCCCTCGCCGAGGTGCTGCGCGGGGTCCGGCCGGTGTTCGCCGACACCCCGCCGACCCGCGCCGCGCTCGGCGAACTCGTCGGCGCGGACAGCGCGCTGAACGACTGGGTCGGCTCGCACGCCATCCTCGCCCCGCTGCGCGGCCGCCGCCGGGTCACCGGCGCCGTCGTCTTCCTGCGCCGCCCCGAGCGCCCGGCGTTCGAGCCCGCCGACCTGCTGGTCGCCGCCCAACTGGCCACCCACACCGCGCTCGGCGTCGACAAGGCCGTCCTGTACAGCAGGGAGGCCTTCATCGCCGACCGGCTGCAGCGCGCCATGCTCCCGCAGACGCTGCCGCGGCCCACCGGCGTCCGGCTCGCCTCCCGCTACCTGCCGGCCGCCGAGACCGCGCGGGTCGGCGGCGACTGGTACGACGCGATCCCGCTGCCCGGCAGCCGGGTGGCGCTGGTCGTCGGCGACGTCATGGGCCACTCCATGACCTCGGCGGCGGTCATGGGCCAGCTGCGCACCACCGCACTGACCCTGGCCGGCCTCGACCTGCCCCCGCAGGAGGTCCTGCACCACCTCGACGAACAGGCCCAGCGGCTCGGCACCGACCGCATGGCCACCTGCCTGTACATCGTCTACGACCCGGTCTCGCACCGCATCACCGTCGCCAACGCGGGCCATCCGCCGCCGATCCTGCTGCACCCCGGCGGCAAGGCCGAGGTCCTCACGGTGCCGCCGGGCGCCCCGATCGGCGTCGGCGGCATCGACTTCGAGGCGGTCGAGCTGGACGCCCCCACCGGGGCCACCCTGCTCCTGTACACCGACGGCCTGGTCGAGTCCCGGCTGCGTGACGTGTGGACCGGCATCGAGCAACTGCGCGAGAAGCTGGCCGCCACCGCCCAGCTGACCGGGCCCGACCGGCCGCCGCCCCTCGAAGCCCTGTGCGACGAGGTGCTCGACATGCTCGGCCCGGGCGACCGGGACGACGACATCGCGCTGCTCGCCGCCCGCTTCGACGGCATCGCGCCCAGCGACGTGGCGTACTGGAGCCTGGAGCCGGAGGTCGGCGCGCCCGGCCGGGCCCGCCGGCTCACCCGGCAGGCCCTGGCCGGCTGGGGTCTGGAGGACCTCACCGACACTGCCGAGCTGCTGGTCAGCGAGATCGTCACCAACGCCGTGCGGCACGCCTCCCGGCCGATCAGCCTGCGACTGCTGCACACGGATGTGCTGCGCTGCGAGGTGGGCGACGACGTGCCGCAGCTGCCGAGGCTGCGGCAGGCGAAGGCGACCGACGAACACGGCCGGGGGCTCTATCTGGTGCACCGGCTGGCCCGGCGCTGGGGGACGACCCGGCTCGGTACCGGCAAGATCGTGTGGTTCGAGCTGGGCGGCGGCGGAGGCTGAGTGCGCCGTCGGGGGTGCCGCGGTATGCCGTCCGTGGTACCCCAGCACCCCTTCAGGCCGCAGCTCAGCCCACCGTTCGGGGTAGGCGCAGGCTGAGCAGGCCAGTCAGCAGTGCGAGGGCCAGCTGCACCAGGAGGGTGGTGACCAGGGCGTCCCGCACGCCCTGGTGCGGGACCAGGGAGAGGAACAGGGTGCCCAGGGTGGCCACGCCGAGGGCGAGCGCGGACTGCTGGGTGGTGACCATCACGCCGCTGCCCACCCCGGCCCGCGCCGGCGGTACCTCCGACATCACGAGCCGCAGCACGTTGGGCAGTTGCAGGGCCTGACCGGCGCCGCCGACGGCGACCCCGGGCAGCAGCCCGGTGAAGTCCAGGTGCGGCCAGTCCCGCCGGGCGGCGAGCACGATGAGGACGATGCCGACCAGCTGGATCACCGACCCGGCGGTCACCACCCGGCTGCCGTACCGGGCGATCAGCCGCGGCCCGGCGAGCGAGACGAACAGGAAGGCGACCGCCATCGGGGCGAGTGCCATCCCCGCCGCGACCGGACCCAGGTGCTCCCCGCTCTGCAGGGCCACGGCGATCACGAACATGAAGCCGCTGAACCCGATCGAGAACGGCACCATCAGCACCAGTCCCCGGCGCAGCGAGGTGAGTTCGAACAGGCTCGGCGGGACCAGCGGCGTACGGCCCGCCCGGTCGGCGCGGCGCTCCACGGTGTAGAAGGCGACGGCCACGCCCGGGAACGCGGCCAGCGACAGCCACGTCCACAGCGGCCAGCCCGCCGCGCGGCCCTCGGTGAGCGGGGCGAGGAGGGTGAGCAGGGAGAGGGCGAGCAGCACCGTGCCGGCCCCGTCGACCGGCTCGGGCCTCTGCGACCTGGTCTCGGGCACGAACCGGGCGCCGAGCACCAGCCCGACGACCACGACCGGCACGTTGACCAGGAACACGGACCGCCAGCCGGTGCCCGCGACGTCGGCGGCGACCAGCACCCCGCCGAGGACCTGGCCGGCCACCATGGAGAGGCCGGCGGTGGCGCCGTACAGGCTCATGGCCCGGGCCCGGCGGCCGCCGCGGGTGGCGGCCTGGATCGTGGCGAGGACCTGCGGGAGCATCGCGGCGGACGCGGCGCCCTGGGCGACCCGGGCGGCCACCAGGGTCCAGGCGCTGGGTGCGAGTCCGCAGGCCAGCGAGGTCAGGCCGAACGCGGCCATGCCGCCGAGGAAGAGCCGGCGGCGCCCGAACAGGTCGCCGAGCCGCCCGCCGAGCACCAGCAGTACGGCGTAGGCGACGCCGTACCCGGCGACGACGAGTTCCAGGACCGCCTCGCCCGCGTGCAGGTCGGCGCCGATGGTGGGCAGGGCGACGTTGACGATGAAGAAGTCGATGAGCGGAAGCGCGGCGGCCAGCAGGACGGTGAACAGCCCCGGGCCGCCGAGCGCCGGTGGCGCGGCCGGGGACCGTACGGGCGCGGTGGTGACGGTTTCGGTCATGCACCCGAGCCTGCGGCCCGCCCCAGACTGGTACCAGAGTCTCCTTGTCCTGGTAGTAGAAGTACCTGGCAACAGGATCGGCGACGGGGCAGGCTGGAGGCATGACGACGACGGCACAGGAGAAGACGGCCCCGCGGCAGACGGCCGCCGCCCAGGGCCGGGGTGCGGACATCCGGCGGCACGAACTGGCCGCGTTCCTGCGCAACCGGCGGGAGCGGATCACCCCGGAGGAGGTGGGCCTGCCGCGTGGCACCCGCCGGCGCACGCCCGGCCTGCGCCGGGAGGAGGTCGCCCAGCTCTCCGCGGTCGGCGTCACCTGGTACACCTGGCTCGAACAGGCCCGGGACATCCAGGTCTCCGTCCAGGTCCTGGACGCCCTCGCCCGCACCCTGCGGCTCGACGGCTCCGAGCGCGCCCACCTCTTCCAGCTGGCCGAGGCCGTCGACCCGACCCCGGCCGCGAGCTGCACGGGCGTCACCCCGGCGCTGCAGGAGATGCTCCGCGCCCTGGAACCCCTGCCGGCCTGCGTCCAGAACAGCCGCTACGACATCCTCGCCTACAACCGCACCTACGCCCGCCTGCTGTGCGACCTCGACGCGGTCCCGCCCGAGGACCGCAACTGCATGATCCTCGCGTACACCAACCCCGAGTGGTGCCGCTCGATCGTGCACCTGGAGGAGACCCGCCGCCTGATGGCCGCGAAACTCCGCGCGTCGTTGGCCGGCCATCTCGCCGAGCCGGCGTGGAAGATGCTGGTGAAGCGGCTGGCCGCGGAGTCCGCGGAGTTCCGTGCGAACTGGGAGCGCTACGAGGTGGTGGGCCTGCGCTCCAGGACCAAGCAGTTCCTCAACCCGTACGTCGGCCACCTCACCCTGGAACACACGGACCTGTTCCTCAACCCCGCGTCCGGGGCGCGGATGGTCACCTACGTCCCGGCCGACGAGGACACCCGGGAGCGCCTGGAGCGACTGCACGACCTGGCGCGGACGGGGACGGCGCAGCCGAACTCCTGACCGGGTCACGGGAATTCGTTCGCACAACTGAGTACGCGTACTCAGGACCGGGGCGCCGTCCGCCACGGACCATGCAGGAGCGAGAGGAATCGGCGACACGGCGAACGGCGAATCCGCGAAACGGCGAATCCGTGAAACGGCGAAACGGCGAATCGACGACCGGCCACGGGGGAGAAGACGATGGAATCCGGCCCGGCCCGCACCGTTGTCCGGCTGATGCTCACGAACCGCCTGTCGGCGGCCTACCTGGTCCTGGTCGCCGTCGTCATCGCCAAGGCCGTCGCCGACTCCGCACACGCGGACGAGCACGGCTCCGACTACGCCTGGCTCTGGCCGCCCCTGGTCACGTTCCCGGTCTTCCCGCTGCTCGCGGCGCTCGGCAGGACGGCCTGGCGCGCGGACACCCCGAACTGGTTCTTCGTCGGCACCGTCGTCGTCTCGGCGCTGCTGCAGTCCCTCGCCCTGGGCACCCTGCGCCAGGCCGTCCTGGCCCGGCACCGGCGCTCGGAGATCAGCTGTTCGTGACGCACATCGCCCAGGCGACCAGGCTCGTGCTACCCCTCGCGTACCAGCCGTCGAGACAGCCGGGCCGCGGCGTTTTCGCGCGGGGGAAGGAACGATTGCGGCCGTTTTCGGCGCCGCGGGCCGGTCAGACGCGCTCGGCGCTTCCCAGGGCCGCGCGGATCTCGGGGGCCGCCAGCCGCTCCGCGGCCCGCTCCGCCGTGGCACGGGCCCAGCCGCCGTTCGTCACGGCGCCCAGGAGCAGGACCGCGAGGCCGCAGCCGGCCAGGATCCACCAGCCGGGGCGGGCGGCGTCCACGAACCGGCCGGCGTACGACGAGGAACCGATCCCGGAGGCCAGCACCGCGCCGATCACCGCGACGCCCAGGGTCTGGCCGAGCTGTCGGCTGGTGGAGGCGACCGCGGCCGCGACGCCGGCCTGGGACCTCGGCATGCCGGAGACCGCGGTGTTGGTGATCGGGGCGTTCACGAAGCCGAAGCCGATGCCGAACAGGACGTAGCCGAAGAAGAGGGTGGTGTTCGAGGTCTCCGCCTCGAACGCGGCGAACAGGACCGCGCTCGCGGTCATCGCGGTGCCGGCGATCACCAGCGGCAGCCGCGGGCCCCGGCTGCCGACGAGGCGGCCGGCCAGCGGGGCGCACAGGAACATCGGGACCGCCATCGGCAGCATCCACAGGCCCGCGTGCAGGGCGTCCAGGCCGCGCACGTTCTGCAGGTACAGCGTGGAGAGGAACAGGAAGCCGCCGAGGGACGCGAACGCGCTGATCGCGATCACGGTCGCGCCGCTGAACGGTGCCGAGCGGAAGAACCGCAGGTCGATCAGGGGTTCGTCGCGGCGCGGTTCGTACCACAGGAGGCCCAGCAGGGCGGCGAGGGCCACCGCGGCGAAGGGCAGGACGGTGTCCGTGCCCGCGGTCGGGGCCTCGATGATCGCGTACGTCAGCGAGCCGAACAGGGCGATGACCAGCACCTGGCCGACCGGGTCGGGACGGCGGGCCTTCGGCGCCCGGGACGCCGGCACGAAGCGCAGCGTCAGCAGGACGGCCGCCAGGCCCACCGGGAGGTTGACCCAGAAGATCGCCCGCCAGCCGACCGACTCCACGAGCAGGCCGCCGACCAGTGGCCCGGCGGCCATGGATATGCCGACCACCGCACCCCACACGCCGATGGCCCGGGCCCGCTCGCGCGGGTCGGTGAAGGTGTTGGTGATGATCGACATCGCGACCGGGTTGAGCATCGAGCCGCCCACCGCCTGGATCATGCGGAACGCGATCAGCGAGTCGAGGTTCGGCGCGAGGGAGCAGAGCAGGGAGCCGATCGAGAAGACGACCAGGCCGGTCATGAAGACCTTCTTGCGGCCGACCCGGTCGCCGGTGGAACCGGCGAGCATCAGCAGCGACGCGAGGACCAGGGTGTACGCGTCGATCGTCCACTGCAGGCCCGCCGTCGAGGCGTGCAGCTCGCGCTGCATGGACGGCAGGCCGACATTGAGCGCGGTCGTGTCGAGACTGACGATGAGCAGGCTCATGCAACAGATCGCGAGGACGAGCATGCGGCGGCGGGGGCTGAGCTCGGGCATGGCCACATCGTACGCCCATTTCGATAGTGCGTCTAACTAATGAGTGATACATGATCGTGACGGTGGGTGCGGGAGGAGCGGTTGTCCACAGGGCCGACGAGCACCGCGCGGCGTACGGGACAATGGGGGAATGCCCGAGCCCACGTCCCCCCTCCAGGTCGGCCCGCACACCGTCCGGCCGCCGGTCGTCCTCGCCCCCATGGCGGGGATCACCAACGCGCCCTTCCGCACCCTGTGCCGGGAGTTCAGCGGCGGCAAGGGGCTGTTCGTCAGCGAGATGATCACGACCCGGGCGCTGGTCGAGCGCAACGAGAAGACCATGCAGCTGATCCGCTTCGACGAGACCGAGAAGCCCCGGTCCATCCAGCTGTACGGCGTCGACCCGGCCACCGTGGGCAAGGCCGTCCGCATGATCGCGGAGGAGGGTCTGGCCGACCACATCGACCTGAACTTCGGCTGCCCGGTCCCGAAGGTGACGAGGAAGGGCGGCGGGTCGGCCCTCCCGTACAAGCGGAACCTGCTCCGCGCCATCCTCCGCGAGGCCGTCTCCGGCGCCGGTGACCTGCCCGTCACCATGAAGATGCGCAAGGGCATCGACGACGACCACATCACCTACCTCGACGCCGGCCGGATCGCCGTCGAGGAGGGCGTCACCTCCATCGCCCTGCACGGCCGCACCGCCGCCCAGCACTACGGCGGCACCGCCGACTGGGAGGCCATCGCCCGCCTGAAGGAGCACGTCCCGGAGATCCCCGTGCTCGGCAACGGCGACATCTGGTCGGCGCAGGACGCGCTCAGGATGGTCCGCGAGACGGGCTGCGACGGAGTCGTGGTCGGCCGCGGCTGCCTGGGCCGCCCGTGGCTCTTCGCGGACCTCGTCGCCGCCTTCGAGGGGCGTCCGGAGGACGTCCTGGAGCCGTCCCTCCGCGAGGTCGCCGATGTCATGGTCCGGCACGCGACCCTGCTCGGCGAGTGGCTCGGCGACGAGTCCAAGGGCGTCGTCGACTTCCGCAAGCACGTCGCCTGGTACCTGAAGGGCTTCGCGGTCGGCAGCGAGATGCGCAAGAGGCTCGCCATCACGTCCTCGCTGGCCGACCTCCGCGCCGGCCTGGACGAACTGGACCTCGACCAGCCCTGGCCCACCGGCGCCGACGGCCCCCGCGGCCGTACGTCCGGCAACAACCGGGTGGTGCTGCCGGACGGCTGGCTGAAGGACCCCTACGACTGCGCGGGCCTCACCGAGGACGCGGAACTGGACACGTCCGGCGGCTGAGCGCCCTGCGGGGGGCGCCGGGGGTACCCCCGGCCTTCGGCCGGGGGAGGAACCGCGGGACCGGCCACGACGGTGCCGCGGCCGAATGACGATGGCCGCGGCACCTCCACCGCACGCTCAGTTGGTCTTCGGGTGCGGCGTGGACCCGTAGGCCGCCAGGAACTTGTCGCGGAACGCGCTCATCTTCCACACCGGGGCGGTGTGCGCGGGCTGCAGACCGTCGGTCCAGTTCCAGGAGTCGATCGCGTCCAGCACCTTCGGGTCCTTGGCGACGATCGAGATCGGCACGTCACGGCTGGCGTGGTTGCCGCTGACCCGGGCGATCGGCTGGTGGTCGCCGAGGAAGACGAGCACCGTGTTGTCGTTGCCGTAGCGCTCCAGCCACTCGGTGAGCGCGGTCACCGAGTACTGGACCGACTTGCCGTACTCCTGACGGGACTTGGTGGTGTCGGCGATGACGTCGGACGCCTTGTTGCCGGCCTTCTGGATGGCGTTGAAGACCGAGCCGTCGCCCAGCTGGTCCCACGGCACCATCTTCGGGATCGGCGCCCACGGCTGGTGGCTGGAGGTCAGGATCAGGAACGACAACCGGGACTTGCCGTCGGCCGGCTTCTTGCTGTGCACCCGGTCCTGGAACTGCTGGAGCGCGTACTGGTCGGGCATCGTCGACCAGCTGAACTTCGGTCCCTTGTAGCCGAGCTGGAAGGCGTTGTAGACCTTGTCGAGGCCGTAGTAGCTCTGCTCCGGCCAGCCCTTCTGGATACCCGGCATCACGCCGACCGTGTCGAAGTCACCGGTCTTCTGGAACGCCTTGGTGATGCTCAGGTGGTCGCTGGCCATGACGGTCCGGTAGCGCTGCTGGTTGCTGACCCACAGGCCGGACATGGTGGTGGAGTGCCCGAGCCAGCTGCTGCCGCCGTAGGTCGCCGACGTCAGCCAGCCGCTCTTCGCGTGGAAGCCGGCCTTCGCGAGGGCCTGGGTCCGGACGGCGAGCGTGTTGTCGACGCCGGGTGCCTCGATCGGGTCCTCGATGGCGCTGCGGCCGTAGCTCTCGATGAACGTGAAGACGACGTCCTTGCCGCGCAGGCTGGTCAGCAGCTGGTCGGGCGGGGTGTTCCCGAAGGCGTCCACCTTGGCGACCTTCCGGAACTCCGACTCGTCGTGCAGGGTGTCCCGCACCTGCTGCGACCTGACCTTCAGCGCGACGGCGGTGCGGTCGGAGGCCAGCGGCACGCCGTTGAAGCCCTGGAGCCCGAAGGAGGAGCAGGTGATCCAGACGACGCCCGCGATCAGCGTGCCCCGGGTGGCCCGCCCCGGATGCCGGGCCAGCAGATTGCTCAGCCGTACCGTCGCCAGGGCGAGCAGCACGAACAGGAGCAGCAGGAGGACGACGGCACTGACGCTCACGGCGACGGTGGCGGTCCGCCCCAGTGTGTCCTCCAGGTACGACTCGGCGTCGCCGAGCAGGCTCCAGTCCAGGACCGGGTTGAAGTTCCGGCCGAGGTATTCGTAGAACCCCATGTCCATGAAGTTGATCAGGGTCAGCGCGCCGAGCACGACGCCGAACACCATGGCCAGCACGATCCGGGGCCGCCGGGGCAGCACCAGCGCGACAGCGGCGGCGATGACCCCCTCGGACGGTATCCGCAGGAACTTCGCCGGCCCGAGCCCGACGAGGGAGTTCGGCATCACCAGCGCCGCGATCACGAGCGCCGCGCAGAGTACGGTGACGCCGGTCGACAGCGCGGAGGACGCGGTGGGATGCGCGTCCCGCCAGGCCTGCCGCCGCTCCCGGACCCGCCCACTCCACGCGGTCCACCCGCGACGCCGCGGCCGGAGGCCACCGTCCGGGGCGGGGACGGTCTCCGCACCGCCGCCGGCGTCGTCGTCCGCGACGGCAGCCTCGGCCCCGGAACCGCCGTCCGCGTCGGCGGCGGCCTCGCCCCCGGAACCGCCGTCGGTGTCGGTGTCGGTGCCGGCGGCGGCGGCGTCGGCCTCGGGCTCGGAACCGGCTCCGGTGGCTTCGGCGGCCGCGGTCTCGGTGCCGGCGGTGCCTTCCGGCTCGGGACCGGCCTCGGCGCCGGTCTCGTGGGTCTCGTCGCTCGCTTCGGTCTCGTCGGTCGCTTCGGGGGCCGTCTCGCTCGGCTCGGCGACGGGCACGGCCTCGTCCGTGGTCACCGGACCGGCCTTCCGGGGCTGCTCGGCGGTGGGCTCGGGAGCGCCGGACGCCTCGGGGGCCGCCGCCGGCTCGGAGTCGGGGGCCTCGGATTCCTCGGGTGGGGTTTCGCGTTCGGACGGCCCGGACGGCGTGTCCGATGGCTGGCGAATGCTCGTGTGCTGAGACAACCCGGAGGTCCTTCCGTGCGCGACCCGTGAAACGGAAGCGGGCCAACGCTCGGAGGCCGGACCCGCCACTTGTCCGTACGGCCCTCATTAGGCCCGTGTTCAGGCCATTCGGCAAACACCGGGCAAACACAACGCCCCGTCGGAGGCAAGGCCCTTTCGGCATACGGCTGCGGGAAGCGCCCCGAATGGGGCGCTGGGGGTACCCCCGGCCGACGACCCCCACCCGCCCCCTCTACGCGCCGCCCACGGCAGTCAGCAGCGCCAGCGGAGCCGCCGCCGACCGAGACTCCCGCACGCACGCATGCGGATACGGCACCGGCTCCGGATGCGAGTCCCTCCCGTACCCGGCCAGCACCTCCGGCAACCGGTGCCCGCCCGCCGTCGCCGCGTCGACCAGCCCGTGCGCCACGGTCCGGGCCTCGTCGTGCAGCCCGTACCGGGCCAGCCCCAGCGCGATCAGCGCGTTGTCGTGCGGCCACACCGACCCACGGTGATACGACAGCGGGTGGTACGCCGCCTGCCCCGCGGCCAGCGTCCGCACCCCCCACCCCGAGAAGAAGTCCGGCTCCAGCAACCGCCGCCCGACCACCTCCCCGTACTCCTTGTCCAGCAGCCCGGACCACAGCAGATGCCCGGCGTCCGAGGCGAGCGCGTCGACCTGCCGGCCCTCGCCGTCGAGGGCCAGCGCGGGGAAGGACGCCTCCCGCATCCAGAAGTCCTGCTGGAACCGGTCCCGCAGATCACCGGCGGCCTGCTCCAGGAGCGCCGCGTACGTCTCGTCGGCCCACACCGTCCGCGCCAGCCACGCCGTCCGGCGCAGCGCGTCGTACGCGTACCCCTGCGCCCCCGCCGCCATCACGGTCCCCATCGGCCGGCTGCCGTCGGCGGAGCAGATCGCGCCGGGGGAGTCCTTCCAGTTCTGGTTGGCGAGGCCGCCCTTGTCCGCGCGGTAGACCAGGTAGCCGCGCGAGGTCAGGCCGCCGTGGTCGAGCATCCACCCGACGGCCGCGCGGGCGTGGCGTTCGAGCCGCCGGGCCATCCCGGCGTCCCCGGTCTGCTCGACGTACGCGCCGAGCAGGATCAGGAACAGCGGTGTCGCGTCCACCGAGCCGTAGTAACGCCCGTACGGCACCTGCCCGAAGTGGGCCAGTTCGCCGTGGCGCACCTCGTGGACGATCTTCCCGGGCTGGGCCACGGAGTGCGCGCCGGTCTCGGTGGCCTGGGTGGCGGCGAGGGCGGGCAGAGTGGCGGCGGCCAGGCGGGGCCGGTAGGGCAGGGCGAAGAGGGAGGTGAGCAGGGCGTCGCGGCCGAGCAGGGTGAGGAACCAGGGAGCCCCGGCCGCCGGGACCCTGAGCTCCTCGCCGTCCGGTCCGGTGGCCGGCACCTGGAGCGCGGCGAGGTCGGAGAGGCCGCGGGCGCAGGCCGCCGCCAGCTCGGGCCAGCCGGTCGGGAAGGCCACGCCCTCCACGAACTCGCCCTCCAGCGCGAGGAGCTGTTCGTTCAGCGCGGCCGGGTCGCGGGGCACCCGCAGCGCCCGCTTGTCGCCGTACGGGCGTGCCATCACCCGGACCAGCAGCTCGGTGGTGCCGTGCGGTGCCAGCTCCAGCGTCCACACCATCCGCCGGGCGCCGGTCCCGGTCTCCTCCACGCCGTCCGGGGCCGGCTCGGCGGTGATCGTCGTACAGGACCGCCACTCGCCCCGGCGGTAGCCGAACTCCAGCCCGTCGTCGAGGACGTGGCGGGAGCGGACGGCGCCGGACTTGGCGTAGGTGCGATGGTCGGCGCGGAGCTCGAACTGGTCGGTGAAGTCGGCGTCGGCGGTGATCGCGAGCCGGATCGTGGTCGGCACCGGACGGTTGCTGGTGACCCGCAGGGACTCGACGAACGAGCCGTCGCCGACGGCCTGTTCCCGGAAGAGCGTGTGCGCGGGCGGCTCCTGGCGGCCGCCGCGCGGGACCAGGACGCAGCGCGTGCCGTCCCCGTCGGCGACCGGGGTGAGCACCTCGGGCAGCGCCCCGTCCACCGTCAGCTGCCAGCGGCTGAGGTGCCGCGCGTCCCGTACGAATAACCCGTCCGGGGAGCCGCCGCCCCGCACGCCGCTGATGTCGCCGCGGTCGTCCACAGCCGCGAACGTCGTGCCGTGCACGAGCAGATGATGCCGGTCCGTCATCCCCGGTCCCCTCCTTCGTTCCTCTGGTCGAACGTGCGGTGCCCCCCGAGGACACCCCGTTTTGTCAGCTCTTGTGCAGGTTTTGACGTTCGGTATGTGGCTCTTCGTGCGACGTGGTGGGTAGTGCCGCGTGCCGCCGGTGGTGCAGGTCCAGCGCCAGCGCCGCCGTCCAGCTGAACCCGGTCGCGCCGCACGCCGCACCGGTGTGCGGGTCGACGTACTCGGCGAACCCGCTCGCCTCGGCCGTCCGTACCGCCGCCTCGCCGAGCGCGTCGGCCCGCTCCCGCTCGCCGTGCTCGCGCAGCCCCCGCTCCAGCAGCCAGCCGGTGTTGAACCAGGCGGGCCCGCGCCAGTAGCGGTGCGGGTCGAAGGCCTCGCCGAGCAGGTCGTAGCTGGGCACCAGGCCGGACCCGGTGCCGAAGTGCGGGCCGTCCAGGGTGCGCACCAGTGCGGTGGCGATCTCCCGGGGCAGGCCGGGCACCAGCAACGGGACCAGCCCGGAGACCCCGCGCTCGGGGACGAGCACACCGCCCGTGCCACCGGCACCACCCGTGCCACCGACACCACCCGTGCCGCCCCGTAGGTCCCGGCAGAGGAAGATCTCCTTCTCCGGGTCCCACAGCCGGTCCACCAGCGCCGCCGTCAGCCGCTCCGCCCGCGCGTGCCGGGCCGTGCCGGGCGCGCCCAGCTCCCGCGCGATGCGGGCGAGGGCGTGCTCGGAGGCGATGAGCAGTGCGTTGAAGGCGGGGTCCTCGACGGCGAAGTCCCTGGTCCGGTCGGTGTATCCGGCGTCCCGGTAGTCGGCCGCCAGCCGCACGTACCGCCCGTAGTCCAGGTCGGTCGGCCGGTCCTCGGCCGCGCCGTGGTCCAGGTCGGCCCGCCGGAAGGAGCGCGCCGGGGCCGGGGTGACCCGGGCCAGCGGGGCGTCCCAGCAGGGGCTGTTGTCCATACCCTGTTCCCAGGGGTGCACGACGGAGGCCAGCCCGCCGCCGCCCAGGTCGCGCCGGTGCAGCAGATAGCGGTGCCAGGCGGCGAGCCGGGGGTGGACGCGGGCCAGGAAGCCCCGTGCCCGCGACAGGCCCGGGTCGGCCAGGTGCACCAGCCAGGCCGCCAGCGCGTGCACCGGTGGCTGCACGATCCCGGAGGTCTGTACGGTGCGCGGGGCGCCCGCAGCGCGCCCCGCGGTCGAGGAGCGCCAGAAGTCGGGGCTCGGGAAGTACGCGTCGAGGGGCACGGAGGGGTTGAACACGATGTGCGGGATTCGCCCGTCGCCCCACTGGGCGGCCAGCAGCGTCTCCAGCTCCGTCTGCGCGCGCAGCGGCGAGAGGTGCCTGAGGCCGATCGCGATGAACGCCGAGTCCCACGACCACTGGTGCGGATACAGGTTCCGGGAGGGCACGGTCGAACTGCCGGTCCAGTTCTCGTCGAGCACCTGTGCGGCTCTGACGTGCAGCGACCGTCGTGCGCCGGCGCCGGAGGCGGCGCGGGCGGGCGGCGGATCGTATGCAATGCCGCGGTCGGGCGCATGGGTGCTGAGCTGGGCAGTGCGATCCACTCGGGACTCCCCGAAGACGTCCGGCCGGCCGGGTTTGGCAGTGGCTACCGTAGGGTTACGTCTATTTAACACGCAAAACTCAATATGTAATGCAAGCTTGAGAAACACAAGGGGGTGCGCATGACCGGACGTCCCGGCAGGACCGGCAAGGGCGGCGGACAGGCGAGCGCCGGGGATCTGCTCGAACTGGTGCGCAACGGACGGGCCGTGACGCGCGGTGCGCTCCAGCAGGCCACCGGTCTCTCCCGCGCGACCGTCGGCCACCGCCTGGACCGTCTGTTCCGCGCGGGCTGGCTGCGCGAGGGCGCCGGCGGCCCGGTCGACTCCCCGCTGGGCGGCCGCCCCTCCATCACCCTCGAGTTCGACGACTCCCACGCGGTCGTCCTCGCCGCGGACCTGGAGACCCGCCACGCCCGCGCCGCCGTGCTCACGCTCACCGGCGAACTCCTCGCCGAGCACTCCGGCACCCTGGTCATCCAGGACGGACCGGAGGCCGTGCTCGGTGAACTCGGACGCTGGTTCGCCGAGTTGCTGGAGAAGGCCGGCCACCGTGCGACGGAGGTGTGCGGGATCGGCCTGGCGGTGCCGGGCCCGGTCGACACGGACACCGGCCGGGTCGTCCAGCCGCCGATCATGCCGGGCTGGGACGGCTACGACATAAGGGGCCGCCTGGCCAGGGCGTTCTCGGAGCACACGGGCGCGTCGGCCGTCCCGGTCCTGGTCGACAACGACGCGAACCTGATGGCGTACGGGGAGCAGCGCACCGGAGATCCGGACTGCTCGGCGTTCGTCCTCGTCAAGGTCTCGACGGGTATCGGCGCCGGGGTCGTGGTGAACGGCTCGATCTACCGCGGCATCGACGGCGGCGCCGGGGACATCGGCCACATCCGGGTGGGCGCGGAGGTGCAGTGCCGGTGCGGTTCCTACGGCTGCCTCGCCGCGGTCGCCAGCGGTGGTGCCGTGGCCCGCCGGCTGACGGAGGCGGGGATCCCGGCCGCGTCCGGGTCGGACGTGCGCGATCTGCTCGCCTCGGGCCATCCGGAGGCGGCCGCGCTGGCCCGGGAGGCCGGCCGCATGGTCGGGGACGTCCTGGCGACGGTCGTGACCCTGCTCAACCCGGGCGTCCTGATGATCGCGGGCGACCTCGCGGGCACCCCGTTCGTCACCGGTGTGCGCGAACTGCTCTACCAGCGGGCGCTGCCCCGCTCCACCGCTCATCTGGACGTCGTGACGTCACGGCTGGGGGAGCGGGCGGGCCTGGTGGGGGCCGGGGCGCTGGTCGTGGAGCATCTGTACGCCCCGGAGCGGGTCGAGGAGCGGTTGCTGGCGCTGGGCGTGTGAGGGTGTGTGACCGGCGCTGTTGCTGGCGCTCGGCGTGTGAGGGTGTGTGACCGGCGCGTTTCCGGTGGGTTCTGGTGTCCGTCCCCGCGTCCGCATGGTGAACTCCCGCGGTCTGTGGCAGCGTGATTCTCGCCACCCTTGATAAGGGTTGCGCTCAGATGAGCGGATCATGGGCGACTGCACTTCTCCAAGGGGTGGCACTGGGTGCCACCCCTTGATCGTTCATCGATCGAAATCAGGTGTGCGGGATGGCCGCTCAAGTGAGCGGAAAGGTGCGATGCTGAGCGGTCTTGCGTTCAAGAGGTGAAAACACGACCCGGTCTCCGCTTGCCAAGCTTTGACTTTCGATCCGGTGGCGGACGACTGGTTACGGGCGCATGACACGCAAGTAGACGTACCCAGGCGCCTTCGATCTGGGTATGTTCCTGGCCGTCAGGGCAGCCACCGAGTCTTCCAGGGAGTCGAGACCCGTGTCGGAAAACAAAGAACCCCACGGAGTGAAGTTCGTTTACGACTTCACCGAGGGAAACAAGGACCTCAAGGACCTCCTGGGCGGCAAGGGCGCGAACCTCGCCGAGATGACCAACCTGGGGCTCCCCGTTCCCCCCGGCTTCACCATCACGACGGACGCCTGCAAGGTCTACCTCGACAGCGGCGAGGAGCCGGCGGCACTGCGTGACGAGGTGAGTGCACACCTCGGAGCCCTCGAAGAGCGGATGGGCAAGAAGCTCGGCCAGGCCGACGACCCGCTGCTGGTCTCGGTCCGCTCCGGCGCCAAGTTCTCCATGCCCGGCATGATGGACACGGTCCTGAACATCGGTCTCTCCGACAAGTCCGTGCAGGGCCTCGCGAAGCAGGCCGGCGACGAGCGCTTCGCGTGGGACTCCTACCGCCGCCTCATCCAGATGTTCGGCAAGACGGTCCTCGGCGTCGACGGCGAGCTCTTCGAGGAGGCGCTGGACGCGGCGAAGGAGGCCAAGCAGGTCACCGTCGACACCGAGCTGGAGGCGGCCGACCTCAGGAAGCTCGTCACCAGGTTCAAGAAGATCGTCAAGGCGGAGGCCGGGCGGGACTTCCCGCAGGACGCGCGCGAGCAGATGGACCTCGCGATCCGCGCGGTCTTCGACTCCTGGAACACCGACCGAGCCAAGCTCTACCGCCGCCAGGAGCGCATCCCCGGCGACCTCGGCACGGCCGTCAACGTCTGCTCCATGGTCTTCGGCAACCTCGGCCCGGACTCCGGCACGGGCGTCGCCTTCACCCGCGACCCCGCCTCCGGCCACCAGGGCGTCTACGGCGACTACCTCCAGAACGCCCAGGGCGAGGACGTGGTCGCGGGCATCCGCAACACGGTCCCGCTGGCCGAGCTGGAGAACATCGACAAGAAGTCGTACGACCAGCTGATGCAGATCATGGAGACGCTGGAGAACCACTACAAGGACCTCTGCGACATCGAGTTCACCATCGAGCGCGGCCGGCTGTGGATGCTCCAGACCCGGGTCGGCAAGCGCACCGCGGGCGCGGCCTTCCGCATCGCGACCCAGCTGGTGGACCAGGGCCTGATCGACGAGACGGAGGCCCTCCAGCGGGTGACGGGCGCCCAGCTCGCCCAGCTGATGTTCCCCCGGTTCGACGAGCAGGCGAAGGCCCACCAGGTCGGCCGCGGCATCGCGGCGTCGCCGGGCGCGGCGGTCGGCAAGGCGGTCTTCGACTCCTACACCGCCGTCAAGTGGTCCCGCTCGGGCGAGAAGGTCATCCTGGTCCGCCGCGAGACCAACCCCGACGACCTCGACGGCATGATCGCGGCGGAGGGCATCCTCACCTCCCGCGGCGGCAAGACCTCGCACGCGGCCGTGGTCGCCCGCGGCATGGGCAAGACCTGCGTCTGCGGCGCGGAGGAGCTGGAGGTCGACACCAAGCGCCGCCGCATGACGGTCCCCGGCGGCCACGTCGTCGAAGAGGGCGACGTCATCTCCATCGACGGCTCGTCCGGCAAGGTCTACCTGGGCGAGGTCCCCGTCGTACCCTCCCCGGTCGTCGAGTACTTCGAGGGCCGCATGCACGCGGGCGCCCAGGACGCCGACGAACTGGTCGAGGCGGTCCACCGCATCATGGCCTTCGCCGACCGCAAGCGCCGCCTGCGCGTCCGCGCGAATGCCGACAACGCCGAGGACGCGCTGCGCGCCCGCCGGTTCGGCGCCCAGGGCATCGGCCTGTGCCGCACCGAGCACATGTTCCTCGGCGACCGCCGCGAACTGGTGGAGCGCCTGATCCTGGCGGACACGCAGGAGGACCGCGAGGAGGCCCTGCAGGCCCTGCTCCCGCTCCAGAAGAAGGACTTCGTCGAACTCTTCTCGGCGATGGACGGCCTCCCGGTGACGGTCCGTCTCCTGGACCCGCCGCTGCACGAGTTCCTCCCGGACATCACGGAGCTCTCGGTCCGGGTGGCCCTCGCGGAGTCCCGCCAGGAACCCCACGAGAACGAGCTGCGCCTCCTGCAGGCGGTGCACCGCCTGCACGAGCAGAACCCGATGCTGGGCCTGCGCGGCGTACGCCTCGGGCTGGTCATCCCCGGCCTGTTCACGATGCAGGTCCGGGCCATCGCCGAGGCCGCCGCCGAACGCAAGAACGCCAAGGGCGACCCCCGCGCCGAGATCATGATCCCCCTCGTCGGCACGGTCCAGGAACTGGAGATCGTCCGCGAGGAGGCCGACCAGGTGATCGCCGAGGTGGAGGCGGCCACCGGCACGACCCTCAAGCTCTCCATCGGCACGATGATCGAGCTCCCGCGGGCCGCCCTGACGGCGGCCCAGATCGCGGAGGCCGCGGAGTTCTTCTCCTTCGGCACGAACGACCTGACCCAGACGGTCTGGGGCTTCAGCCGCGACGACGTCGAGGCCTCCTTCTTCACCGCCTACCTGGAGAAGGGCATCTTCGGCGTCTCCCCCTTCGAGACGATCGACCGCGACGGCGTCGGCTCCCTGGTGGCGGCCGCGGCGAAGGCCGGCCGCGCCACCCGCCCCGACCTGAAACTCGGCGTCTGCGGCGAACACGGCGGCGACCCGGAGTCCGTCCACTTCTTCCACGAGGTGGGCCTGGACTACGTCTCCTGCAGCCCGTTCCGCATCCCGGTGGCCCGCCTGGAAGCGGGCCGGGCGGCGACGCAGTCCGCAGGCAGCGACCACCGCTGAGGCCCCCCGGGGCCTCCCGCGAACCCCGGGTCCGCCGTCCGTCCCCGACCCTCAAGACCGATGGCCGGCGGCCCCGGCACGCAAGAAGAGGGGCGGCACCCTGTGCGGGGGTGCCGCCCCTTCGTGTTCTGCCTGGACTCGTCCGAGGGCGGTGTGCCCTCGGTGTGCCCTCCGGGTGCGGCTACGGGGTCGGGGGCGTGGATCGTTCGGCGGTGTTGATCCTGGCCGGTGTTCCGTCCGGGGCGAACGCGTGGTGGAAGGTGAAGGCGTGCGGTGCGGAGCCGTGGGCGTGGAGGTGTTCCAGCCCGGTGACCCCGTCCTGCCAGACGGGTGTCACGCCGTCGGGGACCCACCAGCACACGTGACTCGGATGTCCGGTCCTCTCGAACCAGTCGTGACGCCTGGTCAGCGCCTCACGGTGCAGGCCGGTGTGGACGGCGTCGAAGGCGGGGCGCAGGCCGGTCCAGAGCGAGAGGGTCGCGGCCAGGGCGGTGGTTTCCACGGTACGGCCCTTGGCGTACCAGGCCGGGACGGCGAATTTTCCCCATGCGCCCCAGTCCGCCTCGAAGAGCATGCCCCGGTCGCCGTCCGCCGCTTCGGCCCGCGCGAGGTACCCGGGGTGCCGGCCGATCTTCCGGTAGACGGCCTCGCCCCAGTCGTGGAACTCCCGCGTGAGGGGTGCGGGATCGGCGAGGGGTGACTTCAGGACACCGAACGTGTACAGCGCAAGATGGGGCATGCGTCTCTCCCTGGTCGGGGTGCCCGGTGCGGACCCGACCCGGGGACCAGGTGAAGGTAGCCGCCGCCGCGGGCCCTGTCGACGTTGCGTTCTCGCTGTCCACGTGGCCTCTCGCGACGGTGGTGCGCACCACCCCGAGCACCGGGCACGGGTGGGCGGTCAGAGCAGACCGAGGTCGTCGAGTTCCTTGTACAGGTCGGAGCGCGGGGAGTCGGGGGAGGGCTGTGGGGGCGTGCCGCCGGCCGTGGTCCGGGGGGTGAGGGCGCCGGAGGCGGGGCGCGGGGCGCGGCGGTCGCGGAAGAGCCAGGCGCCGACCAGCCCGCCGAGCAGCCCGCCGAGGTGGCCGAGCCAGCTCACGCCGGGGGTGCCGGGGACGGCCACGGTGAGGAGGTAGGCGAAGGACGCGCCCATGACGATCCCGATCAGCGTGTCGATCAGGTGCCGGTCGAAGAGTCCCCGTACGACGACGTAGCCGAAGTACCCGAAGATCAGGCCGCTGGCGCCGACCGTCGCCACGTCGCCCTGCTCGAAGAACCACACCACCAGGCCGCTGCTCAGCGCGATCAGGAGAGTGAGGCCGAGGAACCGGGCCACTCCCCGGTAGGCGGCGAGGAAGCCGAAGACGAACAGCGGGCCGGAGTTGCTCTCGATGTGCGCCCAGCTCCAGTGCAGCAGCGGCGCGACCAGGATGTCGGGCAGGGTGCCGACGTCGCCCGAGACCAACGCGTGGTCGCGGGAGAGGGCGTAGTGGTCGGAGTAGTTGGCCACTTGGATCAGCCAGACGACCGCCAGCAGACCGAACACCACGAAGAACGCCTTCCGCGCCTCCGCGACCATCTGCTCGGGGCTCATCGGCACCGGTACGGGCCGGTCCTTCTTCGGTTCCTTCTTCGGTTCCCGCTCCGGTTGCCGCTTCGGTTCCCTCTCGGGTTTCTTCTTCGGCGTACCCATGGCGGGCTCCCCCCTCGAACCGCTCGAACGCTGTCGCGTCCCCACCACGGCGCACTCTACGGCAGCCCGCTGACAGCCGCCGAGGCCCGGCTACAGGGCCGGTTCCGCCCACAGGTCCGCCGGTACCACGCCCACCGAACGGCCGTGTGCGTCCAGCAGGCGGCCGAGGAGTTTGTCCTGGCGCAGGGTGATGACCCGGTCCGCGATGTCCAGGGCCGGGTGGGCCGTCGCCAGCTGGGTCTCCAGGCGGAGGATGTCGCTGACCGAGTGCAGGCTGGCCTGGAGGATGAGGTTCTGCGGGCCGCTGATGGCGGCGCAGTTGCGGGTCTCGGGGAGCCGGATGAGGCACTGGCCGACCTCGGGCAGCTCGGCGGGCGGCACCCTGGCCCAGAAGGTGACGGCGACCGGCCAGCCGCCGAGGGGGCGGGCGAAGTCGCACCGGAAGCGGAGCAGACCCCGGCGGGTGAGGGCCTCGACGCGGCGCTTGGCGGTGGAGAGGCTGACGCCGAGGTCCCGCGCCAGGCTCTGGTAGGGGGCGCGGCCGTCGTGGGCGAGACGGACGGCGAGGGCGCGGTCGGAGGAGGTGAGCTGCCGGTGGGTCGTCCGTTGCGCGGCGGGGGCGGGCGGCCGCGGCGTCAGCCGGGCGCGTTGGGCCGGGGCCAGGGCGGCGATGCGCCAGTGGCCGCCCTCGGTGAACATGTGGGTGACGACCCGGGACCGTACGGCGGTGATGCCGGGCAGGTGGGGGAGCAGGTCGAGGGTGTAGCGGGACAGGGCCGGCAGGTCGGGGGTGGCGACCGTGGCGAGGATGTCGTGGCCCGAGGCCGTCCGCTCGATCGTCACCATGTGCGGGTGGGCGCTCAGCGCCTCGGCGACCCGGGCCGTGGTCCCCGGGGCGCAGTCGATCACGACGTACGCCACGCAGATCTGCTCCAGCAGGCGCGGGCCGGGCGAGAAACCGACCCAGGCCGTGCCCTGCGTGGAGAGGCGGTGGAAGCGCCGGGCCACCGTGACCGGGTCGACGCCCAGGGCGCGTCCGAGCTCGGTCCAGGAGGCGCGCGGGCTGAGCTGCAGCGCGTTGATCAACGCCAGCTCGTCCTCGGTGAGCAGGTGCGGCATGGGCGGCATGGGCGCCATGGCGGCAGCATCCTGCTTCCACTCGCGGTCCGAGCCGGAATCCTGCGTTTCGGAGTCGTTGTGCGCCACTCTCCCATTGTGGACTTCCAGGGTCCCGCTCCCCGCGGGTGCAGTCGTGAAGAAGGGCCGGAGCATGGCGTTCGCCGACTACCAGAACGAGATCTACCTCGACGGGCTGCGCGGAGTGGTGCCGCGGTTCCCGATGTCGTACGGCGATCTGGAGCCGCAGGCCCTGGCCGCGCTGCCCCCCGCGGTGCGCTCGTACGTCGCGGGCGGCGCCGGTGACGAGCGGACGCAGCGGGCCAATGTCGCCGCGTTCGAACGCTGGGGTCTGGTGCCGCGCATGCTGGTGGGGGCCGCGGAACGGGACCTGTCCGTGGACCTGTTCGGGATGCGGCTGCCCTCGCCGCTGTTCATGGCCCCGGTCGGGGTGATCGGGCTGTGCGCGCAGGACGGTCACGGTGACCTCGCCGTCGCCCGCGCCGCCGCCCGTACCGGCGTACCGATGGTCGCCTCCACGCTGACCGTCGACCCGCTGGAGCAGGTGGCCGCCGAGTTCGGGGACACCCCCGGTTTCTTCCAGCTGTACACCCCCACCGACCGCGAACTGGCCGAGAGCCTGGTGCACCGGGCCGAGCGGGCCGGGTTCAAGGGGATCGTGGTCACGCTGGACACCTGGATCACCGGCTGGCGGCCCCGCGACCTGAGCACCAGCAACTTCCCGCAGCTGCGCGGCAACTGCCTGGCCAACTACACCGCCGACCCCGTCTTCCGGGCCCGCCTCGGCAAGAACCCGCAGGACGACCCGCAGGCCGCCGTCGCGCTCTGGGCGGGGATCTTCGGCAACCCGCTCACCTGGGACGACCTGCCCTGGCTGCGGTCGATCACCGATCTGCCGCTGATCCTCAAGGGGCTCTGCCACCCCGAGGACGTCCGCCGGGCCAGGGACGGCGGGGTGGACGGCGTCTACTGCTCCAACCACGGCGGCCGCCAGGCCAACGGCGGGCTGCCCGCCCTCGACGTGCTGCCGGAGGTGGTCGAGGCCGCCGACGGCCTGCCCGTCCTGTTCGACTCCGGGGTCCGGACGGGCGCCGACATCGTCAAGGCGGTCGCGCTGGGCGCCACCGCCGTGGGCGTCGGCCGGCCCTACGCGTACGGCCTCGCCAACGGCGGTGAGCCCGGCCTCGTCCACGTCCTGCGGGCGCTGCTCGCCGAGGCCGACCTGATCATGGCCGTCGACGGCTACCCGACACTCGCCGACCTCACGCCGGAGGCCCTGCGCCGGGTCGCCTGACCGGCGGGACCGCCGGTCTCCCGGCCGGTGCGGACCTCTGCCGGCCGGTGCGGACCTCTGCCGGCCGGTGCGGACCTCTGCCGGCCGGTGTCGGCCGGTGTCGGCCGGTACCCGCTTCCGGCTGCGACGCGTGCGGCCCTGCCCGTGGTGCTCCCTCGTGCGCGAGGCCCGCGGCCCTCGGCTGCTGAACAGAATCGACACAACATGTAGAGCACGCCCAGTCGGTATGGTGTGCATATGACCGCGACCCGAGGGGACACCCGGCGCCGCGAGCAGGTGCTCGCGGCGGCCCTGACCGTTTTCGCCACCTTCGGCTACCGCAAGACGTCGATGGACGCGGTGGCCCGGGCCGCCGACATCTCCCGCCCCGGCCTGTACTTCCTCTTCTCCGGCAAGGAGGAGCTGTTCCGCGAGACCGTGCGGCAGGAGCTGGACCGGACGCTGGCCGACGTCCGCACGGCCCTGGCCGCCCCCGGCGCGGACCTCGACGCCCGCCTGGTGGCCGCGCTCGACGCCGGCCTCGGCCGGTACGTCGGCACGCACCTCGCCCAGGCCGTCGACGACCTGCTGGAGCACGGCGCCGCGCAGCTCCTCGGCCTCTACGGCGACCACCGGGACGCCTTCCTCGACACGCTCGCGCGCGCCATCGCCGACTCCGGCCGTACGGCATCCGGCACCGTCACGCCGCGCCAGATCGCCGAGGTCCTGCAAGCGGCCGGCGAGGGCTGGAAGCACCGCGCCGGCGACCGCGCGGAGTTCGTACGCAGGCTGGGCGTGGCGGTCGCGGTGGCGTTGCGCCCGTAGGCCCTTTCCCGGCGAAACGACATCCCGTGGCGACCCCGAAGCCGTCGGATGCGGCGGAGCCGGGGAAACCGTGTTGAGGGGCCGGTCCGTCGTGCGGAAGGCTCCGTAGCATGGAGTTCTTCTGTTACCACCGTGACCGGGCCGGTTCCGTGACGTTGCGTGCGGAGCTGGTGGAGGACCACTGGGGCTACATGGACGGCTACGCGGCCGGGTTGATCGCCCGGGGGCCGACGTTCCGCGCCGGCGGTGCGGAGCCGAGCGGGAGCGTGCACGTCGTGGACCTGCCCGGCCCCGCCGCTGCCCGGGCGTTCGCCTTCGACGAGCCGAACTACCAGGCGGGCGTGTACCGGGACGTGCTGCTGCGGCGGTGGCGCAATCTGCTGGGGCGGACCATGTGGGAGTTCCCCGGCGGCCGGACCGGCAGCGACCGGTACCTGGTGCTCGGCCTGGGCCCGGTGCCCGCCGACGCCGCCGTGGGCGAGCCCGGCGGCCTGCCGGCCGGCACCGATCACGACGACCTGATCGCCTTCGGCCCGCTGCTGTCCGACGACGGCACCACCTGGATCGGCACGGCGGCGCTGGTCCGGGCCGCGCACCGGGACCAGGCGCTGCGCGTGCTGGCGCCGGTGCGGTACGCGGACGTCGAGGTGCACGAGTGGGAGTTCGGCGGGCGGCGGTGACCCGGACTGTGACGTGGACCATGGCCTGACCCTGACCCTGACCCTGACCCTGACGCTCGGCCCGGACTGTGGGCCGGGCGGTTGTCTAGATCGCCAGGGACTCCGCCAAGCCGTCCGCGAACCGGGTGACACGGTCGAGACGGGGGCCGCTGCGGGCGACGCGGAAGCCGTGCCGGCGGCCCCAGAACGCCGCCTGGACGGCGTGGAGCTGGGCCCAGCGGCGGACGCGTTCGCGGTCGAGTTCCGCCGCTTCGGCGAAGACGTCCAGGAGGCGGCGGGCGGTCTTCGGGAGGTCGTCGCACCGCAGCAGGCTCAGCGCGCGGGACTTGAGGAGGGTGCCGCCGTCGTACGCCGGGTCTCCCGCGCAGCCCTTGGGGTCGACCGCCAGCCACGGTTCCCGGTCCGCCCGCAGGATGTTGCGTGCGTGCAGGTCGCCGTGGACGAGGGTGTCCGGCTGGGTCCGGCCCAGTTCGCGGACGGTGGCGAGGGCCGCGTCCAGTGCGCGCGGCGGGACGGCGTGGGGCAGCTCGGCGGCGTTCTCGCGCAGCTCCGCCGCCCAGGCGTCCGCGCGGTCCCGGAGCCGGGGCAGGTTCGGCGGCGCCGGGACGGCCAGCCGGTGGTTCAGGCGGCCCGCGATCGTCATCACCGTCTCGTCGTCGGGCTCCAGGGCCGCGAGCGTCGACATGTGGGCCCGTTCCAGGAGGAGGGCGAAGCGGGCGTCGTCGCGCCGGTGCAGGAGGACCGCGCCACGGCCCGCCCACGCCTCGAACGCGTCCGGCTCGTGGACGTTGCCGGGGTGCGGGAAGGACACCTTGACGACGCAGGTGCGGCCGCAGGAACGCAGGCGGACCGGGACGATCACGCCCACACCGCCGTGCGTCACCTCGCCGTCGCGCACGCAGTCCCAGCGCCGGAGCAAGTCCTCGACCGTGGAAGGGAGTTCACTGATCCAAGCCGCCCCACGGTCGCCCTCGCGCTCGATCGTGCCCCGCACCAGTGCCTCCGGAATACCGATCATCCCGGCACCCTACGCGGCGCTCCCGGCGGACGTCCTCAGGCAGCCCGTGCCTCGTACGCCGCCGCCCGCACCTCGTACGCCGTCACCCGTACCGTCCCGTCGTCCAGGCAGGCGCCGGTCCCCAGGTCGAAGCGCTGCTTGAGGAGCGGGGAGGCCACGAACGGGCGGCCCCGGTGGGTGCCGGTCAGGCCGCGGGAGAGGACCGCCGCGCCGCCGAAGGGGTCGCGGTTGTCGATGGCGTAGAGGCGGTCGGCGCGGTCCCGGAAGACGGCGGCCTGGCGACCGTCCGGGAGGAGTACGGCCACCCCGCGGCCGGGGGTGAGCAGGCTCAGGTCGCAGACGGTGAACCAGCCGTCCGCCAGCCGGAGCTGGACCTTCAGGCAGGTGGTCTCGGGGGCCAGGGTCATCGCTGGGCGCTTCCTTCCAGAACGGTCGCCGTGCCGTCCGCCCGGCGCAGGCCGACGGACAGCAGCGGCAGGTCGGGCTTCATCTGGTCCCGCTCGGGCACGAAGCCGACGACCGGGTCGGGGGTGTCGGGGGCGTTGACGAACGAGACGAACCGGGCGAGCTTGTCGGGGTTGTCGATGGTGGTCGCCCACTCGTCGGCGTAGTTGGCCACGTGTGCCGCCATCAGGGACTCCAGCTCCGCGCAGATGCCGAGGGAGTCCTCGACCACCACGTCGCGGACGTGGTCCAGGCCGCCCGGGATCCGCTCCAGCCAGGTCGACGTGCGCTCCAGGCGGTCGGCGGTACGGATGTAGAACATCAGGAAACGGTCGATCAGGCGGACCAGTTCGGCGTCGGTGAGGTCCTGGGCGAGCAGGTCCGCGTGGCGCGGGGTGGCGCCGCCGTTGCCGCCGACGTACAGGTTCCAGCCGTTGGCGGTGGCGATGACGCCGAAGTCCTTCGACTGGGCCTCCGCGCACTCGCGTGCGCAGCCGGAGACGGCGGACTTGAGCTTGTGCGGCGACCTGAGCCCCCGGTAGCGCAGCTCCAGGTCGATCGCCATCCGCACCGAGTCCTGGACGCCGTAGCGGCACCAGGTCCGGCCCACGCAGGACTTGACGGTCCGCAGCGCCTTCCCGTACGCGTGGCCCGACTCGAAACCGGCGTCCACCAGCCGCGTCCAGATCAGCGGGAGCTGTTCGACGCGCGCGCCGAACATGTCGATCCGCTGACCGCCGGTGATCTTCGTGTAGAGGCCGAAGTCGCGGGCGATCTCGCCGATCGTGATCAGGCCCTCGGGGGTGATCTCGCCGCCGGGGATGCGCGGGACGACCGAATAGGAGCCGTTCTTCTGGAGGTTGGCGAGGAAGTGGTCGTTGCTGTCCTGGAGCGCCGCCTGCTCGCCGTCCAGGACGTAGCCGCTCGCGCCGATCGCCGGGGCGAGGGACGCGATGATCGACGCCACCGTCGGCTTGCAGACCTCGCAGCCGTCGCCGCCCCGGGCGCCCTCCCGGCCGTAGCGGTCGAGCAGGTCCCGGAAGGTGCCGACGCGCAGCGCCAGGACGATCTCGTACAGCTCCTCGCGGGTCTGCGCGAAGCAGCCGCACAGGCCCTTGTCGACCTCGACGCCGGACGCCTCCAGCTCCGCCGCCACCAGCTGGCCGAGCACCTTCACGCACGAACCGCAGCCGGTGCCCGCCTTGGTGCACTTCTTCACCTCCGGCACGGTGGTGCAGGAGTGCCCGGTCACCGCGCCGCGGATCGTGCCCTTGCTGACGTTGTGGCAGGAGCAGACCACGGCCTCGTCGGGAAGGGCGGACGGGCCGAGTTGGGCGCCGCCGCTCGCACCGGCCGGCAGGACGAGGGACTCGGGGGCGACCGGCGGTACCGAACCGGTGAAGGCCCGCAGGGTGCCGTACGCGTCCGCGTCGCCGACCAGGATGCCGCCGAGCAGGGTGCCGTCCCGGCCGATCACCAGCTTCTTGTACAGGCCCGCACGGGCGTCGGAGTACACGACGTCCAGGCAGTCCCCGGTCGTGCCGTGCGCGTCGCCGAAGGAGGCCACGTCCACGCCGAGCAGCTTCAGCTTGGTGGACAGGTCGGCGCCGGTGAAGGCCGCCTCGTCGGCGGCGATGGTCGCCGCCGCCGTCTCGGCCTGTTCGTAGCCCGGCGCCACCAGCCCGTACACCCGGCCGTCCGCCGCCAGCGCGCACTCGCCGATCGCGAACACGTGCGGGTCGGCGACGGTGCGGCACTGCTCGTCGACGGCGATGCCGCCGCGCTCGCCGACCGTCAGACCGCAGTCCCGGGCGAGCTGGTCCCGCGGCCGGACCCCGGCGCTGAACACCACCAGGTCGGTGGCGAGTTCGGAGCCGTCGGACAGCCGCATCCCCGTCACGGCGCCCGCGGCGTCGACCACGATCTCCCGCGTGCCGACGCCGGTGTGGACCGTCAGCCCCATCTCCTCGACGGTGCGCAGCAGGGCCGCGCCGCCGCCCTCGTCCACCTGCACCGGCATCAGCCGCGGCGCGAACTCCACGATGTGGGCGGCGAGTCCGAGCCCCTTCAGCGCCCCGGCCGCCTCAAGGCCCAGCAGCCCGCCGCCGACCACCGCGCCCACCGTCGCCCTCGACCTCGCGTACTCCTCGATCGCCAGCAGGTCCTCGATCGTGCGGTAGACGAAGCAGCCCGTCGCGTCCTTGTGCGGGACCGGGGGCACGAACGGGTAGGAGCCGGTGGCGAGTACGAGCGTGTCGTACGCGAACGCCCTGCCGGACCCGGCCGTTACCGTCCGCGCCGCGCGGTCGATCGTCTCCGCCGGGTCGCCGACGTACAGCTCGATGCCGTGCGCGTCGATGAACTCCATGTCGGTCATGGAGAGGTCGTCGGGGGTCCGGCCCGAGAAGTACGAGGTGAGGGCGACGCGGTCGTAGGCGGGACGCGGCTCCTCGCACAGCACGACCACGCGGTGCGTCGCGGTCAGGCCGCGCTCGGCGAGCGCCTCCAGGAAGCGCTGCCCGACCATGCCGTGGCCGACGAGCACGATCGTGGGGGTGGCCCCGGGGGTGGCGGTCATCAGGAGCCTCCGTCGTTGAGGAGCAGGGGAAGCAGGGGAAGCAGGGGAAGCAGGGGAAGCAGGGGAAGCGTCGGGCGGAGCCGGGGGCCGGCGGGCGCGGGGTGGGGACGGGCGGTCGCCTCGGGGGTGCGGCGGCGGCCGGTCGGCACCGCGGCGAGCGGAACCGCGGCGCGCGGCACCCGGCTGCACGGGCGGCGCCCGGCGTCGCCGGCGCGCGGCACGGGTGCCTCACGCGGCTCGCGTGTGTCGGGCGTCTCACGCGTCTCACGCGTTTCGTACGGCTCGCGCGGCACAGGGGCGCCGGTCACCGCCACACGCGTCTTCGAGGTCATACCCAGGAGCCTGCGGGGCCGACGTTACCCGGCCGCATCACCGCTGTTTCCCAGGAGGAACGCTGCCCTCTTCGGGGTGCGGGGGTGAGTGTGAGGGGTCCGAGGAGGTCCGGGGGATCCGCGGTGGTCCGCGGGGAGGGGTGGTGGCCGCCGGTCAGCGGCTTCCGGTCAGGTGGGCGAAGACGACGACGTTCCCCTGGTAGCCGGTCGTGCGCGAGTAGCCGCCGCCGCAGGTGATGACCCGGAGCTCGGGGCGCTTCGCGGCGCCGTACACCTTCTCGTCGGGGAAGTCGCGGGCCTGGTAGACCTCCACCGCGTCGACGCTGAACACGGCGACGCTCCGGTCCTGCCGGTCCACCTCGATGGTCGTGCCGCGCCGGAGGGCACCGAGGTCGTAGAAGACGGCGGGGCCCTCGGTGTTGTCGACGTGCCCGGCGACGATCGCGGTGCCGGTCTCGCCGGGGGTGGTGCCGGCCTCGTACCAGCCGGCGAGGTTCTTCTCCTTGGCGGGCGGGACGTCGAGGCTGCCCGAGGCGGTGAGGCCGAGGCCCATGAGGGGGGCGTTCACACGGATGGCGGGGATGCGGATGCGGGTGGGCGGGGAGGGCGGCAGCGCGGGGGCTTCGAGGCGCTCCTCGCCGGGGTCGGGACGGCCCTCGGCGGCGGACGGCTGGGGCGGCGCGTCGTGCGGTCCGCCGAACGGGCCGAGCAGCCATACGCCGGATCCGAGGGCCATGACGGTCACGGCGGCTATCGCGGTGTCCCCGATCCTGCGCATGTGAACCCCTCTCCCTGAGGTGAGAACTTCAAACGAGGGGGTGGGCCGTCAGCGGTGGTGGGAGCCTCTGACGGACGTGACCCCCTCCCCCTCCGGGCCGCGAGGGGCGTCGGACCCGGAGGGGGTGGGATGTGCGGTACCGGCGGACGGACAGCGGAGGGTGTCCGTCAGATCGCATCGCCTCTCGCCCGGCGATGCAGGAGCCAGGTACCGCCCGCGGCGGCGACGGCCAGAGCCGTCACGCCTGCCGCGGTCTGCACGGGGTCGGTGCCAAGGGCACCACCGACCCCCGTCTTCACACTGCCGTGGGGCTGTACCTGCTGCCCCGCGGCCGGCGCCAGTGCCACCACCAGGTCCCCGGTCACCTGCCGGGTCCCCTCGGCGCACTTCGCGACGATCTCGTACGTCCCCGGTTGCGCGCTCGGCGGCACCTGGAACTGCCCGATCGCCTCGCCTTCGTGCGTGCTCGGCGCAAGGGTGAACGTGCCGGCGCCGACGGAACTGGCATCCCCGACCGCCGTTCCCTTCTCGCCGCAGGCCGCCGTGTTCACGGTGACCTGGCCGCCGGCCGCCGCGGTCGACGGGTACACGTCGAGGCTGCCGGTGGCGCCGCCGTACGCCGGCGCGACGGCGAGTCCGGCCGTGGCCACGGCCAGCGCGGTCCCGGTCACCAGACGGGCGGTGCGTCGCATGGTGCTCCCTCGGTCGAGGTCGTCCACTCCCTTGCTCTACCGAGGTAAAAGCCAACGGCCCGCCCGCGCTCCCTGAGGATCCGTCAGTTTTGGGATGAACGGGTGGCACCGCGGCCGGCCGAGGAGTCCGTCGGGGGCGAATCCGGGCAGGTCAAGGGGGTTGCGCGGGTATCGGTATGAAGAACACACGAATGGTGGGCCCTGGGGGGAACGAACGGGTGACCGGCTCCGGGCGCACCGCCCGCGACGGCCGCTCGGGCGGGCAGGCACGTGCTGCGGGCGGGCGGGTACTGCGCGCGGACGAGTGCTGCGGGCGGGCGGGTACTGCGCGCGGACGAGTGCTGCGGGCGGGCGGGTACTGCGCGCGGAGCGCGGGGCCGGACACGTCGAGGGGGCGTGAGCCGGACGGCCCGGCCGTGTCCGCGGGGTTACGGCGTCCGCCGGGCACCCTCCGGCGCCGTCCGGATCGCCGCGATGTCGAACTGCAGCCGCACCGTCTCGCTCACCATCGCGCCGCCCTCCGCCAGCCGGGAGTTGTAGACCAGCCCCCAGTCCATGCGGTTGATGGTGGTGGTGCCGTCGAAGCCGACGCGCTGGTAGCCGAAGGGGTCGGTGACGGTGCCGATGTAGGTGAGCTCCAGGTCCACCGGGCGTGTCGTATCCCTGATGGTCAGGTCGCCGGTCATGACGTAGACGTCCGGCGCCTTCAGGCGCACCGCCGTGCTCTGGAAACGCATCCGCGGAAAGGCCGCGGAGTCGAGGAAGTCGCGCCCCACCAGATGGGCGTCGCGCTGTTCCACGCCCGTGTCGACGCTCGCCGTGGACAGGATGATCTCCGCCTGTGAACGGGACGGGTCGCGGCCGTCGAAGTAGAGGCGGCTCTTGTACTCGGTGAAGGCCCCGCGGACCGTCGTCACCATCGCGTGCCGGACCGAGAAACCGATTCTGCTGTGCGCCGGGTCGATGATCCACTCGCCGGTGAGGGCGGCGAGGGCGGGGTCCAGGAGGACGGGGGCCGAGGTGGGGGAGGCCGGCGCCGCCGTCGGGCGTGAGGGGATCGTGGGGGTGCGGCGGGACGTGTGGGGGCGGCTGAACAAGTTCATGATTTATCTAGTTAGTCCACTCGGGGAATTGTCGCAAGTGGTCTTCAGGGCAAAGGATTTCGCCAATTCCGTATACCGTCACCGAAACTGCACAGCACCGCCACGGGATCCACTCGGGAGGTTTTCGCTATTCCCGAATTCCGGTTTCCTTGAATTGCGCCGTTCCCCGTGGTTCGGGATGTGTGCGACTTCGTCCGGGGTGTTGGGGCGGCCGCCCCGCCTCGTTCGCCGGGGCGGGGCGGCCGACTCACGTCGGTGTGCCGTGCCTCAGTTCACGTTCACCGCGCTCCAGGCCGCCGCCACGGCGTTGTACTCCGCGCTGCCGTTGCCGTACAGGTCCTTCGCCGCGTTGAGGGTCGCCGTGCGGGCACCCGCGTAGTTCGTCGAGGAGGTCATGTAGACCGTCAGGGCCCGGTACCAGATAGCGCCCAGCTTGTCGCGGCCGATGCCGGTGACCGTCGAGCCGTTGTACGTCGGGGAGTTGTAGCTCACGCCGTTGATGGTCTTCGGGCCGCTGCCCTCCGCCAGCAGGTACGCGAAGTGGTTGGCGACGCCGGAGGAGTAGTGGACGTCCAGATTGCCCACCGACGAACTCCAGTAGTCCGCCGAACTCCCGTCCTTCGACGGCTGGTCCATGTACCGCAGTGCCGTCTTGCCGAAGCCGGACCGGACGATCTTCTCGCCGATCAGGTAGTCGCCGGGGTCGGAGGAGTTGTTGGCGTACCACTCCACCAGCGTGCCGAGGATGTCGGAGGTCGCCTCGTTCAGGCCGCCGGACTCGCCCGAGTACGTCAGCGCGGCCGTCTTGGAGGTGACCCCGTGCGTCATCTCGTGGCCCGCCACGTCGAGTGCCACCAGCGGGCCGAAGGTGGTCCCGTCACCGTCGCCGTACGTCATGCAGAAGCAACTGTCGTCCCAGAAGGCGTTGTTGTAGCTGTTGCCGTAGTGGACGCGGTTGTACGAGCCCTTGCCGTCGCCCGCGATGCCGTTGCGGTTGTGGACGTTCTTGTAGTAGTCCCAGGTCTCGTTGGTGCCGTACTGGGCGTCGACGGCCGCCGAGGAGCGGTCCGAGGTCGCGCCCGTGCCCCAGTGGTTGTCGGCGTCCGTGAACACCGTCGACGGCGCCCGGCTGATGCAGATGCCGAAGATGCACAGGTCGGTCTTGTTCGCCGCGTCGCCGGTGTACGTGTTGCCGCGCGTCGGGTCCGTGAGGTTGTACGAGGAACCGGACTGGGTCGTCTGCAGCGGGACCGTGCCGCTGTACAGGGACTTGCCGTCGCCGGTCGCCGTCTCGATGCTGTCCCAGGCGTCGATCTGGGCGCCGGTGCGGGCGTCCGTGAGCACCGTGCGGGCGACCGGGTTGCCGAGCGAGTCCTTGCCGACGGCGTTGGTGCGCCAGGCCAGCCTCGGCGTGCCGTGCAGGGCGTCGACGACCAGCTGCGGTTTGGCCTGCACCTGCTTCAGCGCGTCGCCGAGGTTCGCCGCCCGCAGCGCGTTCACCGCGAGGTCGGCGGCCTTCGGGGCGGAGACGTCGGGGACGGTCGACGCCAGGGATATCCGGCTCCGGGTCGCCCGGTCGGCGCTGCGGTACGCGCCGGACGACTTCAGGTGGACGACGAAGTCGCCGCCCAGGACCGGGAGGTGACGGTACGTGCGGTCGTAGCGGACGTGCTGGGTGCCGTTCCTGTCCACGATCACGTCGCGGACCGAGGTGCCCTCGGCGGACGTGAGGCCGAGGGCGGTGGCGTGCTGGACGAGTGCCTGCGCCGCGTTGGCGATCGCCGTGGCCCTGGTCGGTCTGGCGTCGGCGTGGGCGGCGGGGGAGAGCGCGGCGGCCAGCAGGGTCGCGGTGGTGGCGGCGACGCCGGCGGTGGCGAGACGGGAAACTCGGGTGTTCCGGGTCCGGCTCATCGGTCTCCTTGGAGGTGCGCCTCGAAGGCGTGGGGGTGGCGCTGATGACGACAGAGATTTAAGAGGCCATGACATGTCATGTCCATAGCGCCTCCATGGAGATGTGTGTGGAGGTGAAGGGGGTGGAGAATTTCTTCTGTGACCACCCGAACCCCCCGCCACCTCCCGTTCTTCGTCTACGGCACGCTCCGACCCGGCGAGGTCAACCACGACGCGTACCTGCGGGGCCGGACGGAGACCGAGGAACCCGGCCGCCTCGACGGGGCCGTGCTCTACGACGGGCCCGGCTATCCCTACGCCGTCGAGGAATCCGGGCCGGCGGCGGTGCACGGCGAACTGGTCACCGCGCGCCCCGAGGCGTACGACCGACTCCTGCTGGAACTGGACGCGTTGGAGGAGTGCGTGCCCCAGGACCCGGCGAGCCTGTACGTACGCGTCGCGCGGGACGTCGTACGGCTCCGGGACGGCGCCGCGGTCCGGGCCTGGGTGTACGTCGCCGGGCCCGTCGTGGCCGGGAGACTGCGCACCGGCGGGCGGCGCATCGACGGCGGTGACTGGCTGGGCCACGGCTGACAGGGGGGAGCCGGCGACCCGGCGCCTCCCCGGCCGGGACCCGTGCCGCACTGCGGGGACCCGTGCCGCACGGCGGGGGCCGTCAACTCCCCGCGGTATCCCAGCCATCGCGGGAACCGATACCCGCGGGACACCCCCGCACGTGGCTCGTTCCCCACCCCCCGGTTGGCCGGTCCCGCCCCGTTGAGTCTTCAAGGGATCCGGCTACAGTCGTCGTCTGCCACCGCCGTCCCCCACCCCGCGCAGGCCCCGCACGGCGCCCGACCCCCGCCCTGACCGGGCCCCCGCCGCTCCCGGACTCGGCCTCCCCTCACTCGAGAGAGCCGGCCAGGAGGTCTCCGAGCCATGCCTGTGCGTCACCTCACCCCCCGCGACCAGCACCTCTTCTGGCGGTACGGCCGCGGCGCCGACGTACCCGTCCACGAACCGCTCGTCCACCGGGCCATCGAACGGCACGCCATCGCCCACCCCCACGCCGTCGCCGCCGTGCTGTCCGGCATCGACCCCGCCGACTGCCCGCACCTGCGCACGGTCGCCGTCGCCGTCGCCGGGAAACCCTGCCCGCGCCCGCTCGCCGACCGCTGGCCGGGCCGGGCCGCCTACTTCCACTGCCGCGGACCGGCCGGGACCGCCCTCGCCACCACCGTGGGCCGCCGCAGCCCGGCCGCCGGACGGCCCCTTCCCAACAGCACGGTGTACGTCCTCGGCGCCGGCCGCAGGCCGTTGCCCATCGGCGAGACCGGCGAGGTGTGGGCGGGCGGCGACTGCGTCCCGGCCGGCTGCCCCGGCGACGACATCCTGAACGCCGAGCGGTACGCCCCCGACCCCTTCCTCGGCGCCGGCCGCACCATGTTCCGCACCCGCGGCCTCGGCCGCTGGACCCCCGACGGCGACCTCGAACACCTCGGCCACGCCGAGCGGCCCTTGCCGCGGCTCGCCGCGCAACTCCCGGCCGGCACGGCACCGGTCACCCGCTAGCCCCGGCCGTGACACGCCGTCGGCCGACTGCGGCGCCGTGGGGGCTGGTCGCGCGGTTCCTCCCCCAGCCTTCGGCCGGGGGCACCCCCAGCGCCCCTTCGGGGGTGCTGCCCCTCACGGGGCGTCGGCGGGACGGTTCAGCGGGCAGCCGCGGTCAGGGCCGCTGCCACTCCCGGCTCCTTCTTTCCCAGGAAGCGGGGGTTCGGTTCGAAGAGTACGTCGAGGGCTGCCTTGCCCGCCGCGAAGACCTCGCGTGTGCCGCCGTAGTACCAGGTCACGTCGTGCTTGGCGTCGACCCCGACGCCGTACGACGTCACCCCCGCCGCCTCGCACAGCGCCACCGCGCGCCGGATGTGGAACTCCTGGCTGATCAGTACGGCCCGGTCCACGCCGAAGATCTTCTTCGCGCGGACGCAGGAGTCCCAGGTGTCGAACCCGGCGTAGTCGCTGACGATGCGCTCGCCGGGCACGCCGTGCGCGGTCAGGTAGGTGCGCATGGCGTCCGGCTCGTCGTAGTCCTTGCGGCTGTTGTCGCCGGTGACGAGGACGACCTTGATGCGGCCCTCCTTGTACAGCGTCGCCGCCGCGTTCAGGCGGTTGGCGAGGTACGGCGACGGCTCGCCGTCCCACAGGCCCGCGCCGAAGACGACCGCGACGTCGGCGCGCGGCACGTCCGCCACCGTGCGCAGCCGGCCGGCCGTCGAGACGTACAGCCAGGTGGCCGGCAGCAGCGCCAGCACGCACCCGGCCATCACGCCCTGCACCAGGCGTCGCCGTCCGGCACGGGTCCGCGGCAGCCGCGGGCGGCGGATCCTCATGTGTTCGTTCCCCCCTCGTGCTCCCCGTTCGCCTCGACCATGGAGGACGCAGCGCAACGGGTTCCGGTTCGCTCACAGCGCGCGGGCGCCTGCCGTGAAGGGCCGGAAAAGACGCGTGACGGCCAGGCAACGGCCGTGCAACCTCGCCCGGCGAGGATCCTCGCATGACGGTGACCGACCTCTCCTCGCGCCCCGGCCCGCCCGCCCTGGTCCTGGTGGCCCACGGCAGCCGCGACCCGCGCGCGCTCAGCACCGTGCGGGCGCTCATGGACCGGGTGCGCGCCCGCCGCCCCGGCCTGCCCGTGCGCCTCGGTCACATCGAACTGAACGAGCCGCTGCTCCCCGGCACCCTCGCCGCCCTCGGGAACACCGAGGCCGTCCTGGTCCCGCTCCTCCTCGGCCGCGGCTACCACGTCAAGCGGGACATCCCGGCGGCGGCCGCCGCCGGTGCCCGGACCCGCGTCGCCGCCCCGCTGGGCCCGCACCCCCTCCTCGCCGACACCCTGCACGCCCGCCTGCGGGAAGCGGGCTGGCGACCGAGGCCCGCGAGTGCCGTCGTGCTGGCGGCGGCGGGTTCCCGCGACCCCGACGCCAGGGCCGACACCGACCGCATGGCCGGCCTCCTCGCCGCCCGCCTGCGCGTCCCGGTCCTCGCGGCCTACGCCTCCGCGGCCACCCCGGCCGTCCCGGACGCGATCACCGCCCTTCGGGCCCGGGGCCGTCACCACATCGCCCTCGCCTCCTACTTCACGGCCCCCGGCCGCTTCGCGACGGAGTGCGCCGCCCACGCCCCGTGGATCGCCTCGGCCCCCCTGGGAGCCCACGACGCGATGGCCGAGCTGATCCTCCACCGGTACGAGCGGGCCCTGGGAATGCCGGGGACGGCGGCGGCCTAGAGCTTGGGTGGATCGCTGCGCGACCGACCGCAACGCGGTGGCGCCCGCAAACGCACCCCGACCCGGCAGACGAGTAGGCACCCCACAACCCCCGTTTTGTCACCACCAACCCGTACTGTCGAACCATGGCAGTCCCCGCACCCTCTTCGGCCTACGACCCGGCGTCAGCCGACCGCTGGGCCCCCGAACCCGACAAACGCCCCGGCCGCACCGCCTTCCAGCGTGACCGCGCCCGCATCCTGCACTCGGCTGCCCTCCGCCGCCTGGCCGGCAAGACCCAGGTCGTCACCCCCGGCACCTCCGCCCAGGCGTGGGACGCCAGCCCCCGCACCCGCCTCACCCACTCCCTCGAATGCGCCCAGGTCGGCCGGGAACTGGGCGCGGCCCTCGGCTGCGACCCCGACCTCGTGGAGGCCGCCTGCCTCTCCCACGACCTCGGCCACCCGCCCTTCGGCCACAACGGCGAGCAGGCGCTGAACGAGTTCGCGGACGACTGCGGCGGCTTCGAGGGCAACGCCCAGTCCCTGCGGCTGCTCACCCGTATCGAGCCCAAGCGGTTCACCCCCGAGGGCTCCGTCGGCCTCAACCTCACCCGCGCCGCCCTGGACGCGGCCACCAAGTACCCGTGGCCGCGCGGCGCGCACCCCACCGCTCCGGCGTCCCCCAAGTTCGGTGTGTACGAGGACGACCGGCCGGTCTTCGACTGGGTCCGCAAGGAGGCCCCCGGCACCCGCACCTGCTTCGAGGCCCAGGTCATGGACTGGTCGGACGACGTCGCCTACTCCGTGCACGACGTCGAGGACGGCCTGCACGCCGGGCACATCGACCCCAACTGCCTGCACGCGGAACCGGAACGGCGGGAGGTGTTCGCGGTCGCCGTCGGCCTGTACGTGCCCGCCGGTACCGACCCCGCCGAACTCGCCGCCGCCCTGGACCGGCTCCAGGACGAGGAGTGGTGGCCGCACGGCTACGACGGCAGCGCGGTCGCCCAGGCCCGCCTCAAGGACGCCACCAGCCAGCTCATCGGCCGGTTCTGCCTGGCCGCGGAGGGCGCCACCCGCGAGGCGTACGGCGGCGGCCGGCTCACCCGGTACGGCGCGGAACTCGTCGTACCGCGCGAGGCCCGGATGGAGTGCGCGGTGCTCAAGGCCATCGCCCACCGGTACGTCATGCAGCGCGCCGAGCAGGAGCGGCTCCGCGCCGACCAGCGGATCGTCGTCGCCGAACTCGCCGAGGCGCTCACCGCGCGCGCACCCGACGGACTCGACCCGCAGTTCCGGGCGCTGTTCGACGCGGCCGGTGACGACCACGCCCGCAAGCGTGTGATCGTCGATCAGATCGCGTCGCTCACCGACGCCTCCGCGCGGTCGTTGCACGCGCGGCTGACGGGACGTATGTGAACAGTTTGTGACGCTCCGCGACTCCCTCTGGCCTGTTCGGGGCAAGATCGCGTCAGCGGGGGTCACACCCCCTTCCCGCAGCACGCCGCGTGCGGGAGGCTCACAGTGCGGCGCATGTGGGCGGCATATGTGGCGGCACCCTCACGAGGAGGCATCAAGTGGTCGACGCGGACCAGACATTCGTCATCGTCGGAGGCGGACTCGCCGGTGCGAAGGCGGCCGAGACGCTCCGAGCCGAGGGCTTCACCGGCCGGGTGATACTGATCTGCGACGAGCGCGACCACCCGTACGAGCGGCCCCCGCTCTCCAAGGGCTACCTGCTCGGCAAGGCCGAACGCGACAGCGTCTTCGTGCACGAGCCCGCCTGGTACGCGCGGCACGACATCGAACTGCACCTCGGCCAGACCGTGGACCGCATCGACCGCGCCGCCAAGACCGTCCGGTTCGGCGACGACGGCACGCTGGTCCGCTACGACAAGCTGCTGATCGCCACCGGGGCGGAGCCGCGCCGCCTCGACATCCCCGGCACCGACCTGGCCGGCGTCCACCACCTGCGCCGCCTCGCGCACGCCGAACGCCTCAAGGGCGTCCTCGCCGCGCTCGGCCGCGACAACGGCCACCTCGTCATCGCCGGCGCCGGCTGGATCGGCCTGGAGGTCGCGGCGGCGGCCCGGACCTACGGGGCCGAGGTCACCGTCATCGAGCACGGGCAGACCCCGCTGCACAGCGTCCTCGGACCCGAACTGGGCAACGTCTTCGCCCGGCTGCACCAGGAGCACGGCGTCCGGTTCCGCTTCGGGGTACGGCTCACCGAGATCGTCGGCCAGGACGGCATGGTGCTGGCCGCGCGCACCGACGACGGCGAGGAGCACCCGGCGCACGACGTCCTCGCGGCGATCGGCGCGGCGCCGCGGGTCGGCCTTGCCGAGGCGGCCGGCCTCGAACTGGCCGACCGGACGCAGGGCGGCGGGATCGTCGTCGACGAACGGCTGCGGACGTCCGACCCGGACATCTACGCGGCCGGCGACGTGGCCGCCTTCCCGCACGCCCTGTTCGGCACGAGGCTGCGGGTGGAGCACTGGGCCAACGCGCTGAACGGCGGCCCGGCCGCGGCCCGCTCGATGCTGGGGCAGGACCTCACCTACGACCGGGTGCCCTACTTCTTCACCGACCAGTACGACCTGGGCATGGAGTACAGCGGGTGGGCGCCGCCCGGGTCGTACGACCAGGTGGTGATCCGGGGGGACGCGGGGAAGCGGGAGTTCATCGCGTTCTGGGTGAAGGAGGGACGGGTGCTGGCCGGGATGAACGTGAACGTGTGGGATGTCACAGAGCCGATCCAGAGGCTGATCACCTCGCGGGCGGTGGTGGACACCGACGCCCTGGCGGATCCGCATGTGCCGTTGGAATCGCTCGCCTAAGGGGTTGCGGGGTTCTGTCGTCTCACGGGTGCGGGTGGTGTGCGGTTGCTCGCGCAGTTCCTCGCGCCCCTGACGGGGCGCTGCACGCGCCCCGGGACTGTCGGTTCGTCCCCGTAGAATTCACCCGTGGCTGGACGGATCAATGACGAGGATGTGAAGGCGGTACGGGACGCGGTCCCGATCGACGCCGTCGTGTCCGAGTACCTCCAGCTGCGCAACGCGGGCGGCGGGAACCTGAAGGGCCTGTGCCCGTTCCACGACGAGAAGTCGCCGTCCTTCCAGGTCAGCCCGAGCAAGGGGCTCTTCCACTGCTTCGGCTGCCAGGAGGGCGGCGACACCCTCACCTTCGTGATGAAGGTCGACCACCTCTCCTTCTCGGAGGCGGTCGAGCGGCTGGCCGCCCGCGCCGGCATCACCCTGCGTTACGAGGAGGGCGGGTACAACCCGTCCCACCAGCGCGGTGAGCGCATCCGCCTGGTCGAGGCGCACAAGATCGCCGCGGCCTGGTACGCGGAGCAGCTCGCGACCGGCCCCGAGGCCGAGACCGGCCGGGTCTTCCTCGCCGAGCGCGGCTTCGACCAGGCCGCCGCCGTGCACTTCGGCGTCGGCTACAGCCCGCAGGGCTGGGACCACCTCACCCGCTACCTGCGCGGCCAGGGCTTCACCGACAAGGAGCTGCTGTCGTCCGGCCTGTCGCAGGAAGGGCGGCGCGGCCCCATCGACCGGTTCCGCGGCCGCCTGATGTGGCCCATCCGGGACATCGGCGGCGAGGTCGTCGGCTTCGGCGCCCGCAAGCTCTACGAGGCGGACAACGGTCCCAAGTACCTCAACACGCCCGACACCGCGATCTACCGGAAGTCCCAGGTCCTGTACGGCATCGACCTCGCCAAACAGAGCATCGCGAAGGCCAGCCGCGCGGTCGTGGTCGAGGGCTACACCGACGTCATGGCCTGCCACCTGGCCGGAGTGACGACCGCGATCGCCACCTGCGGTACGGCCTTCGGCGGCGACCACATCAAGATCCTGCGCCGGCTGCTGATGGACAACGGCTCGGCCCGCGTGATCTTCACCTTCGACGGCGACGCGGCCGGCCAGAAGGCGGCCCTGCGCGCCTTCGAGGACGACCAGAAGTTCGCCGCCGAGACGTACATCGCCATCGCCCCCGACGGCATGGACCCCTGCGAGCTGCGCCTGGCCAAGGGCGACGACGCGGTCGTCGACCTGACCGAACCGCGCACCCCGCTCTTCGAGTTCGCCCTCCGCCAGATCGTCGCCCGCTACGACCTGGACACCCCGGCGGGCCGCGCGGCCGCCCTCGACGAGGCGGCGCCGGTCGTCGCCCGGATCAAGAACAGCGGCGCCCAGCACGAGGTCGCCGTCCAGCTCGCCGGGATGCTCGGCATCCTCGACACCCAGTTCGTGGTCAAGCGGGTGGCCCAGCTGGCCCGCTGGGCCCGCGACAAGGGCGGGAGCGGCAGGGGGGCCGGTCCGGCCCGCGGATCCCAGCAGCAGTCGTACGACACGGCCGGCGTCCGCCCCGCCGTCTCCGGCCCCGCCCTGAACCTCCGCAACGCCGTCTTCGCCACCGAGCGCGAGCTGCTGAAACTCGCCCTGCAGCGCCCCGAGCTGGTCTCCCCGGCCTTCGACGCGTACGGCATCGACGAGTTCACCGCCGAGCCCTACGCGGCCGTGCGCCGGACCATCATGGAGGCGGGCGGCGCCGAGTACGGCACGCAGGATCCGCAGGAGTACCTGGTGCGCGTCCGCGAGGCCGCCGCCGACGACGCGGTCCGGGCGATGGTCACCGAGCTCGCCGTCGAGGCGATCATGCGCCGCACGGTCGACGAGAACTACGCGGGCGAGCAACTCGTGACCGTCCGCCGCCGCGCCGTCGACCGCCGCATCCACGAGATCCAGATCACCCTCACCCGCCTCGGCAACGGCGGTGACCCTGCCCAACTCGCCGCCGTGCAGAACGAGTTGTGGGTGCTCCAGCAGTACGGGCAGGCGCTGCGCGAGCAGGGTCCGGCCGCCCTCTGAGCCCCGGCCGGCCGGCAGGATAACCGCGCGGTCACGGACCGGACGCAAAAAGTCACCGCACGCCCCTCGTGGCGGCGATGTGTCTTACCCCACACTGGGGGCGGTGCCTGAGTCCTCGGAGCGCGGCCGGCCCGTCCCGGACGGGTCCCACACCCCCGCCGTTCCACTCATCGCGTACGGGACGGACAGCGGCGAGGCCGTCGTCTCCGCCCCCGAAGTACCGCTGCCGTACCCCCTGGCAGCGATCATCCTGGAGGTCGCCCCCGTGCAGACCCAGACCCTGACCCAGACGGACAGCAGCAGCACGCTCACGGACGAGCCGGAAGCCGATACCGGCGGCCGTGCCGGCGTGCCCCCGCAGAGCCGGGCCGCGCTGCACCCCGAGACCGAGCCGGACGGCCCGCCACCGGAGGAACTCGCGGCCGACGCCCCCGACGCGGAGCCCGAACCCGAGCCCGCCGAGCCGCGGGCCGCGGCCCGCGCCGACACCGGCAGCCCCTCCTCGGACCTGTTCCGCCAGTACCTGCGGGAGATCGGCCGCATCCCGCTGCTCACCGCCGCCGAGGAGGTCGAACTCGCCCGCCGCGTGGAGGCCGGCCTGTTCGCCGAGGAGAAGCTCGGCAGCACCCCCGACCTGGACAGCGAGCTGGCGCTGGACCTGGACCGGCTGGTCGTCATGGGCCGCATGGCCAAGCGCCGTCTCATCGAGGCGAACCTGCGGCTGGTGGTGTCGGTCGCGAAACGGTACGTCGGGCGCGGCCTGACCATGCTCGACCTGGTGCAGGAGGGCAACCTCGGCCTGATCCGTGCCGTCGAGAAGTTCGACTACGCCCGCGGCTACAAGTTCTCGACGTACGCGACCTGGTGGATCCGCCAGGCCATGTCCCGGGCCCTGGCCGACCAGGCCCGCACCATCCGCGTCCCCGTGCACGTGGTCGAGCTGATCAACCGGGTCGTGCGTGTCCAGCGCCGGATGCTCCAGGAGCGGGGCTACGAGCCGACGGCCGACGAGGTCGCCGCGCACCTGGATCTGGCGCCGGAGCGGGTCGGAGAGGTGCTGCGGCTGGCGCAGGAGCCGGTGTCCCTGCACGCTCCCGTCGGCGAGGAGGACGACGTCGCCCTCGGCGACCTCATCGAGGACGGCGACGCGGCGAGCCCGGTCGAGTCGGCGGCGTTCCTGCTGCTGCGGGAGCACCTGGAGGCGGTGCTGTCGACGCTCGGGGAGCGGGAGCGGAAGGTGGTCCAGCTGCGGTACGGCCTGGCCGACGGGCGGCCGCGGACGCTGGAGGAGATCGGACGGATCTTCGGTGTGACGCGGGAGCGGATCCGGCAGATCGAGTCGAAGACGCTCAACAAGCTGCGGGACCACGCCTTCGCGGATCAGCTTCGGGGCTACCTGGACTGACGCCGGGGGCGGGCGCGTGGGGGTCGCTCGCGCAGTTCCCCCCAGCCTTCGGCCGGGGGGACCCACAGCGCCCCTTACGGGGCGCTTCACAGCTACCCAGCTGCGGGCAGGCGTGCCGCAGGGCGGCACGGGTGGGCGCTGGGGGTACCCCCGCCGAAGGCTGGGGGAGGCACCCGGCAAGCGCCGGTGAGCGTCCCCACCCGTGCCGCACCCGCGTCAGTCCACCTCGGCCACCGCCTGCGCGAACTGCGCCTTGTACAGCCGGGCGTACGCCCCGTCCGCCGCCAGCAGCTCGGCGTGCGCGCCCTGTTCCACGATCGAGCCGTTCTCCATCACGAGGATGGTGTCCGCGTCCCGGATCGTGGAGAGCCGGTGGGCGATGACGAACGACGTCCGGCCGTCCGCCAGTTTGGCCATCGCCTTCTGGATGAGGACTTCCGTACGGGTGTCGACCGACGACGTCGCCTCGTCGAGGACGAGGATCGTCGGGTCGGACAGGAACGCGCGCGCGATGGTGATGAGCTGCTTCTCACCGGCGCTGACGCCCGTGCCCTCGTCGTCGATGACCGTGTCGTAGCCGTCGGGGAGCGTACGGACGAACCGGTCCGCGTGGGCCGCCCGCGCCGCCTCCTCGATCTCGCCGCGGGTGACCTCGCGCGAGGCACCGTACGCGATGTTGTCCGCGATGGAGCCGCCGAACAGCCAGGTGTCCTGGAGCACCATGCCGATTCCGGAGCGGAGGTCGTCCCGGGACATGTGGCTGATGTCGACGCCATCGAGGGTGATCCGGCCGCCGGAGACGTCGTAGAACCGCATCAGCAGGTTCACGAGCGTCGTCTTGCCGGCGCCGGTCGGGCCGACGATGGCGACCGTGTGGCCCGGTTCCACCGTGAGGGAGAGGTCCTCGATGAGCGGCTTCTCCGGGTCGTACCGGAAGGAGACGTGCTCCAGGGCGACCCGGCCGCGCAGTTCGGCGGGGCGCTCGCCGGGGACCGGGTCGGCCTCCTGCTCCTCCGCGTCGAGGAGTTCGAAGATCCGCTCGGCGGAGGCCACACCGGACTGCACCAGGTTGGCCATGGAGGCGACCTGGGTCAGCGGCATCGAGAACTGCCGGGAGTACTGGATGAAGGCCTGGACGTCACCGATGGACAGCGCGCCGGACGCGACCCGCAGACCGCCGACGACCGCCACCAGCACGTAGTTCAGGTTCGACACGAACATCATCAGCGGCTGCATCACACCGCTGTTGAACTGCGCCTTGAACCCGGCCTCGTACAGCGCGTCGTTCTGCTCGGCGAACTGCTGCGCCGACTCCTCCTGCCGGCCGAACACCTTCACCAGGGTGTGCCCGGTGTACATCTCCTCGACGTGGGCGTTCAGCTTGCCGGTGGAGCGCCACTGCTGCACGAAGTGCGGCTGCGAGCGCTTGCCGATGCGGGTGGCGACCAGGAAGGACAGCGGCACGGTGACCAGGGCGACCAGCGCCAGGATCCAGGAGACCCAGAACATCACCGCGAGCACGCCGATGATGGTGAGCAGCGAGTTGATGAGCTGGCCCATCGACTGCTGGAGGGTCTGGCCGATGTTGTCGATGTCGTTGGTGGCGCGGGAGAGCACCTCGCCGCGCTGCCGCTTGTCGAAGTAGGAGAGCGGCAGGCGGGACAGCTTCGCCTGGACGTCCTCGCGCAGCCGGTACATCGTGCGGTTGACGGACCGGTTGACGAGCCGGGTCGCCACCGCCATCAGCAGGCCGGCGACGACGTAGGTGCAGAGCGCGAAGAGCAGGACGTTGCCGACCTGGTCGAAGTCGATGCCCTTGCCGGGTGTGAAGTCGGTGCTCCTGAGCATGTCGGCGACCGTGTCCTGGCCGCGTTCGTGCATGCCCGCCAGGACCTGCTCCTTGGTGGTCCCGGCAGGCATCTGCTTGCCGATGACGCCGGCGAAGACCAGGTCGGTGGCCCGGCCGAGGATCTTGGGGCCGATCACGTTGAGGGTGACGCTCGCGACCACGCAGAACAGCAGCAGGTAGATCGTGAGCCGTTCGGGTTTGAACCGGGCGAGGAGCCGTTTGCCCGAGTTCTTGAAGTCCAGCGAGCGCGAGTCGGGGCCGCCCCCGGCCATCATGCGTCCCATGGGCCCGGCCATCAGGCGGCCTCCGCTTCCGTCAGCTGGGAGAGCACGATCTCCCGGTAGGTCTCGTTGCCGGCCATGAGTTCGTGGTGGCGGCCGGTGCCGACGACGCGTCCCTCGTCGAGGACGACGATGCGGTCGGCGTCCCTGATGGTCGCCACCCGCTGGGCGACGATGACGACGGTAGCCTCGGCCGTCTCCTGGGCGAGCGCGGCGCGCAGCGCGGCGTCGGTCGCGTAGTCGAGGGCGGAGAAGGAGTCGTCGAAGAGGTAGATCTCCGGGCGCTGCACGAGCGTCCGGGCGATGGCGAGGCGCTGGCGCTGGCCGCCGGAGACGTTGGTGCCGCCCTGGGCGATGGGCGCGTTCAGCCCGCCCTCCAGCTTCGCCACGAAGCCCTTGGCCTGCGCCACCTCCAGCGCGTGCCACAACTCCTCGTCGGTGGCGTGCGGGTTGCCGTAACGCAGGTTGGTCGCCACGGTGCCGGCGAACAGGTACGGCTTCTGCGGGACCATGCCGACCGTCTGGGCGAGCAGCTTCGGGTCGAGGCCGGAGACGTCCTCGCCGTCCACGAGGACCTGGCCGTCGGTGGCGTCGAAGAGGCGCGCGACCAGCCCGAGCAGGGTGGACTTGCCGCTGCCGGTGGAGCCGATCACGGCGGTCACCTCGCCGGGCCGGGCGACCAGGTCGACGGCCTTGAGCACCGGCTCCTCGGCACCCGGGTAGCGGAACCCGGCGGCCCGGATCTCCAGATGGCCGTGCCGGCGCAGCTCGGTGACGGGCGCGAGCGGCGGGACGACGCTGGACTCGGTGTCCAGGACCTCCTCGATGCGCTCGGCGCAGACCTCCGCGCGCGGCACCATCATGAACATGAAGGTGGCCATCATCACGGACATCACGATCTGCATGAGGTAGGCGAGGAAGGCGGTCAGGTCACCGATCGCCATCTGGCCGCTGTCGATCCGGTGGGCGCCGAACCACACCACCGCGATCGACGACACGTTCACCGTCGTCATGACGATCGGGAACATCAGGGCGAGCATGTTGCCGGTGGCCAGCTGCATCTCGGTCAGGTCCCTGTTGGCCTTCCCGAACCGGCCCTGCTCGTACTCGTCGCGGACGAACGCGCGGATCACCCGGTTGCCGGTGATCTGCTCGCGCAGCACCCGGTTCACGGTGTCGAGCCGCACCTGCATGGCCCGGAAGAGCGGGCGCAGCCGGCGCACGATCAGGGTCACCGAGACACCGAGCACGGGTACGACGGCGACCAGCACCCCGGACAGCGGAACGTCCAGGCCGAGGGCGAGCACGATGCCACCGACACACATGATGGGCGCCGACGCCATCAGGGTGAACGCCATCAGGACCAGCATCTGGACCTGCTGTACGTCGTTGGTCGTACGGGTGATGAGCGAGGGTGCCCCGAAGTGACCCACCTCACGTGCGGAGAAGGACTGCACCCGGTCGAAGACGGCGGCACGCACGTCCCGGCCGAGGGCGGACGCGGTCCTGGCGCCGTAGTAGACGGCACCGACGTTGCACACCACCTGAGCGAGCGAGATGCCGATCATCAGGGCGCCGAAGGACAGGATGTAGTCCGTGTCCCCCTTCACGACGCCGTTGTCGATGATGTGCGCGTTGAGCGTGGGCAGGTAGAGAGTGGCGCAGGTCTGCAGGAACTGCAGCAGCACCAGGATGGAGATGGGTTTCCTGTAGGGCCTGAGATAGGTCCGCAGAAGTCGTATGAGCACGCTACGTCTCTCGGAGTCGGCGGTGGGGTGGGCGGGGTCGCCTGCCCGAAGGGCGGGGTGTTTGCCCTAGGCCCCTATCGTCCGACACTCCACCCGCGTTACCTCAACCGATTAACCCGACAGCTGACGCACGGGGACGTGCGCGGCCGTACGCTTCGCGGGGTTTACGCCCGGAACGCCCCCGGATGGGTCTGCTCCCGCACCGAGACGAACTGCTGCCGCACCGCCTGCCCGACCGCCAGCTCGTCCCCGGGCTCCAGGACCTGCGCCGCCGCGCCCTGCCACACCGGCGGCGTGCGCGGGTCCAGCGTCCCCTGCGAGACCCCGAGCGCCCAGGCCGCCTGCCGCGCGGCCCCGATCGCCGCGTAGTCCGCCGGCTGCGGTACGACGACCTGCGCGCCGAACAGCATCGGCGCCGCCGCCTGCACGGCGGGCAGTTCCGCGGCCTGCCCCAGCAGGAAGATCCGCCGCACCTCGACACCCCGGCCGCGCAGCACGTCCAGCGCGTCGGCGAGCCCGCACAGCATGCCCTCGAAGGCGGCCCGCGCGAGGTGCTCGGCCTTCATCGACTCCCGGCGCAGCCCGGCCAGCGTCCCCGCGGTGTGCGGCAGGTTCGGCGTCCGCTCGCCCTCCAGGTACGGCAGCATGACCAGCCCGTGCGAGCCGGGCGTGGACTTCATCGCCAGGTCGGACAGGGCCTCCAGATCGGGGAGCCCGAGCAGCTCGGCGGTGCCGCGCAGGGCCCGTACGGCGTTGAGGGTGGTGACGACCGGCAGGTGCATGCCGGTGGCGTCGGCGAGCGAGGTGATCATCCCGGAGGTGTCGGTGAGCGCCTCGGTGTGCACGGCCATCACCGAACCCGAGGCGCCGAGCGACACCACGGCGTCCCCGAACCCGAGCCCCAGCCCGAAGGCGGCGGCCATGGTCTCGCCGGTCCCGGCGGAGATCAGCAGCCCCTCCGGGGTGGTACCGGCCGCGTCGGACGGGCCGATCACCTCGGGCAGCATCGCCTGGTGCCCCAGGGCGAGTTCGACGAGGTCGGGCCGGTAGCCGCCGGTGGCCGCCGACCAGTACCCGGTCCCGGAGGCCCCGCCGCGATCGGTGGTCCGCCGCACCGGCCGCCCGAGCAGCTGCCACACCAGCCAGTCGTGGGCCTGCAGCAGTACGGCGGTCCGCCGGGCGTTCTCCGGCTCGGTCTTCGCCAGCCAGCGCAGCTTGGTGACGGGCTGCGCGGCCTGCGGCACGCACCCCACCGCCTGCGTCCAGGCCTCCCGGCCGCCCAGTGCGTCGATGAGATCGGCGGCCGCCACCTGGGCGCGCTTGTCGCCGCCGACCATCGCGGGGCGGACGGTGTTGCCCTGGGCGTCCAGCGGGATCAGCGCGTTCTGCTGCGCGGACACGCCGATGGCCTGCACGCCCTCCAGGAGCCCGCCGCCGGCGGCCTCGCCGAGGGAGAGCAGCCAGGCCTGCGGGTCGACGTCACTGGGGCGCGCCGCGCCGTCCGGCGTGTCGACCGGGTGCGGTGCGTACCCCTGGCGGAGCACCGCACCCGTGTCCGTGTCGCAGACCACGATGCGAGTGAAATCGGGTGAGCTGTCCAACCCGGCGACTATCCCCATGACCGAAATTCTGCCGCACGCACCGCTGTGGTTCGGCCGACGGGCACCTTCTGGGGGTGGGTGCCTGGTGGGGGCGGGCGACTGCGGGCGCGCCGTGGCCGGTCGCGCAGTTCCCCGCGCCCCTTGGGCGGAGGTGCCCGGCCGACGCCCGAAAGGGTCGTCAGGTGTTGCTGGTGCCCCAGTCGTCGCCGGCTGCGCCGTTCGTGTTGCGTTCGCGGAGGGAGCGGACGCGGGACGCGACCGAGTCGGGCATGCGGTCGCCGACCTTCTCGCTCACCGAGTGGATGGCCTTGCCGGCGTAGACGCGGCCCTGCTGGGCGGCGGTCTCCGCGGTGTTGCGGACGGCCGGGTTCTGGGCGACCTGGCGGGCGGACTTCTTCAGCTGTTCGTAGCGCTCTCGTCCGGCCCGCGTGCCGAGCACGTAACCGAGAGCGAGCCCGACGGCGAACGTGAGCTTGTAGCGCATGGCGGTGCCACCCTTCCGACGTGGGGGAGTACCGATTGGCGGAGCACCCCCCTGCTTGCGCTAATGTATGTGTCGCAGCGAGCGGGCGCCCCCTGGCGAATACCCAGGGAGCTACGTTCGATGCAACGAGGCATTCCTCCGTAGCTCAATTGGCAGAGCAGCCGGCTGTTAACCGGCAGGTTACTGGTTCGAGTCCAGTCGGGGGAGCTCGGTCCTCCGTAGCTCAATTGGCAGAGCAGCCGGCTGTTAACCGGCAGGTTACTGGTTCGAGTCCAGTCGGGGGAGCATGCTGAACGAGGACCCCTTCCGGGGTCCTTTTTCATGCCCGCGGGAACCGCCGGGCCTGCACCGATGTCCTGAAGGTCGTGACTGTCCGCAGAAGCCGACCAGCCGAGGCAGGAGATCGTATGAGCGGCTATGCTGCGGCAGACGGCGCGCACACTTGTACGCGACACGCCGCTATGGGGCGGTAGCTCAGCCGGTTAGAGCAGCGGACTCATAATCCGTCGGCCGTGGGTTCGAGTCCCACCCGCCCCACCAGTGCAGGTCCCTGGCCTGTGAAAACGTTCATTTTGCCCTGTCGGATCGTCAACTTCGCCTGAGCGGACTGAATCCGCTGCGCGTGACTTCCACCGCGTTGCCGACATCGGTAGTGCGAACGCTCCTGACCTGCAAGGATGTTCCAGTTCTCAGCGGTTGGACGTGCGGTGCACGGCTCCTGTGGGCGGTTGGGCGGTGGATTCCGGACGCCGGCTGGACGCGGGTAAACCGGAAGGGGTCGCTCCGGCGCCGAGTCATCCACTCTGCCCAGGGGTGTAGCAGGGTAGGCGCGGTGTGGTGGTGACCGGGCTCGCCTGGATCGTGCCGTTGCCGACGTGGCCGGTCGGCGAGGGGGGAAACGGGTTTGTCCGGCTGGGTGCGACATCGGTATGACGCCGGTCATCAACCCGAACTACGAGGCGCTCACCCGCCAGGTGGTGCCCGGCACCCCGCGCGACTCCCTTCACCGTCCGGGGGTCCCGGCACAAGCTCGCCCGCGACATCGCCACGGCAGGAAGGGCACCACGCACCAGGCATATGGGGACGGGACGGAAGATCAGTCGGGCTCGTTGGGTGTCGTTTTGAACGTCGTCGTTCTGCGGCCCCGCTCAAGCACATGAATGTGAACGTCCTGGGCTGCTACAGCTTCACCGCCAGCCTCCGGGCCGGCGGCAGCCTGCGGCCCTCGCGCGACCCCGACGCGGCTGGACTCGACGACGAGGACGGCGCGGAGGACGGATGACGTACGTCAACCCGTCATCGTGGCCGTGGACGTGATCAACGGCGCGTTGTCCCGGGCCACAGCCACGGTGCCGGTACCGGGATCCGCAACAGCGGCCGGGCGCGTGACGCCTTCGCGTATCCGCTTGCGGGCCCGGCAGGCGGACTGGCGGCACGCGGGTCGACAGTGGAGGGAGTCACGGCGGTGACCGTGCTTGTTGTGGGCAGGGTGTCGGTGTTTCGGGGCCACTCGGGCAGCGAGATCGGGAGCCGCTCTTCGGACACCGGAATGGAGAGAGGCCTCTCTTGACCGGGTGTGACATGCCACCGTTGGCGTAGTCGGCTCGTCGGGTCGGTTGGCCGCGTCAGGCTGTGCGGGAGGCTGTGCGGACTGGCGGGTCGTATGAGGAGTCCGTGTGTACCTATCACGTGATCGGACCCCGCAGGTCGCGGTCGCCGGCGTCCTCGAACCCGCCCACGAGGTCGCGGGCGACAGCTTCGACTACGCCCTCGACGACGACATCCTGCACGTCGCCACGGTCGATGCGATGGGCCACGGCCTGGAAGCCGCCACCATGGCGACCGTTGCCATCGGCGCCTACCGGCACGCCCGGCGCACCGACGTCGGGCTGTCCGGGATCTACGCGTTCATGGACCGGGCCATCGCCGGGCAGTTCGGGCCCGAGCACTTCGTCACCGCGCGGACGATGCGCCTGAACATTGCGACAGGCCGGCTGCAATGGGTCAACGCCGGTCACCCCGCGCCGCTGCTGATTCGCACCCACCGGGTCGTCCGGCAACTGCACGGCACCACCACCTTGCCGGTCGGCTTCGGTGGCGACGAGCCCCCGCTCAGCGAGCAGACGCTCCAGGCCGGCGACCGGGTGCTGTGCTTCGCCGACGGTCTGATCGAGGAGCACGATGTCCGCGGCGAGCAGTTCGGCGAGGAGCAACTCATCACCTGGCTCAACCGCATCGAGCACGCCGAGGAAGGGGTTCGGGCGGTGATGCGCTCCCTCTCCCGCACCCTGATCCGGGAGCGAGGCGGGATCACCAGCGACGACGCGACCCTCTTCCTGATCGAGTGGCGCGGGGGCGCGGCCGACCACCTTGCCACCCTGGAATGAGGGGGCTTCGAACTTGACGGGGTGTCGGCCATCGGCGGTCCTTCCGTGAACCCGGGCGGACGGCCGAACGCCCTGGCCGAGCAGCTCGCAGCGAGGCGGCCGGCGCGCGCCGCCGGCGACCCCCGCCGACTTCGGAGACGCGGAACGACCCGATACGGCCCGACTGGTGGTGCGTCTTCGGCGCCGGCTCTGGCATGTCACGCGAGAAAGCAGCGAGGTCTATCGTGAAGGTATGAGCGTGTTCATCAAACTGGTGGAGAACCGGCCCCCCAAGGAATACGCGGAGCCGGCGGCTGCGGATATCTCCTACGACGACATCACCGAAGGTGAGTCGCCCGCCACGTACGAGTACGACCTGCTTCCGAGCGGCGCATTGCGGATCCTCAGGGTGACCAAAGGCGAAGCCGCTGTCGTCGAATCGATCTACGCTCCCGGACTCTGGTTCCGTGTCCGGGGGCAGTGGCGCATCAATGCGGAATAGCAAGCGCTTTTCCGGCGGCCGGGCGCGTGCCGGTTTCTGGGCCCGGTCGCCGGTGCTTGAGGTCCCGAGCAGAATGTGCTCGTGCTCCGCGTCAGCCTACGGAATCAGGTCGGAAACCAGCTGCAGGTGTACCGTGGATGGTGGGTTGCGCACTCTCACGTGTTGCGCCTGAAAGGACGGCCCCGGCGGTTTCACCGGGGCCGTTTGGGGGATCATGCGGAGCGTGCCGGCGCGGCCACGACTCGGCGTCGCACCACTCGGTCCCGGCCGACGCCGTGAGGCTGGTGAGGTACTTCAGCAGCGCTGCTGTGGCCGGCTCCTTCTTCGCCGCCGCGGCCTCGCGGTGAGCCTCGGCTTGCGGAGTGCGGTCGATGACCTGCACAGTCTCCGTCCATCCCGCGCCGGGCCTGCCGGTGACCGCCGCCCAAAGGGCGTGGGTGGTCAGTCCGCTCCCATGGACGCCCTCCGTAACGGGACCCCCACCAACCCCTAGGAGCCGGTCTTGCCCCGGGGCAGCACGATGGACCCGGCATGGCCGGTGAGCCGGTCCTGCACGCACCCGCAGTGGGCCGCGTGGTAACGGATCCATCCATTTGTCTCCAGCAACTCGTATACGAGACGGTCGCCGTAGTACTTCGCATCCCTCGCCAATCCCGACACCGCCGCGGTGTCCCACCGGGCCCAGCCCCGCCACGGAGGACGTCACTCTCACGGTGGGTGGGGAACCGGACGAAAACCGGTGCTGCGGCCGGCCACCGGGCGCCCCGGCCATAGGTGTCGCGCACTGTCATTCTCATGAACGGTCATCTGCGAGAGTTCTGCGAGAGCCCGGGAAGCGATCACATTTTCGAACCGTGTTCTTCGCCGTCCTCGCCGTCGCCGGTCAGATCGAGCGCAACCTATTCCGGGAGGAGAATCTCGAAGGCCAGGTCACCTCAGCCGCCAAAGGCAACCACGGCGGACGCCCGAAGGTCATCGACGACGACATGCTCACCTTCGCCGTCGCCCTCAAGGACAAAGGTGTCCCCGTACCCGACATCGCGAAGAAGCTCACCATCAAGACCGGGAAGAACGCGGGCAAGAACCCCTCGGTCGCCTCCCTCTACCGGGCGCTCGCCGAAGCCGAGGAAGCCGCGATCGACGGCGGCCTGCCGCTGCGGCCCGAGCTCGTACACATCCGTCGGCCAGGGCGTACGTAGTGTCCGGCCGGTCTCGCCATCCGCGCCCTTCAGTGAACTCCCCGGTCAACGACCTGGTCCTATTCAGGTTTGGGCGTGGTGGCGATGAGGATCTGAGCGGCCTCGGTGATGTTGTCGGCGCGGACGGCGCGGGCCATCGCTTCGCGGGCGGCGTCGGCGGTGGTGTCCGGGGGAACCACCAACAGGGCGAAGTGGTCGTTGTGGCCGCGGGTGATGAGGACGGTGTTGTCGCCGACCGGGTCCGAGTCGAGGTGCACGACCTGGTCGTCGATGACCAGGCGAGTCGGGAGGCCGTTCCAGGCGGCCGCGTCCACACCCACGCGGGTGATCGGCCCAAGATGACCGGTCAACACGCGGATCAGCACGGGCAGCTCGGTCTCGATGTCGCGGGTACGGGGCCACCACGCGCCGTCCAGGAGCCCCTCCCTGGACCGCGTGGTCTCCAGCCGCAGCAGGGCCGTACCCGGTTCGACCGCCTGGTGGATCGCATCCGGCAGCAGCCGTCGGGGCGGGTGGGGAAGGTCGGTGTCAGCCATGTGAGTCTGCCCGTCTATGGGGTGCGGCCGTGCGTCGTCGCAGTTCGCGGCCGACGCCGGTGCCTGCCCGGCGACGTGCACGAGCCCGCCGTCGTTTTACGATACTCCCGCCGCCCGATCCGGCATCCGCCGGAAAATACCTGGTCACGGCGGTCAAGGTCCGCCGAACAGGCGTACAGTCAAAGCACCGGAGGTACTTCGCACACCGGCTTTCACGCGGGTGTCATTTCCGGCGATCACGAAAAACCGGGCTGTCGACGGGCAGCCCGGGGGCAGGTCCGCATCATGACCACGACCTTCGACCGGACTGCGCCCCGCGACCTCGCCGCAGAGCTTCCGGCACGCTTGTCCCTCACCCCGAAGACCACGCTCGCCGGCCGGCTGGACGGGGCCTGGTGGCCCTACTCCCGCGACCTCGAAGCCGAGCTCCCACCGCTCGCCGCCGCCCTGGAGAATCCCTGGGGGCGCATCACGCGCGTGACCGTGAACCCCACCCGCTGGCCCGTCGTCCCGCACACGGTTGCCGCCCACGGGCGCAAGCTGCACGTGGGCTGGTTCACAGAACAGGACCCCGACAAGATCATCCTGCTCTCCTACACCGTCGGGCGCTGGGACCTCCTTGTCGTCCCGCCCGAGACCGCACCCGCGGCCGCGGCCCGGCTGATGTCCGCCGCAGCGATCCCGGGCAGCGTCCTGACCGCGGGCGTCCTGATGAGCGACGAAGCCGCCATGGGGCGCGGCATCCGTGACGCCGTGCTCCGGGAAGCCACCTGGGAGGGCGAAGGCGGGGCCTGCATGTCCCCCTTCGGGATGCCAATGCGGCGAAGCGCCCTCCCACTGTCCGGAAACGGCCGGAGGTGAGTTCTGTGGAGACCCTCGTCATCATCGCGTGATCGTCCTCGCGATCGGCATCCGGATGCGCCTGATCCACCTGCCCCATGCTCAGCACGGCGCACGCGACCCCCTGCCGAGACCTCCCGGCTTTCTCGCCCACCCCGAAGGGAACACGCCCACGTGAAGTACATCGAGACCCAGACACTGGCCTCGCTCGGGCACGCCGAGGTACGGATCATCGCGCACACGCCCGAAGCCGCCCGAGCGGTCGCGGAGGCGCTTCGCCACTGCTTCGCCGGAGCGGAACAGCGCAGCTATCCCGGCCTGGACGGCGCCACCCGCCTCCACCTCACCGTGGACACTGCAACACCCGCCGGCCCCGCCCGCTCCTGGCTGGCCGCCAGCCGGAGCTCCGTCGGCACCGGCGCCCACGCCGACGAGACCTGAGAGCCCCCACGGGCCCCGGAACCCACCCCCGCACAGGGGAAGGACGCGGTCACCGCCTCGCCGGCGATCCGGCACACGAAGACCGAGGTGGAAGAGCACGACTGAAGGCCCTCCTGCACACGTGAAGGGCCTGGCAGGTGGTCGTGGGTGGGCTGTGCGGGCGTCTGGACGTGGAATTCTGGACGCCGGCTGGACGCGAGGATCCGGAAGTGGTGTCGCCCGGTGACCCCTGGGTGTCGGGAGACGGTCCAGGCCGCAGCGGACTGACCGCCAGGCGGCGGGTCGGTCATAAGCTCGGTGCCCGTCGGCACCGCGCGAACTTCACTGCCTGAGGTCGATCGTGCGGACCGGCTGCCCTGTCGCGCGGGCGATGGTTTCGAAGTCGCGGTCGTAGTGGAGCAGAGTGAGTCCCGCTTCTTCCGCGGCTGCGGCCACCAGGAGGTCCACGGGGCCCGCGCTGCGGTGTTCTCCCTTGGCGGTCAACTGTTCCTGGATGACGCGGGAGCGGCGGTAGACACCGTCGGGCATGGGGCACCAGGCGTAGTGGGCGTCGAGTGCTGCTTTCAAGCGGGTGCGGTCCGTGGCGGAACGGGCCGAGTAGAGGACTTCCAGTTCGGTGAGGTCGCAGATCGCGACGAGGCCGGCGCCGATCCTGGCGTCCCATTCGGCAGTGTTCTGGCGGAGGAGGACGCGGGCGAGGGCGGAGGTGTCGATGAGGTAGTCGGCGACGGTCACGCGTCCGCTCCGGCGTCGCGGTCATCGCGGGCCGCGTCTGCGCTCGTGGGGCGGTATGCGCGCTTGTCCATCAGCAGGTCGACGTCCAGAGCGCCCTCGGCCACCAGTTCGCGGGCCTCGTCGAGTGCCCGCAGGCGCCGGTAGCGGGCCGTGACTTCCCGCAGCGCCGTGTTGATGGTGTCGCGTTTGGTGGAGGTGCCGAGCTCTCTGGCTGCCTCTTCCAGCGCCTCGTCGTCGAGATCGATGACCGTACGACTCATGGTGACCTCCTCCGCTTGAGTGTATCGAGAAGGGTATATCAAGATACAAGATCTTTTGTATATTCCATGTGCCGGCGGTCGCGGAGCTGTGCGGTGAGCCTGAAGGCGAGATCGCCTCCCCTGCCTGGCGGCATCGTCGTGAACGGCGCGGAATTGCAACCAGAAGGCGGTGTGCAGGCCGCCGGGGCGGACGTAGGCGGCGAGCCGGTCGGGGGTGTCGGTCCAGGCTTCGGCGACGAAGGTGCGCTCGCCGGGGGTATTCGTCGGCGATCTTGCGCCAGGTGCGGTAGATGTCGTGGACGTCGTCGCGGTCCCAGTGGGGGTGTGGGGTCTGGCTGTCCGTCAGGTCGGGCGGTTCGGGGTCCTCGATGAGGCCGTGGGCGACGTCGATGCGGAAGCCGTCGACGCCCCGGCCGAACCAGAAGCGCAGGATGGACTCGAACTCGCCCTGAACGTCGGGGTGTTGCCAGTTGAGGTCGGGCTGCTGGGGGGGGAAGAGGTGCAGGTACCACTCGCCGTCGGGCACGCGGGTCCAGGCCGGGCCGCCGAAGCCGGACACCCAGTTGTTGGGCGGCTCGGCGCCGTCGGGGCCGCGGCCGGGGCGGAAGACGAGGCGTTCTCGCTCCGGGCTGCCGGGGGCCGGCGGTCGGGGCGGCCTGGAACCGGATGTGCCGGTCGGAGAGGTGGTTGGGCACGATGTCGGGGATGACGCGGATGCCGTGCCGGTGGGCGGCGGTGATGAGTTGTTCGGCGTCGGCGAGGGAGCCGAACAGGGGGTCGATGGCGCGGAGGTCGGCGATGTCGTAGCCGCCGTCCGCCATGGGTGACGTGTACCAGGGGTTGATCCACAGGGCGTCCACGCCGAGTGATTTCAGGTGGGGCAGGCGGGAGCGCAGGCCGGCGATGTCGCCGACGCCGTCGCCGTTGCTGTCGGCGAAGCTGCGGATGTAGGCCTGGTGGATGACGGCGCTGCGCCACCAGGGGGTGGTGGACATGGCGGGTTCCTTCGGCGGAGGGGCTGCACAGGGCTCACCGCGGTCTGGGCATTGGGGGGTTTTCCCCATCGTGGGCGGGACGGTGGCTGCGTAGGGTCGCAGTGACTGATCGCGATCCGACTCGATGCACACGGGGGAACCTCATGCGACGCCTGCAGACGCGTCTCCTTGCGGCAGTGGCTCTGGCCGCTCTGACCGGCGGCGGGCTCTCCGCGTGCTCGGTCCTCGACCAGAAGACCTTCGAGGACGATGCCAAGGTGCCCCAGAAGATCACCTCGATCCGCCTCGACAGCAGGAACGGCGGGGTGGAGGTGGACGCCTCGGCGGACGTCTCCACGGCCTCCGTGCACCGCAAGGTCAGCTACCGCGGTGACAAGCCGAGCGGTACCTCGTTCAGCGTCGAGAACGGCGTCCTGACGCTCTCCGGTTGCGGCAAGACCTGCGGCGTCGACTACGTTGTCAAGGTGCCCGCCGGCCTCGTGGTGACGGGAGGCACGTCCAACGGCAGCCTCACACTGAGCGATGTCGGCGTGGTCGATGTGCACACGGACAACGGCGAGATCACGGTGACCACGGCGACGGGCCCGGTGAAGCTGCGCACCTCCAACGGTGACGTCCACGTGAAGGACACCAAGGGCGGCGACATCGACACGCAGACGTCGAACGGCGAGGTGACGATCCAGACGGTCACCCCGCAGAACATCACGGCCCGCACGAGCAGTGGCGGCCTCACGGTCACGGCCCCGCCCGCCGACTACCGGATCTCGGCGAGCGACTCCAACGGCGACAAGAAGGTGGCGTTCAAGAACGACCCGTCGGGCAGGTACCACCTGGATCTGTCGACAAAGAACGGTGACTTGACTGTGAAGTCGACAGGCCGGTGACTTTCTTCGGGGCGGCCACTGGTCACAGCCTTCCAACCGTCTCTCGTCCGTCCCCCCTGCCGGCGGCTTCGTCGTAGCGGTACTCCAGTTCCGCCCCGGGACGGGCCCGGTGCCTCGGGTGCCTCGAACCTGGCGGTTCAGCTCTACACCTGCAACACCACGATCGCCCAGAGGTGGAGCGTCGGCTTCAACCGACCGCCTCGACGTCCCGGCACGGATCGGCTGCCTGCGAGACCCCGGGCGGCCGATCGACACCGTCCGGCGCGCACGCGCAGACGCCGGAGAACGTCAGGTCGCGGGTGCCGGGCGGGGCGGGTCCGGCCTGGTGGGCGTGTTGCCGCGGCCTCCCCCCTGGATCACGGGACCGGGACGGTTTCGTGGAACAGGTGAGTTGCGGGGGAAGCGGAGGCGCTACGCTCGGCGCTCCGAGAGGTGAAGAGGCGGTCAGCGCATGATCACAGCCGCGGGGCTGGTCGGATACGCGGTCCTGGTGGGTGCCGTGGTTCCGCCCGCGCTGGCCAGGGCCTCGTGGGCGCACCGGTCGCCGGCTGCCGCGGTCCTGGCGTGGCAGGGCCTCATGGCCACCTTCGTCGTCGCCACCGCCCTCTCGGCGTACCACGTGGTGACGGCCGAACAGCATGTGCACGACGGGCTGATCGGGCTGCTCACCGCGTGCGGACTGCCCGCGGACGCCTCTTCGGGCGGCGCCGCGCCGCCCACCTTCGGCGACGTCCTGGCGATCGCGGCACCCGCCGTGATCGTCCTGCTGCCGGCCGGATGGCTGGTCCGGTGCGCCTGGCGGGCGCGACGGGCCCGGAACCGGCAGCTGGACGTGCTCACACTCGTCGGCGAACCCGCGCCCGGGTACGACGCCACTGTCGTCCACTACGGCATCCCCGCCGTGTACTGCCTGGGCGGTCGCCGCGCCCGGGTGGTCGTCACCAGCGGCGCGCTGGACGTCCTCACGGACGAGCAACTGCGCGCCGTACTGGACCATGAGCGCGCTCACATCGCGGGCAGGCATCACCTGGTGAAGATCCTGGTGGACGCGTTCTCGCGCGCGTTCCGTGGTCTGCCGCTCGCCCGGCACGCCAAGGAGCAGACGAACCTGCTGCTGGAGATGATCGCGGACGACCGCGCCCTGCGGCACCACTCGAGGGCGGCGTTGGCGACGGCGATGTGCGAGGTCGCGGCGGGACGGGTGCCGGCGGCGGCGCTGGGGGCGGGGGGATCGGGAGTTCTGATCCGGCTGCGGCGCGTCCTGGCGCCGCAGCCCCGGCCGCACCGCGTGGCACGGCTGGGCGTGGTGGCGGCCACGGTCGTGGCTCCGCTCCTGCCTCTGACGGTGGCGTGCGTGCCGTGACCGCGACAGGACCCCTGTCATGTCCAACGTTTGGGCGTTGCGCGCAGCAGGAACGCCCGACGGTGCCCCGATCGCCGTCCTGAGGACGCCGATCCGGCCCGCCGGGCGCAATCCCGCCGGGTGACGGCGGTGAGCCGGTGGACGGCCGTCCCGGAGGGCAGGCCGCAGGCACCGCTCCCCTTCGCGGGCGAGGGCCACGGCTTCCGGCGCACGCCGGGCAACTGACCACCGGCGCGGTCCGGGACGCCGCCGGCCGACGGGGTGCCCGGAACCGGCCTGGTGGGTGCTCGCGGCGTCGGGCGCGGTCCGGGCCGGCTGCGTTGCCCTGCCGGCGCGCTCGGGCCGCTCGGCCGCGCGTCCCTGACGGGAACTCACGGCGGTGGCGTCGTGAAGGGGAACGGTAAAGGTCTCGTCATGTGCGTCTCCTGTGACTGAACGGTCCGCCGTCCACGAACGTACTAAGGACATCAGTAGATAACCCGCGTGACAACAAGGGAGAACTTCGTGTCCCGGCACCGCATTGCCCTCGTCATGGCCTTGGGCGTCGCCTCGGCGCTGCTGCTCACCGCGTGTGGATCGTCCGGCGGCGACGCCACGAACACCGGCGCGGCCGCACCGGCCGCCTCCGCCCCCGCAGGCACCACGGCACCCGCCGACGGCGGCTCGTCCGCCCCGGGCGGCGCCGCCGGTCACATGGTCAGCACGAACATGCTGATGTCCAGGACGATGTCCGGCATGGGGGCCGTGGTCACCGACGCCAAGGGCTTCACGCTCTACCGCTACGCCAAGGACCAGGTGAACATGTCGATGTGCACCGGCGACTGTGCGCGGACCTGGATGCCGGTCATGGCCGACGGCACCCCTGAGGGGATGGGCGTCCAGGCCAAGGTCGGCGTCCTCACCCGCGACGACGGCATGAAGCAGGTCACCCTCGCCGGCTGGCCGCTGTACCGCTACATGGGCGACACCAAGGCCGGCGAGATGAACGGCCAGGGCAGGAACGGCTCGTGGTTCGCCGTGACGCCGGCGGGCAAGAAGTCGGCCGCCTCGGGATGACGGGCGTCGCGTGCCCCGCGGAGGCCGGTCGCCGGCCGACGCCGTGTGCGTAGCTCGCTTAGTAGTTCCATATACCCCTGGCGGGTATAGTGGATGGATCGTGTCGGACGGGACGGAGCGCGGAAGGCGATGACGACAGCCACAGACCGGCAGGCCGGACCCCGAGGCGGCGCAGCGCGCTGCGCCCGGGCCATGGTCGTCGCACTGCTTGCCGCGCTCGCCGTACTCGTCCACCACGACACGGCGTACGCTGCCACGCCCGCCCACTCCATGAGCGCGACGGCGGGCACGGACCACACCCGGGCCGCCGTGACCTCGACGGCCGTCTCCGCCGCACGCGGCACGGTCCTGACCGCCGGGCACACGGCGATGGACGACGAGGGCGGCGCCTGCTGGGGTGCGACCATGCAGCACTGTTCGGCCGGGGACGTGAGCACGGCGAAACTCCTGCCGCCGCCTGCCGCCGGCACCGCCGTCCGGTCGGATGCCTTCCGTTCCGTGTCCGCCCCGCGCGATCCGGCCGGGACGTCGTACCGTGCGCCCCCCGATCTCTCCGTCCTCTCCCGGCTGTTGCTCTAGGCCGGACCCCGCGAGCCGCCGCCGCGCCCCCCGGGTGCGCGAGCGGTGCTGCCCGCGCGCAGTCCGGCCGACGGCACATCGAGTAGAGGACTTCCCACGTGAACGACATGTACGGCATCAACCGCCGCTCCGTCCTGCTGGCCGGGCTCGGCGCCGCGGGCGCGGGCGCGCTCGCCGCGTGCAGCAGCGGCTCCGGCAGCTCCACCCCGGCCCTGGTCAGCCCCGACGACCCGACGGTCGTCGCCGTCGAGAGGAAGCGCAGGACCACCGGCAGGACGCAGCACGCGACCCTGACCGCCGCGCGCGCCGTGCTCGACCTCGGCGGTGGGGTCACGGCGTCCAGCTGGGCCTTCGACGGCCGGACCCCGGGCCGGGAACTGCGGCTGTCGGTGGGCGACACGCTCGCCGCCGAGCTGTCCAACCAGCTGCCGGACAGGACCACCACCTCCATCCACTGGCACGGCATGGCCCTGCGCGCCGACATGGACGGCGTACCCCCGGCCACCCAGGCCGCCGTACGTGCCGGCGGCAACTTCACCTACCGCTTCGTCGCCGACGCCCCCGGCACCTACTTCTTCCATCCGCACGTCGGCGTCCAGCTCGACCGGGGGCTGTACGCCCCGCTCGTCGTGGAGGACCCCGAGGAACCGCTCCGGTACGACGACGAGTGGGTCGTCGTTCTCGACGACTGGGTCGACGGTGTCACCGGCACCCCCGACGAGGTCTACGCCGAGATCGGGCACGGCATGGGAGACATGGCGGATATGGGAGACATGGAGGGCATGGAGGGCATGGGCGGGATGGACATGTCCAACACGAGCATGGACAGCGGTGGTTCGGACGCGAGCGCCGCGCCGTCCGGCTCCGGCGGCATTTCGACGAAGTTCATGGCCATGGGGGCCCGGAGCAGGCTGCTCGGCGGCGACGCGGGCGACGTGAAGTACCCGTACCACCTGGTCAACGGACGTGTCCCGGCCGACCCCGACGTGTACACCGGCAAGCCGGGCAGGCGGGTGCGGCTGCGCGTCGTCAACGCGGGCGGCGACACGGCCTACCGGGTGGCGCTCGGCGGGCACAGGCTGACCGTCACCCACACCGACGGATACCCCGTTCAGCACCGGCAGGCCGATGCCCTGCTCGTCGGCATGGGGGAGCGGTACGACGTCCTGGTCACCCTCGCGGACGGGGTCTTCCCGCTGGTCGCCCTCGCCGAGGGCAAGGACGCCGGCGGCCTGGCGCTGGTCCGAACCGGTTCCGGCAGCGCACCGACACCGGCCGTCCGCCCGCGGGAACTCGACGGCGTCGTCATGACCGCCTCCAGGCTGACGGCGGCGGACGACGTCCGGCTGGCGACGAGGAAGGCCGACCGGGTGCACCGTATCGAGCTGACCGGCGGCATGGGCCGGTACGACTGGGGCATCAACGGCAGGCGGTTCGACATGAGCAACCCGACCGCGAACCCCCTCCTGGTCAAGCAGGGCGAGCGGGTCCGCCTGGACTTCGTGAACCGGACGACGATGTGGCATCCGATGCACCTGCACGGCCACACCTACCAGCTCGGCACCGACGGCCCCCGCAAGGACACCACCATCGTGCTGCCGAAGAAGACCGTGTCCGTCCACTTCGACGCCGACAACCCGGGCCAGTGGATGCTGCACTGCCACAACGCCTACCACGGCGAGGCCGGCATGATGGCGCTGGTGGCCTACCAGGCCTGACGAACGTCGGAGCGGGCTCTTCCGTCGGCACCGTCACCGCCGTGCCGACGGAAGAGCCGGCGGCCTCGGCCGTTCGCGCGCGGCGCGACGGCGTCACCCGTCCGCCTGCCGGCCGGGTTCCGCGAGCGGCCCCGCGTGCCCGGCCTTCGCGACCCTGTCCGCCGGCGGAGCCGGTTACGTCTCGGCGCGTCTTCCCGCGTTGCGCAGGGCCTTGCGGAGCGCGGCGATCTCGGTGGACGACATCTGGTCCACGAAGTGGGTCAGCGCCACCGGCCGGTCCTCGCTGGTGCTCAGGGCGTCCTCCATGAGGGCGGCCGAGTACTCCTCCCGGGTGCGGACCGGTTCGTACAGCCAGGCCCGGCCGTCCTTCTGCTCGCGTACCAGCCAGCCCTTGCTGTGCAGGATGTTGGCCACGGTCATCACGGTGGTGTAGGCGACGGGCCGGGTCCGGTTGATGTCGTCGACGATCTCGCGCACGGTCGCCGGGCGCCTCCACCTCCACAGACGGTCCATGATCTCCGCCTCCAGATCGCCCAGCCGTCGCATGCCCAGCGTCTCCGTTCTGCACCGCGGTGATAAGGGGGTCATCGTAAAGGCTGCGGTACGGCCGGTGGGGTGGCCCGGGTCAGGACGGGCCCGCCCCGCGCGGCCTGCCGGGCGTGCTGCGGGACGCGGCCGTCGAGGCCGGCCCGGGCGACGGGGCCCCGGACCGTGACCGCGGCCCGCACGGTGCCCGTCAGAGCCGGCGCAGACTCGACAGCACCCGCTCCATCAGCGCCTGCGGCGGGGCATCGCCCGCGGCGGTCGCCGTCTCGTGGACGATGACCATGCCGCGGTCCGCCAGGTCACCGAGGAGGACCTTGGCCACGCCCAGCGGCACCGCGAGGAGTGCCGCCACCTCCGCCACCGACCTGGGTTCGCGGCACAGATCGAGCACCGCGCGGTCCCACGGGGTGACGGTGTCCGGCTCGCCGTCCGGGCCGGCGGCGGTGACCAGGGTCTCGACCTCGAAGTGGTGGTGCGAGCTGGTCCGGCCGCCCGTCCACACGTAGGCGCGGACGAAGGCTGCCGCCGCCGCCCCCGGCTCCCACGTGGCCTGCTGGTGGCCCGTCGGTGCGGAGGGCGGCGGCGCGGCCTCGTCGTCGTGCGCCGCGGGCCGTGGCGTGTCACCGGCGCCGGAGGTCTTCCGCCGGCGCCGTGGGGTGCCGAAACTGAACGCGTTGAGCACGTCGGCGAAGGTCTGTGCGTCCTCCGCGTCCTGGTCTCTTCGAGGGCCGGGCGGCCCTTCACCGGTGCCCATGGTCTCCTCGTCCGGGCTAGCGGGCCGCGGCCTGCTGGAACTGCTGCAGCTCGGTGCGCAGTTCCGGGGTCAGCAGCTCGCCGACCTGGTCGACGAGCACGGTCATCTCGTAGGCGATCTGGCCGATCTCGCAGTCCGGAGCGGCCAGCGCGACCAGGCAGGACCCGTCCCGGACGGACATCATCAGCATGTTGCCGTGCTCCATCTGGACCACGGTGCGCAGCGCCTTCCCGGTGTCCAGGCAGTCGGCGGCCCCCTGGATGAGGCTGACGGCACCCGCCGCGACGGTGGAGAGCTGTTCGGCACGGTCGCCGGGCAACTGGTCCGACGCGGTGAGCAGCAGTCCGTCGGCCGAGATCACCACGGCGTGCGCCACCTGGGGAACGCGTTGCGTGAAGTTGGTGACCAGCCATCCGAACTGGCTCACCTCCGGGGACTGGGGTGAGGTCATGGGTTCTTCCTGCCCGTTTCCGATGAGTTGTGCGTCTGGTCGGGCTGTGTCCGACGGATGCCCGACTGGTAGCTGCTGAGGAAGTTCTGGGCGCGGTCGGCCTTGGTGCTCGCGGCCGCCCCGTCCCCGGCGGCGGTCCGCTCGGGCCCGGCCGGAGCGGACCGGGTGCGCGGCACCCTTCGGGGCAACCCGGCCTGCGTGCGCCCGCCCGGCCGGCCGGGGGGCTCCGCCGCGTCGCACCCGGCGGCGAGCCTGTCGGCGGGAGCGGGAGCGGGAGCGGGAGCGGGAGCTGGTGCGGGTGTGGGTGTGGGCGTCCGCGGGACGGGGGCGGGCTCCGTCGTCGCGGTAACGGTGAACCACGACGGGGCGGCGGGTTTCCGGGCCGCGTCGTCGGCCGCGCCGTCGTCGGCCGGTGCGGGAGCCGTCGTCGTGGTGGCGCCGACCGGCTGCCGCGACGGGCGGGACGCCGGGCCGGCGGGGTCCTTCCGGCCGCCGCGTGTCCGTACCGGAAGCGCGCCCGCGGGGTGTTCGGACGCAGTGCCAGGCTGGTCCGCGCCGGTCGCCGGAGCCGGCGCCTGCGCCGTGACCAGCTTCGCCGGTACCCGTACACGTGCCCGCAGTCCCTTCGCGCCCGGCCGCGAGCTCAGGCTGACACCGATGCCGTGCCGGTCGGCCAGGCGGCCGACCACGAGCAGGCCCAGCTGCCGGGACGCGGGGGTGTCCGCGGCGGTGCCGGTCGCCACGCGCCGGTTGGACCTGGCGAGGTCGCCGGCGCTCATCCCGATCCCCTCGTCCTGGATCTCGATCAGCAGCGAACCGTCGCCCTCCAGGGCGCCCCCGACGACCACCTGGGTGTGCGGCGGGGAGAACGCGGTGGCGTTGTCGAGCAGTTCGGCGACCAGCCGCCCCAGGTCACCGGCCGCGTACCCGATCACGTCGACCGCGGGGCCGGGCTGGACGAGCACGCGCCGGTAGTGCTCGATCTCGGAGACCGCACCCCTCAGCACGGTGTCCACCGCCGCGCTCTGGGAGGCGCGCACCAGGGTGCTGCCGCACAGCACCATCATGTTCTCGTTGTTGCGCCGCATCCGCGTCGCCAGGTGATCGAGCGTGAAGAGGCTGGCCAGTTGCTCCGGGTCCTCCTCGTGCCGTTCGAGCTGCTCCATCAGCCGCAGCAGCCGGTCCACCAGACTCTGGCTGCGCCGGGAGAGGTTGACCAGGGTGTCCCTGAGGTCGCCGCGCAGCGCGGCCTGCTCCGCCGCCAGCCGCACCGCCTCGGCGTGCACCGTGTCGAACGCTCTGGCGAGCTGGCCGAACTCCTCCGTGGTGTGGACCGGTACGGCGTCGACGACGGTGCTCGCCTTTCGCCCCTCGCGCATGTTCTCGACCGCGGCGGGCAGCCGGTGCTCCGCCACGTCGAGGGCGGTCGAGCGCAGGACGGTCAGCGAACGCAGCAGATGCCGGCCGATCCCGAGACCGATGGCGAGGGCGAGCAGCAGCACCGCGAAGAGGACGACGGACGCCAGACCCGCCTGGTCGCTCGTCCGGTCCTGCATCCTGGCGGACGTGGTGCGCATGGTGCGGAGGAAGCCGTCCGCCGCCTTGTCGACCAGGGCACCGGTGGTCTCCGAGTCGCGGTTCCAGCTGTCGACCGGGACACGCGGCGACGTGGCGGCGTTCTCCTGCGCGGGCGGCCTCCGGAGCGCGGCCAGCGCGTCGCTCACCACGTGCGCGCGGCGGCCGACGGCCGGTCCGGTGACGGTCCGCCGGTAGTCGCCGAGCTCCGCGGGGGTGGCCACGGCCCGGAAGGCGGCGAGGCTGTCCCGCAGGCGCAGGTCCGCCTCCTGCAGCGCGTCGAGGAGTGCCGGGGCCGCCGGCCGGCCCCGGCCGGCGGCCAGCAGCAGGATCGCGTGTTCGAGATGGATCTGCTCCTCGGCCCGCTCCAGGCCGTACAACGCGGTGGCCGACCGGGTGAGTTCCGGGCTGATGAACCGGTTGCCGAGTGCCTGGTCCAGATCGAGCAGTCCCGTGATGATCGTGCCGTAGTCGTCGAGCGCGGTCCAGGAACCGATGCCGCCCGACGCCACCTGCGCGCGCAGGGCAGGCAGCCGGGCGAGGAGGCCGACGGCGTCACGGTAACGATTCGCCGCGACGCCCGTGAGGGGGACGCTCTGCTTCTCCGTGCGGGCGACGGCGGTCCGCGCGCTGTCGACGCTCCGCGTCTGCTGCCGCAGGCCGGCGGGATCGTCGACGGCGCCGGCGGTGTCGGCGCTCAGCAGCTCGACGGACATCGTGCGTTCCATCTGCAGGGCCTGCAGCAGCGTCCGCAGCTGACCACGCATCCTGACCAGGCGTTGCAGGTCCGCGTACGAGTTCGCGCGGGTGACGTCGCCATGGATCTGCACGACGCCCAGGCCGACGGCGAGCAGGGCGGGTACGAGCAGCACCGCCGTCAGTTTCACGAGAAGCCGCCAGTTCCGCCACTGCACGAGCGAAGCCCACAGGGACGGTCGTACTGGGCGCGTGGTCGTATGCCCGGCCGCGGTCACGCGATGAACTCCGTACTCGGAACAGCTTGCTTGCAGGGACCTGTCACGATGGTGTTCTCTCCCGGGTGCCCGCCCTCGGTGTCCCGATCCGACAACTGCTGTGGAACCGAGGCGAGCTTAGGGCAGCGGGGCAAACGGCAACAATGCCGTTCGCCGGCCGCGCCGCCGGCGAATCGAACCGTTACCCACAGGTTCTCCTGATTTCGCGGGTCGGTCGGCGACTCCGTTCGGACGCCGGTCGTTTCGGTGACCGCCGGGCAAAAAGAAGATCAAGCCGCCCGCGGTCCGCGACTTCCCGGGGCGGTGAACACCCCACGGCGTCGAATGGGTGAACGGTTTCCGGGAGCACGTCGGGACGTCCGTGCGGGTTTTGCCGCTCAACGCCCGCACAGTGGGACGTCGGTTGACGGTACGCGGTATCTCACTACACTCTCCTCCGCCTGGGGGCCACGGTTTGCCGCTTCCCTCACTCGACGCGGAAGAGCGTCCGTGTGCCCTCCTGCCCGCATCCCAGGAACGAGGAACGTGACCAGACCGGCAGGGGCGCCCGCCTCCGAAGTGTCCGAGCGGCCTGCCGGGCGGGAGTTCAGCGGGCTCCGGCACGAGGACGAGCCCGACTTCTCCGCGATTCAGCAGAGCGCGGAGTTCGCGCGGCTGCGCAGACGGATTCGGTTGTTCGTCTTCCCGATGAGCGTGCTCTTCTTCTGCTGGTACATGACGTTCGCTCTGCTGTCGGCATATGCCCACGGGTTCATGAGTCGCAAGGTGACGGGCGAAATCAACATGGGCACCGTTCTCGGCCTGATGCAGTTCGCGTCCACGGCCGCGATCGTCCTGGCGTACCGGCGATTCGCGGCGAAGAAGCTCGATCCGGAAGTGGACAGGATCCGGGAGCCGGCAGGGGGCGACAAGGAATGACAGGGCAGATCGCCGCCGGACCGGCCGGCAGCCCCGCGCTCAATCTGGGCGTCTTCCTGCTATTCGTCGTCATCACTCTGTTCGTCGTCTACCGGGTCACCAGCAGAAACCAGACGGCATCCGACTACTACGCGGCGGGCAGCGCCTTCACGGGTGCGCAGAACGGCATCGCGATGTCCGGGGACTTCCTCTCCGCGGCCTCCTTCCTGGGAATCTCCGGGGCGATCGCCGTCCATGGTTACGACGGATTCCTCTACTCCGTCGGATGGCTCGTCGCCTGGCTGGTGGCCCTGCTGCTCATCGGGGAGAGACTGCGCAACACCGGGCGGTTCACCATGGGCGACGTGATGGCCTTCCGCATGAGGCAGCGCCCGGTGCGGGCCGCGGCGGCCAACGCGACCCTGGTGATCACGTTCTTCTACATGCTCGCACAGATGGCCGGTGCCGGCGGGCTGGTCGCCCTGCTGCTGGACGTGCACACCAGGGGCGGACAGGCGCTGCTGATCACCGGTGTGGGCGTCGTCATGCTGCTCTACGTGCTGGTGGGCGGGATGAAGGGCACGACCTGGGTGCAGATCATCAAGGCCGGCCTGCTCCTGGTCTGCGTGACCTTCATCAGTGTGTTCATCATCGGAAAGTTCGGTTTCAGCTTCTCGGCGCTCCTCGAACAGGCCACGCACAACAGTCCGTTGGGTGAGCGGCTGCTGGAGCCGGGCAGCCTGTACGGCCACGACGCGACGAGCCGCCTCGACTTCGTCTCACTGGCCCTGGCGCTGGTCCTGGGCATCTCCAGCCTGCCGCACGTGCTGATGCGCTTCTACACCGTGCCCGACGCCAAGGAGGCGCGCAGGTCGGTGGTGTGGTGCTCCTGGTCGATGTTCACGTTCTACCTGGGCATCCTGGTGGTCGGTTACGGCGCCACCGCCCTGGTGGGTTCGGACGCGATCGTGCACGCCCCGGGCGGGGAGAACTCCGCGGCGCCCCTGCTCGCCTTCCGGATCGGCGGGGTCGTGCTCCTGGGCGTCGTCTCGGCGGTCGCCTTCGCGACGATCCTCGCGGTGGTGGCCGGTCTGACCCTGGCCGCCTCGGCCTCGTTCGCCCACGACGTCTACGCCAACGTGATACGGCACGGCAAGGCCGATCCCCGGTCCGAGATCCGGGTCGCGCGTCTGACGGCGGTGGTGATCGGTCTGCTGGCCATCGTCGGCGGCATCGTGGCCGACGGCCAGAACGTCGCCTTCCTCGTGTCGCTGGCCCTGGCGCTCGCCGCGTCCGCCAATCTGCCGACGATGCTCTACACGCTGTACTGGAAACGCTTCAACACCTCGGGGACGCTGTGGAGCATCTACGGCGGGCTGGTGTCCTGCCTCGTGCTCATCGTCCTCTCGCCGGCGGTCTCCGGGACTCCCACGTCGATCGTCAAGAGCGTCGACTTCCACTGCTTTCCGCTCATGAATCCCGGGGTCGTGTCGATTCCGCTCTCGTTCGTGTGCGGATACCTCGGCACCGTGCTCAGCAGGCGCCCCGCGGATCCGGACAAGCAGGCGGAGATGGAGGTCCGGGCGCTGACCGGAATCGGCGCCCGGCGGTAGCCGGTCGCGACAGGACCGGCGGCGCCGTGCCTCCGCCGGGCCGCCGCGCTGTCCTCGGCCCGCCGTTCCGTGGGCGGGCGGCGAGGTCACACCACCTTGCCGGGTGCCCCCGTCCTTCCCCTGTGCCCTCTCCTTCCGTCGTGGCCGTCGTGGCCTTCCCGCCCGTCGATTCCGTCTCTCCCGTGACGGCCGGGCCTGCCGTTCTTGCCCGGCGGGCCGGAGGGGCCGCGCGGGCCGGGGGCGCCGGAGGGGCCCGGCGGGCCGGAGGGGCCGGGGTCGGCGTAGTAGCTCTGCAGGTCGGTGTTCTGCGTCCACATGTCGTCGATCTGCATCTGATGGACGACGAGTGCGGCCGACTGCGCGACGAGCGCGGTGCCCAGCGCGGCGCCGAACACCAGGGGGCGCCACGGTCTGCGCAGCAGTTCCTTCAGGTTTCTCACAATGTCTCTCACGCTGTGTGACGACGATAAGTGCGGATGGCGAGGCGTCGGAGAGGGCGGGCCCCCTCGTGGAACATCGGGGGCGGCGCCCGGTGGTGCGCCGGGGCAGCGCGGAGGACGGGGCCCGCAAGCCCCGTCCCCAGGGTGTCGACCCGGGTTCGGCTCGGGGTCAACGGGTGCTGGTCGGCCGGGGCGTGGCTACCGCGTTCTGCCCGTCCTTGCCGTCCTTGCCGTCCTTCCCGTCCTTGCCCTGCCTTCCGTCGAGTCCGTTCGTGCCGTCCTGTCCGTCCTGCCCGTCCTTGCCGTCCACGCCGTCCTTGCCGGGCGGGCCGGCGGGGCCGGACGGGCCTTCGGGGCCGGGCGGACCGGAGGGACCGACCTCGACCTGGTGTCCTTGCAGGTCCATGTGTTGCGCCCGGAGAGAGTCGATCTCCGAGTCCTGTACGACGAGTGCGGCCGACTGTACGACGAGCGCGGTGATCAGCGCCGCGCGGAGAACAAAGGGGCGCTGCGATCGCAGCATTTCGTTTACGCTTCTCACTTTATTCCTCACGCTGTGTGACGGCGAAAGTGTAGAGGGAGGGGCGCGGCAGAGAGCGGATCTTCGCGTGGAGTGTCTTTGCCGGTGGCCGGTGGGTCGCGTCCGGGGGTGCCGCGGTCGTTCCGGGGCGGGTTTCGCTTGACAAAACGGGACGTCGTTCCGGATAGTAATCGGGACAGTGTTCCGTTTCGTCTGCCTGCGACCGGACGCAGAAGGGAACCGCTCCTCATGAGTGCAGCCGCCGACACCGACACCGGCATCGCCGTCCTCGGCCCGCCCGCTCCCGTCCTCTCGTACAGCCCGGTGACCCTGTCCGTGCCCGGACGTCCCGTGGACCTCCAGGTCCGCGTCTCCGCGCCCGCGACCGGGACCGGTCTGCCCGTCGTCCTGCTCTCCCACGGGCACGGCGGTTCCAACAACCTCTCCTCGCTGAACGGGTACGCACCCCTCGCCAACCTCTGGGCGGCCGCCGGGTTCGCCGTCGTCCAGCCCACCCACCTCAGCTCGCGGACCCTCGCCAGGCGGCTCGCCGACGCCCCCGGAGCCCCCTTCTTCTGGCGCTCACGCGCCGAGGACATGAGCCGCATCCTCGACCGGCTCGACGAGATCGCGCACGCCGTGCCGCAGCTCGCCGGGCGCCTCGACCACGACCGGATCGCGGTCGCCGGGCACTCCCTCGGCGGCCATACCGCGAGCCTCCTGCTGGGCGCCCGGACCACCGACCCCGACACCGGGGCGGAAGTCGACCTGCGGGACCCCCGGATCGGGGCGGGTGTGCTGCTCGCCGCACCCGGCAGGGGCGGCGACGTCCTCAACGGGTGGATGGCCGAGAGGGTGCCGTTCTTCCACGGCACCGACTTCTCCACGATGACCGCACCCACCCTTGTCGTCGCCGGCGACAAGGACGACTCCGCGCACTTCACCGACATCGGCCCCGGCTGGCACGCCGACCCCTATCACCTCGCCCCCGCCCCCAAGACCCTGTTCACCCTGTTCGGCGCCGAGCACCTGCTCGGCGGCATATCGGGATACGACGCCGGTGAAACCACCGACGAGAACCCCGAGCGCGTCGCCGCCCTCGGCCACCTCACCGCGGCCTACCTGCGCACCCAGCTCCGGTCCGACCCCTACGCCTGGCAGAAGGCGTGCGAGGTGCTGACGACCGGAGCTGCCCCGGCGGGGCGGGTCGAGTGCAAGTAGGCCGCCGGGGGAGAAGACGGGGCGTACTTGTTTGACGGCTTGTCAAATATCTTTACTGAAAAGGGCATTGGCGATCGCGTCAGGGCAGCGGAAGAACGTACGCGCTCCATTTCCGCGGTGTAGCTTCTACCCGTCAGTAGAGGTTTGAGCAACGGGGGACGCGTGGTTGCCTCTCCGCATACCGAGAAGTTCGCCGCCCGTCTTCGGATGCTGAAGGACCGCAGCGGCCGGGGATACGACCGCCTCGGCAAGGAGGCGGGCGTCAGCGGTTCCAGCCTGCACCGGTACTGCTCCGGCCTCAGCGTCCCGGTGGACTACCGCGTGGTGCACGCCTTCGCCAAGGTGTGCGGCGCCGACGCGGAGGAACTCCGCGAACTCCACCGGCTGTGGGCGCTGGCGGACACCGACCGGGACGCGCCGGCGCCCGTGGCCGACGTACCGGAGGACGCCACCCCGCCGGAGACCGGGCGGACGCGGCGGTTCCGGTTGCCCGACAAGCTGTCCCCGCGGGCCGCGGTCCTGGCCGCCGTGGTCGTGGTGGTGCTGGTGGCCGGCTTCGTGTGGCTGCCCGGCAGCGCCCCCGACGGTGCGGCGCCGGCGTCCGGTGACAGGGTGCTGGACTCCCCGGCCTGCAGGACCGTGAGCATGGGGCAGCACGACGCCTGCGTGCGCGAGGTGCAGACCCTGCTGACGCGGGCGAAGGGCAAGCTCGCCGTCGACGGCGACTTCGGGCCGGAGACCCTGCGCAGGGTGACCGCGTTCCAGGTGCTGGCCGGGCTGCCGGCCACCAACGTGGTCGACGACGCGACCAGGAACGCGCTCTACGCGCAGCGGGTGAGCATGACGACCTGGCCGCCGGCCAGGGTGGCGGAACGGATCCGTGAGGTGTTCACCGAGGATCCCGGCACCGCCGTGGCCGTCGCCCGGTGCGCGTCGTTCCTCGACCCGCTGTACGTGCTGCCGAACACCAACGGCAGCCGCAACTGGGGTGTGTTCCAGATCTCCGACGCCCGGCTGCGGGACCTCGACGGCACCCCGCTGCGGGCGTTCGACCCGGACTGGAACATCAGGGCGGCCCACCGGCTGTGGAGCGTCCGGCACGACTTCCACGACTGGCCCTCCTGCGAGGCGGCGCTCAGGAGCACACCCGGCGGTACACCCGGCAACACACCGAAGGGCACGCCGAAGGGCACGCCGAAGAGCACGCCGAAGAGCTCACCGGCGGGCTGAAGCCCGGAGCTCCGGGTACCGAAGCGGCGGTACCCGGAGCTCCGCTCCCCCGAGAGCGGCGTCAGACCGTGCCGTCCTCCCACCACCAGTCACGGCCGAGGTCGGCCCTGCTGTCCACGTGCTGGTGGTCGACGGTGTACGTCTCAAGACCGGAGAACCCGCAGGTCTCCGCCTTCTGGTAGACGGTCTTGGTGGCCACCCCGGGCACGTCCAGGTCGGCCGCCGTGCCGTACAGGTGCATGCTGTCGCTGGCCCCGCCGATCTCGGCGTTGTGCGCGATGCTGCGGAAGCCGGAGTTGACCGTGATCGGCTTGTCGCCGAGCTTCTTGCGCAGCGCCTCCAGCTTGTACATGCAGCGGCGGACGTTCTCCTTCACCTGGGAGGCGCTCAGCTTGCCACCGTTGAAGGTGCCGTCCGACTGGTTCACGAACTCGCTGAAGTTGAAGTGGAGCGTGGAGCCGTCCGACTGCTCCAGCGAGTTGAGCTTCGCCTGGGTGTTGGCGCCGACCTCGGCGTCGACGCTGAGACCGTACGCCGCCTGGAACCGGCGTACGGCGGCTGCCGTACCGGGGCCGAAGTCCCCGTCGATGCTCACCCGGCTGTGGCCGGCGCTGTCCGCCGCCCAGCCCGCGATCCGGATCTGCAGTTCGGTCACGTCGGCGCCGGTGGCGCCCTGGGTCAGCGTGCGCGACCAGGAATAGGCCTGCGCGGTGCCGGAGAACAGCAGCTGGCCGAAGGCTATGCCGGCGCCGGCGGCCAGCGTGCCGCGCAGCATGGTGCGGCGGTCCAGGGGACGGGAGGAGGAGGTCATGGTCGTCCTTTCGAGCTGTCGGGGAGGTCAGTAGGCGATCTGGAAGGTGACGTTCTGCGCGTCGATGTCGTAGGCGTGCACGCGCAGGACGAAGTGGGTGCCGTCCTTGACGTCGGTGGCGACAGTTCCCCACTCGGTGCCGTGCGTGGTGTAGGCGTCACCGTTGTTGCACTTGGTGGTGTGGTCGACGAACACCACGCAGGCGTCCAGGTACACGCCCGGTTCGTCCGTGACGAGCCGCAGGTTGATGTCGTTGCACCGCGAGGACGTGGTGTAGGTGCCGTACTCCTTGGCGGCCGCCTGGTAGTGGTACGTCAGGGTCTTCGCGCCGCCGTAGCAACTGGTGGCGGCGGCCGAGGCCGCGGGGGCCTGTGCCGAGGCGGGCACGGCGCCCGCGCCCAGCAGGGCGGCCGCGGTGCACAGGGCCGAGGCGAGCGTTCTGTTGCGGATCATGGTGGTCTCCGTACGGCCGGCGGGGTCAGAAGGCGATCTGCAGGACGGCGTCGTCGCCCTCCAGGGGCACGCCGTTGGGGACGGTGAACTTGGTGCCGTCGAGCACGTCGGTGGCGATGGTCGTCCAGCTGCGGCCGACCTTGGTCCAGCGGTTGCAGGTGCCGGTCTTCGCGAACTTCACGCAGGCGTTCACGTAGTCCGCGGTGCCGCCGGTGACCCGCATGTTGATGTCGGTGCAGCGGCTGGTGGTCCAGTAGGGACCGAAGTCGACGACATCCCCGTAGCGCACCGTCACCGCCCCGCCGTAGCAGGTCGTCGCGGCCGCGGTCACCGACGCGGTGGTGGCGACAGCGGTGCTCCGGTTGGCCAGCCGGTCCAGGTCGGCCTGGGTGCCGTTGAACACGTCGGCGGTCGCCGGGGCCTTGATGCCGGGGAACAGCGCGGCGTCGGTGTACTGCCACATCGCCCAGGTCGTCGAGCCGTTCGGCAGCGGCGGCTGGGTGATCGACTGTCGGTAGTCGGCGAGTTGCATCGGATACCGGGCGAACGCCGTGGTCGATCCGAGGCAGTCGTCCAGGAAGGACTTCTGCGTGTAGATGACCGGAGTACGGCCGAAGGCCGCCTCCACCGTGTCGAGCCAGGCCCTGGCGTCGGCCACCGTGCCGTAGGTGGGACAGCGCCCGGTGCCGTCGTCCATGCGCTCCAGGTCGAACACCGGCGGCAGGTCGCCCGCGCGCTGCCCGGTGTAGCCGGTCGCCCGCACCGCGGCGATGAACCGGTCGGCCTGCGCGCCGCCCGTGTCGGCCGCGGTGCCCGTGTAGAAGTGGTAGGGCGCGACGGCGAGTCCCGCCGCCCTGGCCGCCGGCAGGTCGGTGGCGAGGTATTCGTCGGTGACGTTCAGGCCGCGGGTGGCCTTGATCGTCGCGAACTCGACGCCCGAGGCCCGTACGGCCTTCCAGTCGATCGGCGCGCCGCCCGGGTGCTGGTACTTGGCCGTGTCCAGACCGTCGATCGGGTAGCCGGCCGGACGCGGTGGCGTGCAGTACGCGTTACGGGCGGACCAGTCGGTCAGCTTCGCCCAGGTGTTGGGGCCCACGACGCCGTCGGCGCTCAGGCCCGCGCAGTGCTGGAGCTCGACGACCCGGCCCTCGGTGCCGCCCCCGAAGTCGCCGTCGATCGTCAGCGGCGGGTAGTGGAAGGGCTCCATGGCCAGGTTCAGCCGGCACTGCAGCTCCTTGACCTCGACGCCGTTCGCGCCCTCGCGCAGGGTCGGGCGGGTGTCGGTGTGGCCGCACACCGCCGCCTGCGCCGTGGCCGACGTGCCCGGGGTCGCACAGCTGTGCGGTGCGGCGGCCCAGGTGTTGAGCGCGGCCCAGGTCTGCGGGCCGAGCACGCCGTCCACGCCCAGCCCGGCACACGCCTGGAACTCCTTGACCCGCGTCTCCGTCGCCGGGCCGAACGAACCGTCCGCCGCGATCGGCGTGTACCGGCTCGGCTTCGTCGCGAGGTCGAGTTCGCACTGCGCCTCGACCGTGGGATCCCCCGTCGATCCCTGCCGCAGCGTGGGCTGTTCGCCGGTGTGCCCGCAGACCGCGGCGGCGGCCGTGGCGGTGGCGGTGGCCGCGGACTGGGCCGCGTGCACCGCCGTGGGTCCGTACAGGGGCAGGACCGCTGCCACGGCGAGGGTCAGACCCCGCAGTAGCGTCCTCCGTCCCATCTGTGTTCCCCCTCATGTGAGTTGGCCGGGAGGCCCCGGCCCGGTCATGCTGGCAGCGGCTGTCCCGCGGGCCGGAGCCCCTCGCCCCGGATCGGGACGCCGGGACGGTCCCGCGCCGGTGACCTGCGGGGACGGAGGGCCGCTGGGACGAGCGTGGGACACGGGCCGGGGAGGACCGGGCGGACGCCCCTCACCGGCCGGCCTCGGCAGGGGACGGCCGACGCCCCCGACGGCCGCAATGGGCGCGGTGGTCGCGGCGGTCGGCAGGCGTGACCGCCCCGCAGGTCGGGTAGCAACGTCGTGTTTCGCGGCCGCTCGCGGGGACTGGTGTGAAGGGGGAGCTCAGGGTGTCGGACGACGGCCCGCCGGACGGCTGGGAGGCGCACGAGCGGCGGTTGTGGGAGGCGTACCGGCGGGGCGAGTGGTGCGAGGACGTGCCGGAGGTGCGGGCCGAGGCCCTGCGGTGGCTGCTCGTCGCCGCGCCGCGCCCGGTGCCCGGGCGGCTGGCCCGGCTCCGGCTGCGCGGCGCCCGGATCACCGGCACCCTGGACCTGGCGGAGGCGGCCGTCCGGGGCGCGATACGACTCGACGCCTGCCGCTTCGACGAGGTGCCCTGCTTCGACGGCGGGCAGTTCGGGGTCCTGCAGCTGAAGGACTGCGCCCTGCCGGGGCTGAGCGCGGCCGGGGCGCGGGTCGGCCAGGAGTGCGAGTTCGTCGGCTGCACCCTCGACGGCACCCTCGACCTCCGCTCCCTGACCGTCGGCACGCATCTGCTGCTCGACCGCTCGACCGTGCACGCGCCCGAGGGCACGGCAGCCGTCGACGCGCAGTCGCTCGCCGTCGAGGAGCACCTCTCGGCGACTGGCCTCGTGTGCACCGGGCCGGTCCGGCTCAAGAGCTCCCGGGTGCAGGACACCCTCGGCTTCCGCGGGGCCCGGCTCCAGGGCGAGCGGGCCTGCCTCCAGGCCCCCGAACTGACCGTGGGCGGCGGCCTCTACCTCGACCGGGGGTTCTCCGGCGACGGCGGGATCAACCTGTACGGCGCCTCGATCGGCGGTTCCCTGCACCTGGAGGACGCCACCCTGACCGGCCCCGACGAGCAGGGCGGCGAACCCGCCCTGCAGCTGCTCTGCGCGTCGGTCGGCGGCGACATACAGGCCGGCTCGGGGCTCGCCGTGCGGGGCAGCGTCGACATGCGGGACACCTCGGTGCGGGGCAGCGTCGTGCTGCGGCGGGCCCGGCTGCACCATCCGGCCGGCACCGCGCTCCGCGCCCACCGGCTGCACGTCGGCGGCGACCTCGACTGCCGGGACGGCTTCGTCTCCGAGGGCACCGTGGACCTCTGCGACGCCCGGGTCGGCGGCTCGGCCCTCTTCGAGGGCGCCGAACTGACCGGCCGCGCCGGGGCCGCCGCCCTGCGGGCCAACGGCATAGAGGTGGGAGCGGAGTTCAACTGCTGCGACGGGCTGACCGCGCACGGCCGGATCTCCCTCAGCAGCATCACCGTACGGGCCAGGCTCTGCTTCGAGAACGCCCTGCTGGACGTCCCGGCGGGGGAGCGGGCCCTGATCTGCCGGCGGTCCGCGGCCGCCGAGCTGACGCTGAAGCCCCGCGAGGCACCGCGCGGTGTCGTCGACCTCAGCCACACCCGGGTCGGCGTGCTCCGCGACGACCCGGCCGGCTGGCCCCGCTCGCTGGTCCTGGAGGGCCTCGCCTACGACAGCACCAAGCCGGCGCTGCCCGGGCACCGCCGGCTGACCTGGCTCGACCGCGACCCGGCCGGCTTCGCACCGCAGCCCTACGAGCAGCTGGCCGCCAGCTACCGCCGCCACGGCCGGGATGCCGACGCCCGCCTCGTCCTGCTCGCCAAACAGCGCCGCAGGCGGGCCACCCTGGCCTGGCCCGCCCGGCTCTGGAGCCTGCTGCAGGACCTCACCGTCGGCTACGGGTACCGGCCGCTGCGCGCGGTGCTGCTGCTCGCCGTCTGCTTCACCGTCGGCACCGTGCTCTTCGCGACCTGGCCGCCACTGCCCTACGGCGACGGCACGCCCCCGGACTTCCAGCCGGCCGTGTACACCCTCGACCTGCTGCTTCCGGTGGTCGACTTCGGGCAGGAACGGTCGTACAGCTCCCACGGCGCCATGCAGTGGGTGGTGGTCGTCCTGGTCAGCGTGGGCTGGGTCCTCGCGTCCACGGTCGTGGCGGGGGCCAACCGGGTCCTGCGCAGATCCTGACCGCGCCGGAGCGGCGGGGCCCGACCGTCCTGCCCGAACTCGGTGGGAACAACGGGGCAACCATGTCCGTCCTTCGCCTGTCCAGCAGATGTGACACCGCATCAGGACTCGCCGTACGGAGGCGGCGGGCCGTCGATCCCGAAGGGGGATCCCATGCGCATCCGCCCGGCCGTCGCCGCATCGCTCGCCACCGGTCTTGCCGTCCTTGCCGCGTCGGCGGCTCCCACCGCCGCCCTGGCGGCGGACCGCGCCGCATCGAGCGGCACGGTGTTCTCGCACGTCGTCGTCGACGGCGGCAAGGACATCGTGCTCGGCCTCACCACCAAGAAGACCGTCACCATCACCTGGACGGCGACCGACCCGGACGGCGTCGCCGCCTCCTGGGCCTACCTGTGGCACGGCCCGAACACCGACGACGCCGACGGCATCCTGCCGCTCTACCCGCCGCCGGGCACCTGCACGGTGTCGGCCACCGACCCGACCACCGCCACCTGCAGGGTGAACTTCACGGTGGACGCCGCGCGGGACCTCGACCACAACGGCCTGGCCGGTACCTGGAAGGTGCTCGCCGGTGCCCAGGACCGCACCGACGACTGGACGGAGATCGACGCGGCGGGCACGGCGCGGGTCAAGCGGCTCGCCAAGGTCACGGTGAACGCCTCGCCCGAGCCGGTGAAGAAGGGCAGAACCGTCACCGTCACCGGCAGGCTGAGCCGGGCGAACTGGGAGAGCGGCAGCTACACCGGCTACCAGGGGCAGTCCGTCAAGCTGCAGTTCCGCAAGAAGGGCAGCTCCACCTACACCACCCTGAAGACGGTCGCCAGCGGCGGCGCCGGAGCGCTGCGGACCACCACCAAGGCCAAGGCCGACGGGTACTTCCGGTTCGTCTTCGCCGGTACCGCCACCACCGGCCCGGCCACGGCGGCCGGCGACTTCGTCGACGTCAGGTGAGCACGGCCGCCCCCGCGCGGGCCGGGAGTGGTCCCGGTCCGCGCGGGGGCGGTTCGCCGTTCGGCGGGGGGCGTCAGCCAAGGAGCTTCGTCGCCAGCGTCGAGGCGTTGTACGAGCCCCAGCCGGTGGTGAAGTCCCAGCCGGTGGCCGCGGAGTAGGCACCGTTGCTGCCGCTGGTGATGTCGTGGAAGCCGGTGCCGCTCGCCGCGTAGAGGGCCGGGTTGGCGAAGCCGAGGCCGGCCTTGCCGTTCGCCGCGGCCTGCTGGTTGTAGAGGGCCGCGAACGCCGCCCACTCGGGGGCCGCCGCGCTGGTGCCGCCGACCGAGGACCAGGAGCCCTGCGAGTAGATGGAGACACCGGGGCTCGGGTTGGCGTGCGCCGAGACGTCCGGGACCTGACGGTAGCCGCCGCCCGCGCTCTTCTGGACGGCCGTCTGCCAGCTCGGGATCTTGAAGACGGAGGACCTGCCGCCACCGCCACCGGACCAGGCCACCTCCTTGGAGAAGGCGTTGGACGAGGTCACGGTCAGCTTGGTGCCGCCGACGCCCGTGACGTACGGGTCGCTCGCCGGGTAGTCGACGGAGGTGCCGCCGTCGCCCGCGTCGTCGGAGCCGTCGTCACCGGAGGCCGCGTAGAAGCCGAGGCCCTCGGCGGCGCCCGCCTTGAAGACCGCGTCCACCGCGTTGATGTTGGAGGTGGTGCGGGCGGACTCGGCCGCGCCCCAGCTGATCGAGGTGGTCGGGATGCCGCTGTCGACGATGGCCTGGTACGTGTCGACCTCGCCGGCGTCCGAGTTGGGGCCCTCGAAGACCGTCACGTTCGCCTTCGGGGCGATCGCGTGCAGGACCTCGATGTCCAGCTCGACCTCGACCTGGCCGTCGCCGAGCGAGCCGGAGCCGCCGTCGACCTTGGACACGGTCGGGGTGGGCGAGCCGAGGCTGTAGTTGGTGTCGTACTTGGTGATGTTGGACTGCTGGAAGCCGTCGAACTCCAGGAGCGCGATCTTCTGCCCGCTGCCGGTGTACGTGCCGGAGACGTTGTAGCCGCCCTTGAGCTGGGCCGGGGTGTAGCCGCCGCCGGGGCCGTTGTGGGGGGAGACGGTGTGCGGGGTCGCCTGGTGGTGCAGCTGGACACGGTTGTTGAGGCCGGCCACGTCACTGACGATGGCGGCGAGGGAGGACGGGAGCGTCGGCGCGCTGTCGTTGGCGTAGAACGAGCGGCCCGTCGCGGAGTCCTTCCAGGTCGACAGCCGGGTGCCGAACGCCTTCTGCAGCTGGGCGGCGGTGCCGCTGGCGTCGACGAGCAGGTTGCCGGAGTGCACCTTGCCGACCGTGACGCCCTGTGAACGCAGGTAGTCCTTCAGCTGCTTGACCTCGGCGTCGGTCCGGCCGAAGCGGGCCGCGAACCGGCCCTTCGTCAGGTAGTGGCCGTAGGCGGCCGAGTGCGGGTCGCTGACCTTCGCTATGAAGGTGTCGAGGGCGCTGCCGCCTCGGGGGGCCAGGCTGATCGCCACCGATATGCGCTTGCCCGAGCCGACGTCGCCGGTGCGGGAGGCGTCGTGCCCCAGGCCGGGCAGCACGTCCCCGGCGACGGCGGCCCGGGCGGTGTGCGGGGCGTCGGCCGCGTAGGCGGCGGGGACGACCGCCGTGATCAGCGCCGGCGCGGCGACCAGACCGAGCAGTTTCAGGCGTGACTTCACCGAAGTTCCTCCGGAGGGTGGAGAGTGGGGGGTGGGGAGTGTTCCGGAAGGGGAACGGGATCACCGTAGGAACTGCGGCCCCACCCCCGTAAGCGGGGGAACCCTTGCGTTGTGTGTTAACTGCCGATGTCACGTCAACGGCGTGTGTCGAGCGGACGGGGGAGCCGGGCCCGCGCGACCTGACTGACCGTCACGGGCTGTGCGCCGGGACCGGACCGGTCGTCGTCGGTGGTGTCCACGGCCGCCGCGCCCGAGGCGATGACGGCGACCGCCATCGCGTGCGCCAGCGCGGTGCGGGAGCGGACGCCGACCTTGCGGTAGACCCGCGACAGCGCGCCCTCGACCGTCTTGACGCTGATGAACAGCTCGGCGGCGACCTCCCTGTTGGTCGCCCCGCCGCCGACCAGTTCGGCGATCCGCGCCTCCGTGGGCGTGAGGTCGGGCCCGCCCGCGCCCGCTTCGGCGCCGCGCTCCCCGGCCGCCAGCCGGGCCAGTTCGTCCCTGGCCCGGGCCGCGAGCGGGGCCGCGCCGATCCGGGTCGCCGTCTCCAGGGCCCCGGCGAGCGCCTGCCGGGCCGCGGTCCGGCGGCGGGCACGGCGCTCGACCGCACCGAGCGCGATCAGGGTGCGCACCAGCTCGACCGGGAGCGGCAGCCGGCGCAGCCGGTCGACGGCGGCGCGCAGTCGGACCGCGCCCTCCCGGGCCCGGCCGAGTCCCGCCTCGCGCAGTCCCTCCGCGCGGTCCAGCGCGGCCAGGACACTGCCGGGCGCCCCGTCCGGCACTCGCGCGCGGGCGTCGTGGAGCACCGCCCCGGCCGCCTCGGTCTCGCCGAGCACGACCAGGGCCTCGGCCAGGTCGCCGTACCAGTGCAGCAGCGGCGGGTCGGCCGCGCACATCGCCTCACCGAGCTCCCGGACGCGTTGCAGCGCCTCGACGGCGGCCGCCGCGCCGCGCGGATCGCCGCCGAGGAGTTCGGCCTGCCCGAGGACGGCGAGGGCGCGCAGCAGGAACAGCCGGTCGCCGTCGGCCTCGGAGGCCCGGACCGCCCGTGCGGCCAGTCGGCGGGCCTCCTCGGGGGTGCCGCCCGCGGTCGCGGCGAGGGCCGCCGCGTACAGCGCGGGAGCCGCGTCGGCCAGGGCGCGCGAGCAGCGGGCAGCGGTGCGCAGTGCCTCCCGGCAGTGGCCGGCGCGCACCTGGATGCGGGTCAGCGCGACCAGGGTGGCGACGGTGTCCTCGGCCCCGGCCGGTTCACCGGTCGCGGCGAGCAGCGGGAGGACCTGGGCGCGGGCCTCGGTCACCCGGTCGGAGTCCAGGGCGAGGATCGCCCGCATCCGGATCAGCCGCCGGCTCTCCGGGCCGCGGGAACGCTCCGCCGGAAGCGCCGCGACATCTGACGGTGCCGCGATCTGCCGAATGCCGGCCGCGGCTTCGTCGTGGCTGGTCGCGCAGTTCCCCGCGCCCCTTCGGGGCGCTGTCGGTGTCGCGCGGTCTGTCGGGTCGCTTCGGGGTGTTGTCGGTGTCGCGCGGTCTGTCGGGTCCGCTCGGGGTGTGGTCGGTGTTGGGTGGTCTGTCGGGTCGCTTCGGGGTGTTGTCGGTGTCGCGCGGTCTGTCGGGTCCGCTCGGAGTGTGGTCGGTGTTGGGTGGTCTGTCGCGTCTCCTCGGGGTGTGGTCGGTGTTGGGTGGTCTGTCGGGTCGCTTCGGGGCGCTGCCGGCGTCGCGCAGTTCCCCGCGTCCTTGCGGGGTGCTGTCAGCAGGGTCAGTGCCTCTGTCAGGGCCGCGTCGGCGGCGAGCGGGTCGCCGGTCAGGGAGTGCACCCGGGCCAGGGTGGCGAGGGCGTCGATCCTGGTCCCGGTGTCACCGGTCACGGCCGCCTGCCGGGCGTGCTCGGCCGCCTCCGCCAACTCCCCGCACAGCAGGCCCCGCACCGCGGCCCAGTGGTGCAGCCGGGCCTCGGAGCGCGGATCGCCGGCCGCGTCCCGCAGGCCGTCCGCGATCAGGTCCGCCGCGCCGTCCAGCGCCTGCCCGGCGCATTGCAGCAGGACCAGCCGGGCCCGCACCCGCATCGCCGCCGAGCCGGACCGGGCGAGCACGGTCCCGGCGGCCTCGCCCGCCTCCTCGGTGCGCCCGGCGTCGCAGGCGTACTCGGCGGCGGCCAGCAGCCGTTCGGCACGTTCCGCCGGGTGGGCGGCCGGGGTGCGGCGGGCGGCGAGCGCGGCCAGTTCGAAGGCGGTGCCGGAGGCGCCGCCGTGGCGTGCGGAACCGGCCGCCGCCATCAGGGTGCGGGCGGTGTCCTCGTCCTCGTAGGGACGGGCGAGCGCGAGATGGCGGGCCCGTTCCACGGGATCGGTCACCGCGCGGGCCAGCAGCGCGTGTGCCTGCCGCCGTCCCTGCTCGGAGGCGTCGGCGTGCAGGGCGGCCCGCAGCACGGGATGGCGGAACCGTACGAGCCCGTCGGCGTCGGCGGTCGCGATGCCGAGCCGTTCCGCCTCCGCGAGGTCGGCGGCCGGGTCCGCGAAGCCGGCCGCGCGCAGCAGGGTGAGACTGGGGCGGGTCGCGGCGCTCGCGACGAGGAGGGTGCGCCGCACCGGCTCCGGCAGCGTGCGGGCCTGCTCCAGCAGGAGGGTGCGCAGCCCCGGGGGCACCGGTGGCAGCGCGCCGAACCCGGCGGCCGCCGGGGCATGCCGGGCGGCACGCCCCAACTCCCGTGCGTAGGAGGGGTTTCCGGCCGCGGTCCGCTGGACCGCCCGGAGCAGTGCCGGGGGCAGGTCGGCGCCGAGGTCGGTGCGGACCAGGTGGGCCGTCTCGCCGTCCGTCAGGGGCGGCACCGGAAGTTCGACGGTGTCGGGCGGGCAGCAGCGCAGCCGTTCGGGCCGGTGGCCGTCCGGCACCCGTTCGGCGGCGAGCATCCGTATCCCCGGGGCGTCGAGCCGTCGTACGACGTGCGCGAGGACCTCGGCGGTGGGTTCGTCGAGCCACTGCAGGCCGTCGACGACCAGCAGGACGGGGCCCTCGGCAGCCAGGGCGCGCAGCGTGTCGCGGACGGCGACGCGCACCGCGAGCAGGCCGCGGCCGTCCGTGGGTGCGCCGCCGCGCAGCAGGGCCGACCGCAGCGCCGCCCGGGGCTCCGGCGGCAGGCTCTCCAGCCGGCTCTGGGGGACCCGCGCGAACAGGTCGACAAGGCCGGCGAAGGGCAGCCGTTCGTCCGCCTCGGCGGGCGCGCAGTGCAGGACGGTCCCGGCGGCCGGATCCGCCGCGAGGGCCGCCACGAGCGCGGACTTGCCGATGCCGGCGGGACCGTGGAGGAGCAGTCCGGGGCGGTCCACGGCCTGGGCCCGGGCGGCGTCGAGAAGCGCTCGGCGCCCGGTCAGTTGCATGTGTTCATGACAACCCCGGCTGATCGGGTGTGTCAATGACGTTTGTCACGTCGCGGGGGCGGGCCCCCTGCCCGACATGGCCCAACAGGTCATGTCTTTCTCCTTAATCCCTCGTTACGGAACGCGGAAGGCTCTTCCGCCCTCCTCCTGTGCGGAAGCAACGAAGCACGGGCAGGGAAAACAGGGACTGAATGACATGGGTTTGACCAGTCGAACGACCGTATACGCGCTGGTGGCGCTGTCCGCCCTGTGTGTGGCGCTGCTGGTCTGGCTGTGGCCGCGGTTCGCCAAGCCGGGGCTGTGGCAGGTGCTGGCGCGGCTCGGGGCCGTCGCGGTGACACAGGTGACGATCGTCGCGGCGTTCGCCTGCGCGGTGAACTCCTCGTACCAGTTCTTCGGCTCCTGGAACGAGCTGCTGGGCAACGTCGACACCGCCCCGGTCGGCGTGACCCAGGCGGCCGGCGGGAACGGCGGCGGCTCGGTGAACGGCATCAGCAGCGTCCACGGGGCCTCGCTCGTACAGCCCGCCGGGGACCAGCAGTTGAGCAGGGTCAGCGGGCTGCCCGACGGGCCCGCGGCGGCCGTCGGCCGGGTGGAGTCCGTGAAGATCATCGGCCGGCGCACCGGCGTGGTCGACCCGGCCTTCGTCTACCTCCCGCCGCAGTACTTCCAGAAGGCCTACCACCGCATGCGGTTCCCGGTGGTCGTCGCGCTCAGCGGCTACCCGGGCAGCATCTACAACCTCGCGCAGCACCTGCGGGTCTCGCAGACCGCCGCCGAACTCCAGCGCACGGGACAGATGCAGCCGACGATCATGGTGATGATCCGGCCCACCATCGCGCCGCCCCGCGACACCGAGTGCGTGGACGTCCCCGGCGGGCCGCAGACCGAGACGTTCCTGGCCAAGGACCTCCCGGAGGCGATCAAGTCCGTCTACCGGGCCGGCCACGACGCCAGCTCCTGGGGTGTCATGGGGTACTCCTCCGGCGCCAGTTGCGCCCTCCAGCTGACCATGCGCGACCCCGGCGTCTACACCACGGCCGCCGCCCTGTCGCCCGACTACCGGGTCAAGGACGACCCCACCACCGGCAACCTCTTCGGCAGCGGTCCCGGCCGCCAGGCCCGGATCGACGGCCACGACCTGATGTGGCGGCTGAAGCACCTGCCCGTGCCCCAGGTCTCGGTCCTGGTCGCCAACAGCAAGCACGGCGAGAAGGGCTACGCCGAGACCCAGGCCTTCATCAAGGCGGTCAAGGCGCCCATGCGGGTCGTCTCCATCCTCCCCGAGAACGGCAGCCACAACTTCCCCACCTGGGTGCGCGAGATGCCGGCCGCCCTGAAGTGGATGAACCAGCAGCTGACCTTCCCGCAGGACGTCGTCCCCCTGCACCACCCGAAGAAGCCGGTGACCGAGGCGGCGGGCAAGCCCACTCCGCGTCCCACTGCCACTCCCGGCCACGGCCACCGCTCGCTGCGCGCGGAGGGCCCGGAACCCACCCCCACGGCCACGGCACACCGCTGACCGGCGCGCTGCCCCTACAGTGGGCAGCCGGTGCCGGACCAGGGGAGCGGGGAGTGGCGATGCAGGTAGCCGTGGTCACCTTCGACGGGTTCAACGAGCTGGACTCCTTCATCGCCGCCGCGCTGGTCAACCGGTGTCGCAAGCAGGGGCTGGAGGCGTTCGTCACGACGCCCGCCCCGGTCGTCACGTCCATGAACGGCGTCGAGGTGACCGGGCAGCGGCCGCTGGAGTTCGTCGCCGAGGCCGACGTCGTGCTGGTCGGCAGCGGGGTGCGCACCCGGGACGTGGTCGCCGACGACCGGCTGGTCTCCCGGCTGCCGCTCGACCCCGCCCGGCAGCTGATCGGCGCACAGTGCTCCGGCGCCCTCGTGCTGGCCCGGCTCGGCCTGCTGGACGGCCGGCCCGCGTGCACCGACACCGTCAGCCGGCCCTGGGTCGAGGCCTGCGGCGTCACCGTGCTGGACGCGCCGTTCCACAGCGAGGGGAACATCGCCACGGCAGGCGGCTGCATGGCCTCCCAGTACCTCGGTGCCTGGGTGATCTCCCGGGCCCTCGGCGACGAGGCCGTGCGCGAGGCCATCGGCTGCACGGCACCCGTCGGCGAGCAGCAGGAGACCGTCGAGCGGGTCCTGCGCGCCGTCCGCACCGGCGAGACGGCGGCCGCGGCACTGCGCTGAGCAGGGCAGCCTGCCGACGCTCAGATCCAGGTGTCGAGCCACATCCTGGACTGCCAGCCGGTGTAGGGAATCGTCTGCCCGGTGTAGACCGGATAGAAGTAGACGAAGTTCCAGGCGATGAGGAGCACCAGCACCCCCGCCACCACCGCGCCCCGCAGCCGGCGCCGCTCCGACGCGCCCGGCGGCCCGAGCAGGGCCCCGACCATCATCGCCACGGCCAGGCACAGGTACGGAACGAAGACCACGGCGTAGAAGGAGAAGACCGTACGGTCCTGGTAGAGGAACCAGGGGAGGTAACCGGCCGCCACCGCGCAGAGGATCGCACCGGCCCGCCAGTCACGGCGCAGCGCCCACCGGTGGAGCAGGTAGGCGAGGGCGAGGCAGGCCGACCACCACAGCAGCGGGGTGCCCAGGGCGAGGACCGTGCGGGTGCAGGCGGCCGTGCCGGAGCAGCCGTCCTGGCCGGGCTGCGGGGAGTCGTACGCGAACAGCACGGGACGGCCGAGGACCAGCCAGCTCCAGGGGTTCGACTGGTACTTGTGCGGCGTGTGCAGGTTCACGTTGAACTGGTAGACCAGGTACTCGTAGTGCCAGAAGCTGCGCAGCGGGGCCGGTATCCAGGACCAGGTGCCGCCGCGGCCGTCCGCCCAGTGCCGGCCCCAGCCGTCGTCGGACAGGAACCACCCGGTCCAGGACAGCAGGTACGTCAGGAGCGCGGTCGGGACGAGGGAGAGGACCGACCCGCCGAGGTCCCGGCGCAGCACCGCCCGGTACGGGTGGCGGGCGCCGGCGACGCGGCGGGCGCCGACGTCCCACAGCAGCGTCAGCGCCATGAAGAAGACCAGGACGTACAGGCCGTTCCACTTCGTCGAGGCCGCCAGGCCCAGGAGGACGCCGGCCGCGAGACGCCAGGGCCGGCGGCCCGTCCCGGTGCGGTCGCCGGTGTCCGCGTCCGGGCGCACCCTGCCCTCCGCGTCGGACGGCAGGGCCGCCGCCAGCCGGGCCCGGGACCGGTCCCGGTCGATCAGCAGGCAGCCGAACGCCGCCAGCACGAAGAACATGACGACGAGGTCGAGCAGCGCGGTGCGGCTCATCACCAGGTGCAGGCCGTCGATCGCCAGCAGCGCCCCGGCCAGGCAGCCCAGGAACGTCGAACGGAACAGGCGGCGGCCGATGCGGCACAGCATGAACACCGACAGGGTGCCGAGGGCCGCCGTCATGAACCGCCAGCCGACCGGGTCGAGACCGAACAGCCACTCGCCGACGGAGATCACCCACTTGCCGGTCGGCGGGTGCGCGACGAAGGAACCGGTGTCGGAGAGCGAGACCACCTGGGGGTGCGCCAGGATCTGCGGGTCGGCGATCTTGCGGTCCGGCCAGGTGCCCTCGTAACCGAGGTGCAGCAGCGCCCAGGCGTCCTTGGCGTAGTACGTCTCGTCGAAGACGAGGTCCCGCGGCCGGCCGAGGTGCCAGAAACGCAGGACGCCGGCCAGGGCGGCGACGAGCAGCGGGCCCAGCCACTCCGTCGCCCGCGCGAGCCGCCGCGCCCCGGCCGGGCCGAGGCCCAGGAGCCGCCAGAGTCGGGTGGGGGGTTCGGGGAAGGGCGGGACCAGGCGTTCCCGGACACCGGTGGGCGAGCCCGCGCGCGGGGCCCCGGCGTAACCGAACCGGCGCAACCGGTCGAGCCACACCGGGGACTCCGGCGCCGGGCGTATGCCGTCGAGGTCGTGGGAACGCGTCGCGCTGGTGTTCGTCACCGGACGACCTTAGGCCGTGCCCGCACCCGACCGCGAAGCGGCTGCGGTGTCGGGACGGCTGCGGAGTCACAACGGCCGTTGGGCCGTAACGGCCGTCGAGTCCCCAAAGCCGTCGAGTCGCAACGGCCGCCGAGTCGCAACGGCCGCCGGGTCGTTACGGCTGTGGTGTCGGCTCGGCGTCCGCGGCGGGGGCCTGCCCGGAGTCCGGGTCCGGTGCCCGCCCGGCACCGGGGACGGCACCGAGGGCGGCACCGAGGGCGGCACCGGGGATGGCGTCGGTGGCGACGGCCATGTAGAGGGTGAACGTCGCGTCGACCGGATGACCGCCGTTGGCGGACCGGAACGCCCCGGGGCACGCAGGACGGTGCCGGCCCCGACCAGCATGGGAATCGCGAACCCGCTCGGCGACACGACGGTCACCGCGCCGCGGTTGCGCAACCGGCCGAGGTCGAGTTCGTAGCCGACCGGGAAGAGGAAGAGCACCAGGGCGACTTGGGCCACGGACGTCAGAATCGGCTTGATCTGGTCCGGGAAGAGGGTCTCGTACACCCCTCCGATGGCCAGGCCGAGCAGACCGGGACCGACGGCGATGCCGACGAACAACTGCCCGATCACCGGGGGTTGCCCCAGTCTTCGGGCCACCGCCCCCAGGGCCGAGGAGACCGCGATCACCACCCCGAGGGCTGCGACGACGCGCGTGACGGTGGAGTCGATGCTCGCCGGCAAACCCCTTCGGCAAGTGCCGCTCCCTGTAGTGATGTTCGCACGCAGTGCAGCCGCGGCCGGTGACGGGCCACCCGTTCTGGCCGGCCGACGACCCCTGAGGACGAGGCACGTGCGGGCCGACGCGCCGGCTCCGGCACCCCCGCCGCGCCCTCCCGCGCCCTGACCGCCCGGGGACCTCGCGGGCCCCGGTCCGGCCCCGTTTCGCGTGGCCCCGCCAACTTTCCTGCCCCGCACCAGGCTTGGACCCGCCACGTGCGGGGCAGAGCCCTCCTACCGGACAGCAGGCACCGGTCAGGGCTCGGCAAGAGGAGGGCGTCATGGACGGTCGGATCCGCGTACGCGTTGTTCGTCGGCCCGCTCCCCGCGGGCAGGAGATCGACCGCAGGACGCCTTCCGGGCGCATCCTGCCGTACTAGTACCGGTGTGCGGGCGGGCGGTACGCACCGGCCGCCCTGCGCCCCGCACCTGTGGCCACGCGAGCCGCTTCGGACCGGCGGCCACGAGCTACGTGTGCGATCCGGCGGCAGGGAGACGGCCGCCGTGACCGTTCGGGAGCCGATACGGCGCGTGCCGCGGCGCCGCTCCGACCGGTCCACCCGTCCCGTTCATCCACTTCGTCGCGATTTGCCTGACATCCGGCTCTCCCCTCGGGGGGGGCGAGACGTGCCACGGCGGCTGGCCAGGCTCGGGAGGCGGTTCCCTCCCGATACGACCGGCCGCTGCCGACCGCCCCGCCTCTCGCGGCCTCCTCCTGGCCGACCGCGTCGCCGACCTGGTCCGCTTCCGCCAGGAACCGGTCGGGACGGTGTCCCGCCGCCGGTTCGTGTGCTGAGCGGCAAGGGCCACCTCCCGTTTTGCGATGCGCGGCTGTGGGCACATCTCGTGCCATGCGAGCCCGGCCATCGGCGGGGAAGGAGGTACGCGACAGTGCATCACCTGGTGAGGACGGCCAACGGGCGACGACTGCAGGTGGAGGTGCCGGCGACCTCCTGGGAGCGGCCGGTTTTCCTCCTGCACGGCATGCCCGGCAGCCGGGTCGGCCCGCGGCCCCGGATCCGTTTCCTGCAACAGTGCGGTGCGGCACTCATCAGCTTCGACCGCCCGGGATACGGCGGGTCGGACCGCTGGGCCGGCCGGCAGGTGGTGGATGCCGTCGAGGACGTGGCAGCGGTGGCGGACGCCCTCGGCCTGAAGCGTTTCGCGGTGGTCGGCCGTTCCGGTGGCGGACCGCACGCCCTCGCGTGCGCGGCGCTGCTGCCGGACCGGGTCACCCGGGCGGCGGCCATGGTGGCACTCGCGCCGCGGGATGCCGAGGGGCTCGACTGGTTCGCCGGGATGGCGCCGTTCAACGTCCAGGAGTTCCACACGGTTGTCACCGATCCGGAGCGGTACGCGGCCCGGATCATCCCGCGCTCGGCGGTCATCCGCCGCAACCCGGCGCGGATGCTGGAGGACCTGTACTCCGAGCTCACCGAGGACGACCGGCGGATCGTCTCCGACAGCCGCACCTGGTCGATGCTGCTGCGCAACTATCGTGAGGCGTTGCGTACTCCGTACGGGTGGATCGACGACGCGATCGCGCTGACCAGTCCGTGGGGCTTCGATCCGGCGCGCATCAGGGTGCCGGTGCTGCTGTGGCACGGCGCGAAGGACGTGTTCTCGCCCGCCTCCCACTTCTCCTGGCTGGCCGCACGCATCCCGCGCGTCAAGGCCGTCCTGGAGCCGAAGGCGGCCCACTTCGCATCCTTGCGCGCGCTCCCCCAGGTGCTGGACTGGCTGCTGGCGGGCGCGTCGTGGGGCTGACGGTGAACCGTCCGCGGGGCGCACCCTCATACGGCCAGGGGTTCCAGGTCCCAGTACACCCGACGCTCCGCCGTCGCGAAGCGTGTGATGATGTTGTTCTCGCCCAGCTGATGGCGCAGCCCCTTCAGACCCCTGACGGCTTCGTCATGCAGCGACTGGGCCTCCTCCCGGCGGCCGAGAGCACGCAGGGTGAGGGCACCGTTGTTGATGGCGGCCAGTGTCTCCGGATGCTGGGAACCGAGGTCGGCGCGCAGGGCGTCCGTGCTGCGCCTCTCGCGCTCCCAGGCTTCCCCGGGCCGACCCGTCTCGGCCAGCACGATGGCGTAGTTGGCGGAACAGAACTGGGTGTGCGGGTGATGGGCTCCCAGGGTCTCGGTCATGCGGTCCAGTGCCCTCAGGAACACCTCCTCGGCCCGTTCCGGGGCACTGCAGCCCCAGTGGAAGACACCGAGGTTGTTCATCGCGGTCTGGGCGTACGGATGGGACTCGCCCGGTTTCTTCCGGTACTCGGTCAACACCTTCAGGGCGACGTCGCGCGCGGCTTCCGGATCCCCGGCCGCGAACAGGTCGGCGGCGAGGTTGAGTTCACAGGCGAGCGAGTCCGGGGTGGGCGCGGCGTACTGCGACCGGTACCGATCCAGGGTCGCGGCCGTCAACCGCCGCGCGTCCTCCAGATCGCCTGTCCGGCGCAGCGACACCGCGAGTGACTTCGCGCACCGCAGCGTGCCCGGGAACTCCATGCCGAGCACACGCTTGTGCTCCTCGTACGCCCGTGACAGCAGGGCCACCGACCCCGTGTAGTCGCCGACCTCGCGCAGGTCGCGGCCGAGGTTCTCGGTGGACGACAGTGTGGAGATGTGGTCGGAGCCGTGGACCTGGGTGCGGAGGGCGAGGGTGACCTCGTCGATCTGCCGGGCGTCCCGGTACCTGCCGACCATGCGCAATGCCAGGGCCAGGTTGTTGGCCGCGTTCAGGGTCCGCGGATGGGCCTCGTAGAAGAGGTCGCTGAAACCGTTGTGTGCTTCTCGCGCCAGCTCCACGGCCTTCACGTACTCGCCCAGGGCCGCCAGATCACTGGAGAGCCCGGAGGCGGTGATGAACGTGTGTGGGTGCCGGGTGCCGAGCAGGAGGCGCTGCCGCTCGAGCACATTGTCGTCGACCACCCGCGCCTCGACGTACAGCCCCTGGGAGCGCAGTACGTTCGCGAGCTGGCAGCGCAGGAACAGGTACTGCTCGTCGTCCTCGCCGAGCGGTTCCTTCCAGTGGGCCAGGAGTTCCTCGGCCAGCCGTTGCGCCCGGCTGAACTCGCCGCGCTTCCAGAGGTAGCGGACGCGGTCGATGAGCAGCCGGCGAGGTTCCGCCTCGGTGCAGTTGCGGATGTCGGAGGCGGTGAGATGCGGCCAGATGCTGTCGAACTGCCGCCAGTTCTCCCGGTTGTCGGTGGGTTCGTCACCCTTGGGGCGGGCTCCCCTGAGGATCTCGTGCACCGTGTGCCGGGCCTCGCGCCGCTCCTCTTCCGACATCTGGGAGCGGATCACTGCTTGCACGAGCCGGTGCACCTGGATCGAGCGGGAGATCTGGTCGACCTTGGCCAGGGCGAGCTGGCCGATCTCCCGCACCAACTGGCCGATCAGCAGGCTCTCCGTCAGGCGCAGGGCGGTCAGCAGCTCGTCGCTTTCGTAGAGCAGTTCGGAGGAGATCGGCTCGGCGGAGAAGAACGCACAGAGCTGCAGCAGCCGGACCGAGGCGGGCGAGCGCTCCCTCAGCCGTTCGATGGAGATGTTCCAGGTGGCGGCCACCGTCCCGGGGTAGTCGGGGGGTTGGTTGAGCGCCATCACCGCTGCGGTCTCCTCGGTGAGGCGCCGTAGGTACTCGGCCGTCGGCACGCCGGTCTGGGCCAGCCAGGCGCCGGCCTGTTCCACGGCGAGCGGCAGGTCGCCCACGGCCTCCGCTACCTGGTCGGCCTCCACGGAGGTGAGGAACCCGGCGCGCCGGGAGAGGTGTTCGATGCTCTCCTGACGCTCGAAGACATCGACCGGCAGCGTCGCCGTCCTGTCCGACCATGCCTGGTTGCGGGAGGTGATCAACACGTGTCCGCTGCCGGTGGCGGGCAGGTAGCCGGTGAGGTCCTCCGGGTCGTCGGCGTTGTCGAAGACGAGGATCCACCGCGTGGTCGGACTGCCCCGGGAGAGCATCCGCAGGGTCTCCTTGCTGGCCAGCGCCATGTCCTCACCGCCGGGCGCGCCGATGCGGGCCCCGAGCTCGGCGAGCGAGGCCACCACGTTGTCGGCGTTTTCGGACGGCACCCACCACACCAGGTCGTAGTCGGCGCTGAACCGGTGCACGTACTCCAGCGCGATCTGGGTCTTGCCGACGCCGCCCATTCCGAACAGCGCCTGCTGTTGCGGCAGCACGGCGGTCACGCCGCTTCGTAGCTGCTCCCGTACCTTTTCGAGGATGTAACCCCGGCCGGTGAAGGTGCTGTTGCGCTGCGGCACGTTCCAGTGGTCGGGTGCGTGTCCGGGGAAGCGGGGCGCAGCCGGCCCGCCCTTCGGCAACTGCGCGGGCAGTTCGAGCGCGGCGAGCAGTGCGGCCTCGCAGAGCGGCTCCTCGAGCCCGTACAGATCGACGTCGAGAACGTCCTGGTCCAGGTGGGACGGCGGCTGGACCTCGTCGATCCGCACCTCCATCAGCGATCCCGCCGAGGGGGCGCCGTCGGCCGCCGGGCCGGGCAGGCGCCCGGCGTACCGGGCTCCGAGGAGCGCCTGGGACCGCAGCACCAGGACGTGGGTACCGGCCGCCGGACTGTCGGGAGGTCCGGCGGCCACGTCGTGCAGGGTGACGGCGCAGCCCGCCCGCTGCAGCGTCGCCTTGACCCAGTCGGCCCACATCCGGTTCTCCGCCGCATAGACGATGACCACCTGTGTGACCGTGGGCTGCGGCAGCCGCCGCATGAACGCGTCCCGGCAGCGCAGCCGCACGGGATCCGGGATCGGTGGGAGCGTGGTGACCTCGTTGTCGGTGATGAACGCGGTGAGCCGCTCGAAGGCGGACAGCAGGGACTTGGGGTCGCCCTCCTTGTCCCCGACGACGGCAAGGGTCTCCTCGTACGCGTAGTACGGCTTGTAGGGGATCTCGACGCTGCCCCAGTACGCGGTGACCTCGTCGGCGCTCAGGCGTTCCCCGGCCGCACCGTTCGGGAGTCCCGCGAACTTCAGGCGCGCTGCTGCACGGCCCGCCTCGACCTTGTTCTTCTCACCGTCGTCGACGCGCATCGGCACGGGAAGTACCCGGACGCGCCGCGCACGATGTTCACTGCCGACGCTGTCCGCCACCTCGGCGGCCCCGTCCAGGGCCTGGTCGCTCAGTGTGAAGCAGTCCACCAGCACGTCGGGCATCTGCAGAGTGCAGATGTCCGCGGTGTCCGAGCGGCCGGTGCGCGAGTCGATCAACACGTAGTCGTAGGACTGCTTCATGCTGTCGCGCAACGCCTCCAGGAACATGCCGCCGCCCAGGCGGTCGTAGAAGTTGTCCCACTCCAGGGAGGACGCCACGCCCGAGTAGGCGCGGAACTGCTTACCCGCTGACAGGAAGTCGAGCGAGCCTCCGCTCTCGAAGCTGAGTCCCTGCTGTTCGGGGCGGATCGAGACGGCGTGCTGCTCCACCTCCGCGAACTCCAGGTGCCAGGGTCCTGTGCGGGTGACGCCGTCCGTCGCCGCCCAGGCGAAGTCCTGGAGGATGTTGAGGATGCCTCCGGTGGCGGCGAGCACGTTCGGATCCAGGAACGGATGGAAGAAGCGATCCAGTCCCGGGGCCTCCAGGTCCCAGTCCACGGCGAGGACGCGTTTGCCGTTGGCGGCGAGGATCCACGCCGTGTTGGCGAGCGCCATCGTCCGTCCGGTGCCGCCTTTGTACGAGTAGAAGGTGATGATGCGTCCGTCTGCGGCGGCCGTCATGCCTTTCCTCCGGGGTCGTTCCCCGTGTCCGGGGCGGATGACGGGTAGGGGTCCGCCAGACGTGGTCTGGGGAAGTTCGGGCCCGGCGGCAGTCGGACCTCCGCGTTCTTCAGGTACTGCCGGGTCGTGTAGGCGACCACCTCGGGCAGCACTCTGGTGAAGGACTTGAGCGTGGGTACGCCGTTGACGGCCGTCCGGGCGTCACCGCGCCGCGTCCGCTCCAGGATCGTCGGCATCACCCGCTCCAGTTCCTCGGCGAACCGGCGCCCTTCCGCCCTGTGGTTCTGCAGGTCCGCCCGGCAGCGCGGCACGATCGCGCTCACCCAGGGGCGGGAGTAGGCATCGAACGACTTGAGTCTGCTCCGGCGCTCCTCGTCGGCCAGCGCCCAGTGGTCCACGACCAGGATGCCGGGCTGTCCATTCCTGGACTCCTGTGAATCCTCTCCGTGGTCCTCGTCGTCGAAGCCGACGACCGTCACCCGGTAGTCCAGGGAGCGGATCAGCTCCTCGGCGTGTGCGGACAGCGCGCGGGTCGACTCCGTGTGGTACGGGTTCCAGTCCAGGGTGTCGTCGCCGTAGGGCTGGGCGTCGCGGTGCTTGGGGACGGAGTCCACGGTGGGTGCGGCGACGGTCAGCCGGATGTGCCGGGGTCCGGTGCCGCGCGGTTTGAAGGCGCTGGGTGTGCTCTCGTAGTCGCGGGGGCGGCCGGGCGGCAGCCGGGTCTCGTGGGCTGCCTGGACGATCCGCTCGGCGAGGCCGTACACGGTCTCGTCGTACTCGTCGCGCAGTCTGCTGAGTTTGATCAGTCCGTAGATGCCGTTGCTGAGGTACCGGCCGCGCTCCAGGAGGGGCTCCACATGGATGTGCCTCACGGAGTACGGAAGTTCACGCATGTCCAGGCGCGTCCACAGGGCGGGCACGATGGCGGACGCGGTCGCCGCCCCGGAGGTCCTGGCGTTCAGCATCCGCTCGTGGAACGCGTACCACTCGCGCCCGCACATCTCGCTGGAGAAGTAGCGGGGCGAGTAGAGCGGCACGAACACCCGGCAGGTGGCGAGGTTCTCGCTCAGCTTCTCGGGCCAGCCGTCTCCGGAGCGCATCTCCCGGTCCATGAAGCCGGCCGGGGAGCCGGCGGGCAGGTCGGTGAGTGTCATGATGTGGCTGCAGAGGTCGTTGTACAGGACGCGTACCCAGTGGTCCGGGTCTCCGCTGTCGGGGCTCCACGCCGGGGTGTGGGCGTACGACAGGAAGAAGTAGGGCCGGTTGTCCGGGCTTCGGTCCTCCGGGTGTTCCGCTGCGCCCACAGATCCCCCTGTCGCCCTACGACCGGAACCAACAATGTGCCCGAAAGCAGCACGGTAGGGTCGGCTGTTTTCAGGTCAAAGGTCGGCGATATCCGGACATCTGGATCTTCGCGTGGTCGACAACGTCACGCATCGCGCAGAGCACGACCGGCCTTGACGCCCATGAGGATTCCGCGAGCAGCCCGCGGGGCAGCCGCGCTCCCATCTCGCCGAAGTCACTGTCGTCCAGGGTGATGTCCCGGTACGACACCCAGTTCCCCTCGCGGTGCACCACGCACCGGTAGGTGCGCCGAGGTGGTCGGGGCCGCATCAGGTACTCGGCGTGGTGGAACGCGCTGCACACCTCGAACCCGACCCGCAGCAGAAGGATCTGCGTATCGGCGGCGTACAGCCTCGCCATCGGGGAGAGCCTGCCGAAGTGGCTGCGCATCGGATGCCGGCGCAGCAGTGTCCGGGCCCGGGGCCCGAGCCCGGCGAACGAGGTCTGCGGATGCGCGCTGCGCAGGGCGCCGCGCGTCGAGCGCACGCACTCGGCGAGTGCGCCCATGGTCGGACAGGCGGTGGTGTCCGGGTCGAACGGCGGCATCGACCGGCGATACTCGCTCGCTTCGGCGGCGCTCATGCCCGCCACCGCCGCCCGATCGCTGCGCGACGTGTCGGAGTTCTCGGGCGTGAACGCAGGCACGATCAGTGTGCCTTCGGGGCCGAGTGCGGTCAGCAACACGTCCCGGACCGACTCCGGAGAGCTCCCGGTGCCGCTCAGCGCCGCGTGCACCACCAGCACACCGCCACGCCGGACGCCCAACGAGTGCAGCAGGTCGCCCAGTTCCGCATCCGCCGACCGCGCCGCCCCGGTCATGTTCTCTCGCGAACGCTCGACCACTGCGACCACATGCGGGCCACCAGCACAACCCCGGTCGCCGTCAGTTCGGACTCCGGAAGCAGGGTGAGCGCGGTCAGAGCGCGTGCCGCCGCCTCGTGCGCCCCCTGCCCCAGTCCGTCGTCCGCCCGGTCCAGCAGGACGCCGGCGGAGCTGCCGGGCCGGTGCAGGTCGGCCGTCTCGCGCAGCGCGGTGAGGCGGGCCCGGCGGCCGACGCGCGGGAGTTCTCGGACGAACTCCTCCGGCGTCACGTCCACCGCCACGCCCAGCGCCCCGTACCCGTGCGTGCCGAGTTGCAGACCACTGCCCGCAGCCAGCGGGGTGAGCACCGCGGGACGGAACGCGTCCGGGTCCGCGTACCCGTCCTCTGCATCCTTTGCGTCCTTCGCGAGCAGTTCGTAGGCCCGGCTCAGCAACTCGGTGAACTCCGCTCGCGCGGGCGACGGGGCGACCGCGGCGGGATAGCAGTCGCGGTAGGGATCGGCGTCGTCGATGAGCGGTCCGTCCGGGGCGGCCAGCCGGCCGAGCGGGTTCCAGCGCGGGGCGCAGCCGGGGTCGCGGGTCCGGACCCAGTCGTCGTCCGGATCGGGACCATGCCCGTCGGCGCTCCGTACCCGGAAGGCGTCCGGAGCCACCGTGACCTCGATGCGGCCTGGGGCGTCCAGGCGGTAGGTGCCCCAGGTGGGCAGGTGCAGCCGGGTGCCGGGCTGGTTCCAGGAGAGTGTGGCCGGTATCCCTGCCCGCAGGGCCGCGGCGACGGCCAGGGACAGGAACCGGGCCGTGTCGACGGGGCCGCGCAGGGAGCGCTGGAGGCTGGTGCGCACGTAGGGATGGGCCAGCACCTCGTCCAGCTGCGAGGCGGTCCCGGCGTCGGCGTCCAGGGCCAGCAGCAGCCGCCAGGCGTCCGCCCAGTCCGGCTCGGACGCCAGGTGCTCCTGCGTCCGGCGCAGCAGTATCCGGTCCAACTCCAGCTGCGCCCAGGAGAGCCGCTTCGAGCCCAGGACCGCGGGGGAGAAGGTGCGGTCGGTGACCCGGTCGGCGATGCCCTCGATCAGGGAGCGGAGGTCGTGGCAGAAGACACTGGGGTTGTCGAAGCCGTTCCCCGAGCGGTACCGGTGCCCGTACAGGCCGCCGCCGCAGGACCGCACCACCGGGCAGACGCGGCAGGTGTCGCCGAGCCCGTCGACACCCCGCTGCCGGGCCCGGACACCGGGGTGCGCGGCGAACTCGGCGAAACCGTGCCGGAAGACGTCGTAACCCGTCTCCGGGGCGCCCGCGTAGGCGGACTTCAGCCAGTCGGCCTGCTCGAAGTCGCCGTCCGTCTCGATCACGGCGAGGTCGCTGGGTGCCAGCCCCAGCGCCTCGGTCAGCGGCGGCCCGCCGCGCAGCGTGCTCAGCACCGAGTCGAAGGTCCGCACCGGCATCGGGCGGCCCTGCTGCTCCCAGCGGTCGAAGACCGCGAGCAGCCAGTCGGCGTACGGGGTCGGGGTCCCGGCCGGGTTGGGTGGCGGGCTGTCCCAGGTGGAGTGCGGAAGCAGGTAGTCGATCCGCGGCGGGGCCAGTTCGGTCAGGGCGTCGTGCACGGCGACCGGGTCGTTCGCCACGTCCACCGTGCACAGCACTCCACTGAACAGGTGGCGGTACTCGGGCTCCTGGAGTAGCCGGATGCCGCGGACCGTGCGGTCGTAGCTGCTGCGGCCCCTGCGATCGAGCCGGTGCCGGTCGTTGGCCGAGCGGTCGCCGTCGAGCGACACGCCGACCTGGACCCCGAACTCCCGGCAGACGTCCAGGTGCCGCCGGTTCAGGGTGATCGCGTTGGTGTGCATGCGCAGGTCGAGCGCGGTCAGCGGAGCGAGGGTGCGGGTGAGTTCCGCGCAGATGTCCCGCAGCCGGGCCGGGCCGACCAGCAGTGGTTCGCCGCCGTGCAGGATCACCGAGACGGATTCCAGGGTCCGGGACCTGGCGTACTCGGCCAGCCGGGCGGCGACGGCGCGCACGGTCTCCGGGCGGATGAAGGTCGGGCGGGACCGCCAACTCTGGTCGGCGTGCTGATACACGTAGCAGTGGTCGCAGAGCAGATCACATCTGCTGTGGATTTTGAGGACCAGCTGTCTCAGGGGAGGGCGGTCATCAGCCGGGTCATGCTGTGCGCAGGTCACCGCTCCATCATTGATCCGGGTCATGACCAGCCCTTCGCTCAGGTCGCTGAGTTGAACGTGGCCAGCCGGTTCGAACGGTGGTCGGGGACGTCGATCACGCGATGCGCGTCGCGGGACGCAGAGGCCTCGTACGGGTCGATGTCCGCCAGGCGGGTATGCCGTGGACTGACCGCGATCGAGGGGACGCGGCGCGGTACGGGCTTCTCCGAAAGGGTCATGGTGCCTCTCAGCCGGTTCGGGCGGGTGCCGTCATTGTCGTTGTCCCAGCGACTGTCATGCGACGCAACTCCCAGTCGGAGCAGGGACCTTAATTACATAGGGCGAGTCCGGTCGTGTCGACGTGCACCATAGAGCAGGGATGCCCTGCCAACCTCTTGTGCACGGATCCGATTTCCGCACTTATTAGTTTGTCAGGCTGGCTTTTCGTGGGCGTGCCGAAGACGACGGTGGGCAGTGAATTCCGGGGGGACACATGGGAGCAGCGACGCCTGTACCGAGCACCACCCTGTCCAGTGCAGATCTGCCGCCACTGTTTCAGGTGAGCGACCAATGCGCGTTGCGCCACCAGAGTGACGCGTTCCGCGCCGTCCGTACGCATCTGATGGTTCTGCTGCTGGCCACCACCGCGGCTGTTCTGACCGAGCAGGCGTCCGGTCATGTCATGGCGGTGTGCGCCGCGTTGCTGTATGGGCTGACGATAGCCCTAGGGCTGAGCACCTCCCGGCGTCGGTCCCGGGCGCACTGGCAGGCACACCGGGCGGTCGCCGAGCTGCTCAAGTCGCTGGCCTGGGAGTACATGGCGCACGGCGGCCCTTTCCACTCCCACGTTGTCGACCCTGACGCGGTGTTCGCCGAGCGCCTCGAGCAACGGCTGCACGAGCTGCGCAAATGCGGCTGGGAGGACTCCCGTGACCCCGCCGAACGAGGAGAGGGCCAGATCACCCCGCGGATGCGCGCGGAGCGGGCCAAGTCCTACGCGGCCCGCCGCGACCTCTACCTTCGCGACCGGCTCCTGGAGCAGACGGTCTGGTACAAGAACCGGGCCTCCCGTGCCCACCGTGCCGCCGCCCGCTGGTCCACCGTCACCGCGGCGCTGACGCTGTTCGCCTTGGCCGCCGCGCTGCTGCGGACGGGTGGCCTGCTCGGCGGTGCCGACCTCGCGGGCCTGCTCAGCGCGGCCGCCGCGGCGGGCGTCGCCTGGCAGGAGGTGCAGCGGCACGGCCCGCTGACCCAAGCGCACTCCCTCATCGAGCAGGATCTGGAGACCACCCGGATCGCCATGACCACCACGGTGACGGAGGCGGGCTGGGCCGAGGCGGTGGGGGAGGCGGAGCGACTGATGTCCCCCGCGCACACGGAGTGGCTGGTGCGGTTCGGCACCTGAGGCGGCTCCGCCGCGCCCTGTCAGTCGCGCAGCGCCCCGTCCGGCCACAGCACGGTCACCGGCACCCCGATGCGCCGGGCGTAGGCCACCACGTCACCCGTGCCGCCCAGACCGCGTGCCGGACGGCCGTCCCACACGGCGAGCAGTTCGTCGGAGCGCTCCACGATCCACTGGCCCGCCGCGAAGTACGCCTGCTCGTGGGTCGGTTGAACAGGCAGCTGGACCCGGTTCGCGCAGCACCGCAGGATCCTGCGGTACGCGGCGCGGGCCGCCTCGTCCCCCAGGTGGGCCTCGTAGTCCATGCCCGGGATCACGGCCGTCACCGGAACGCCGTGCGCCAGGGCGAGGTCCGCGAAGAGCTGGTCGGTGCCGGCGGCGAGGCAGCTGAGCGCCTCCAGGGCCACGTCGGTGCGGCTGAGATGGCGCCGCAGGGCGGAGCGGACGTAGGGCAGGACGGACGGCGGGATCACCCGGTGTCCGGTCACGCCGACGCGGGTGACGGCGAGGCGGGGGACCGGTGCCGTCTCGGCGAGCTGGTCGGCGAACATGGTGATGTCGGCTGTCACGGAACGTCCCCTCCCGTCACCATCGGTGAGTCCACCCTAATCGAGGGGTGACGAGGCGCGCACGGGGCGCGTCGGCTCACATCGGTGTCCGGTCGGCCGGTACGGGTGCTCAGGCGGCCAGCGGATCCAGCACCAGCGGTTCGATCCGGCCCTCCAGCATCGCGCCGATGCCCTGGACGGCGCACACGTCCGGCCGCTCCGCGATGTGCACCGGCATCCCGGTGGCCTCCCGCAGCAGCTGGTCGAAGCCGGGCAGCAGCGCCGACCCGCCGACCATCACGATCCCGCGGTCGGCGAGGTCGGCGACCAGGTCGGGCGGGCAGTCGCGCAGCACCTTGCCGATCCCGTCCAGGACGGACATGAGGGGCGTCTGGATGGCGTCCCGGACGGCCGCGGTGTCCACCCGCACGCTGCGGGCCAGCCCGGTGACCACGTCCCGCCCGTGGATCTCGGTGGAGGCGGGGCCCTCCGGGGTGAGCCCGGTCCCGTCCAGGGCCAGCTGCAGGGGGCGCACCGCCTGGTTCGGCAGCATCAGCTCGTGCTCGTGCCGCAGGTGCTGGACGATCGCGTGGTCCACGGCCTCCCCGCCGACGGGCATCCGCTCCGCGCACACGATCGATCCGAGGGAGAGCACGGCCACCTGGGTCGCGGCGGCCCCGCAGACCATGATCATGCTCGCCTCCGGCCGCTCGACCGGCAGCCCGCACCCCACCGCCGCGGCGATCAGCGTGTCGACCAGTTCCACCCGCCGCGCCCCCAGCCCCACCAGCGTCTCGATGGTCGCCCGCTGGGCCAGCGGGTCGGCGTCGTGCGGGGTGCAGGCCGCCGCCCGCAGCCGGGGCTTGCGGCGCAGCGAACGGCGGATCTTGTCGCCGAGCAGCTGGCGCAGCATGCGCTGGGCCATCTCGATGTCGACGACGGTCCCGCCGGAGACGGGCCGCACCACGCGGATGTAGTCGGGGGTACGGCCGGTCATCTTCTCCGCGAACTCGCCGACGGCGATCAGGGCACCGGTACGCGTGTTCATCGCGGCGACGGAAGGCTGGTCGACGACCAGGCCCATGCCCCGCACGTACACCCGGGTGCGTGCGGCCCCCAGATCGACGGCGAAATGGCAGCGGCGCAACTGCTCCAGACTGACGGTCACGGCAGATCCTCCCGGTGCGCGGGCCGTGCGGGGTGGCACCGCCGGTCGGCGGCCTGCTTCGCATCCTCCGGGGGATCGCAGCGGCGCGCCTGCGGGGAGGGTCCGGGCGGGGCACCGCTGAATGGGGGTTTCCCGGTTACAGGGCGCGGGCGGCCTCCAGGAGGGGGCGCAGGCCGGGTTCGCCGCCGACGTGGAAGAAGGGGATGTCGGCCTGCCGGGCCGCCGTCCGCTCCGCCTCGGTGGCGCCGACCATCAGGCACTTCGAGGGGCGCACGCCGAGATGGTGCAGGGCCTGCGACACGACGTGCGGGTCGGTCGTCAGCGGCGCGTACACCCCCTCGCGCCCGTGGACGCCGCCGTGCAGGCAGTCCAGCAGTCCGCGCCGGCGCAGATACGCGGTCGCCGTGTACGGATCGCCGCCCGTGACGACCGCCAGCTGCAGGCCCATGTCGGCGAGGGTACGGACCGCGAGGTCGGCGTCGGCGAGGGGCACGGACCGCTCGGCCACCTGCGCCTCCATGGCCGTCAGTCGCGCGCGCAGCTCCGGGGAGACGTGCTGCGGGTCCAGCATGGAGGGCCGGCCGAGCGGATCCGGACCGAGCAGCCGGGCCAGCAGCGGGATCTGCCGGTTCACGTCGTCCGGGTGGAGCCGGACCAGCGTGCCGTCGAAGCCGAACATGACCGCGTCCGCCCGGCGCAGCCGGGCGTTGAGGTCGACCCGCTCCGGACGGACCGGTGGCACCGGGTAGGGGACGTGGGTCGCCGTCAGCGTGAGATCCCAGTGGATGGAGAGGCCGCGCGGTGCGCTCCGCCCCGGTCCGGTCCCGAGTTCGGCCTGTGCCTGGCCGACATAGGTGCGCGGGTAGTGGTCGGACAGGTACCGAAGCCGCCCCCGCAGGCAGTTCACCACGACGTCGGACGAGGTGGTGAGGACCCCGAGGGCGGCCACCTGGAGCAGGTCGGTGATGCGCCATCGTGCCTCGCCCACGGCACGGAAGGGCCCCTGGGAGACGTCCAGCTCCAGCCGGTGCTCCGTGAGAGCGACCTCGTAGTAGCCGGTCGCCTCGGGGATCCGGGTGAAGCTGAACCTGCCGTCGCCCCCGACCTCGTACACGACGGTCCTCGTCTCTCCCGCCGGCTCGGGCCAGAGGTCTCCGTCCGGCAGCCGGTAGGGCCCGTGCACGGGTGGTACTCCGGGCGAGCCGTCGTACGGCGGACGCGCCGCAGGGCACAGCAGGAACCAGCCTTCGGCGGTCCCGCTGCGCAGGGGCAGCAGACTCCGGCCGGCGTCGGTGTCGTCCTCCAGCTCGTCCCGCAGCAGCTGCGGTACGGCGATGATGCCCCGCCGGTCGTCGGCCGCGTCCAGCGTGCGCCGGACCGTCGACAGGGCCGGGGCCTCGGTGCGGCCGTCCTGGTGCACACAGGAGAAGACCACCAGGCATCTGGGTCCGCCGAGCCTCCGCACCTCGTCCTCGAACCGCCGCATCGTGGCGAGGACCAGCGGCAGCCCGGAGACGTCCGGCTCCGTCAGCACCGAGAAGCCGTTGCCGCGGGCGGCCAGCACGTACTCGCCCGGCGCCGGCCCGCCGTCCGCCACCAGCCGGGTGACCGCACGGCCGAGCGCCGCCACGTCGTCCGGATGCCGGGGGCCGTCGGCGAACTCGTAGGTGACGAGGGTGCGGTAGGTCGGCGGGGGCGGCCACCCGGCGTGACCCTCGGTGTCGGTGTCGGTGTCGGTGTCGGTGTCGGAGGAGGGTTCCTTCCCCACCGAGGAGTCGGCGTCGGCGGGGCCGTGCCCGGTCTCCTCGGGCGGCTCCTCCGCGCCCGGCGGGTCCTCCACCGCGAACAGGCTCTCGGGTACGACGTTCTGCGGCAGCGGCGACTCCCGGCGTGCGCTCGCCTCCTCCTCGATCGCGAAGATCGACGGCAGCGACTCCTCGGTGGGGAAGGAACCCTCCTCCGGTTCGTCGGGCGCCCGGATCTCCGGGGCCGGCGGCTCGTACTCGCCCCCGTCCCCCGGCTGCTCGAACTCGGCCCGCAACTCGTGCCCTATCGCACGGAGTTCGGGATCGGTGCCGCCGGCCAGCTCGTACTCCTCGTAGACCTCCAGCGCTTCGTCGGTACGGCCGAGGCGGTTCAGCGCGATGAGCAGCAGCCTCAGGAGGTCCTCCTGGGAGGGGTGGGCCCGCAGGAGATCGGCGAGCTGCACGGCGGCGCGCTCGTAGTCGCCGAGGTCCAGGTCGAGTTCGGCGCGTTTGCGGTGCAGGGCGAGGCGGAGCCGGAGGAGGCGGGTGCGGGCGGTGCGGGCCGCGGGGCCGGGGATGCCGGGGAGGGCCTCGCGCCCCTGCCACAGCTGCAGTGCCTGGTCGATCATGCCCCGGGCGTCGGTGAGCCGGCCCTCGGCCGCCAGTTGTGTGGCCCGGCGTTCCAGCCCCTCGCACTCGAGCAGGTCGACGTAGTCGTCGCCGACGTGCAGGGCACAGCCGTCGGGATGTCTCGCCAGAACCCCCGGCCCGAGAAGCCCGCGCAGCCGGGAAACGATCAGGGCGAGCTCGGCCGTCACGTCCCGCGGCTCCTCGCCCGCACTCCAAAGACCCCTCCCGAGCTCGTCCCGGGACACCACGCGACCGTGCTTGAGCAGCAGCATGGCGAGTACCGCGCCCGCGAGGGGGTCGACCTCCCGGCGGTCGTGGGGAAGTCCCAGGAGCGGCTGCGACAGCAGGTGGTAGAAGCGGGTCCGGTGCAGGTCGCCCGCCGCGTGCCGCAGGTGCGGCTCCGTGAGCAGGGCCAGCCCTTGCCGCTGGACGCGCAGCGACTTCGACGCCAGCATGTTCAGGGCGTTCGCGTAGACCCCCTGCACGGAGCGCGGCAGGTGTTCGAGCTCCGACGGCGCCAGGGCCGGCGCCGGTGCCGGCGCCCGGCGGCCCGGTGCGGTCAGCCGCAGCAGCAGGGTCCGCAACGCCCGCAGGTCCTGTCCCTGCCCGGCCGATCCCGAGGCCCTGCCCGGTTCGAAGCGGGTGAGCCTGACGGTTCCGTCGGGCAGCAGCATCACGCCCGGCAGGCCGATCGAGCCGTGGGCGAGGCCCGCCGCGTGCAGTGCCGTGACGGCGTCGGCCAGTTGAGCTCCGATCGACGTGATGAGCGGCGCGGACAGGCTCTCGCCGTCGGTCGGCGCGAGTCTGCTCAGGGCGATTCCGTCCAGCCATTCCGTGACGACGTAGGGCGCCCCGTCACCGAGCCCCAGGTCGAGCCCGAAGTCGAGGACGGCCACCACGTTCGGGTGGGTGAGCGACCGCAGGCGTCCGGCGTCACCGAGAAACCTCTCGCGCCGGCCCCGCTCCCGGAACGGCTCGTGCAGCCTGACCGTCACCGTCCGGTCGGTCTCGACGTCCTCGGCCAGCCACGTCGAGCCGCCCGGCGCGAGCTGCCGCACCAACCGGTACCGCGCGCCCGGCCCACGTGCCACCGGGACCGCCCCGGCCCCGCCCCCGGCCAGCCGCCGCACGCTCTCCGCCCGGACCGTCGCGAACGCCTCGCCCTCGCCCGCCGCGGACGTCCCCGCCGTCGTCGCGGCCACCGCCCGGAACTCCCCGGCCGCCGTGCCCGCCCGCTCCTCGATCAGCCCGCCCACCCGGGCCAGCAGTTCGCTCGTGCCGCCGCGCGCCGCCCGCGGCAGGCTGCGCAGCAGCAGTTCCCGTGCTCCCGGCCGGAACGCGTACGATCCCGGTGGCCCCGGCACCGCCGTCAGCACCCCGCTCAGAATCACCTCCGCCAGATGCTGCGGCCGCGGATCCGGCTCCACCGCCCGCTGCACCAGCCGCATGACCGGCAGGTCGGGCCGGCCGAGCGCGAGATGCCCCGCCAGCCGGAACGCCTCGGGGGACGCGGTGGCCCGGAACCGCAGGACCAGGTCCTCGGCGGAGAGACGGGACACGTCGGTACGGGAGTCGCCGCGGACGCCGACGGCCAACGGCGCGGCCGCGCCCGGGAACCGGACCCCGCCCGCCGACGCCACCAGCCCCGCCCAGTTCGCCAGCCACCGCGGCCCGGCCTCCAGGACCGGCAGCACCGGGCCTTCCGGGAGCTCCCCCTCGTACGGGGTGAAGGTGAGCGCGGCCGTCGGTGCCGCCGGGGACGGCGCCGACAGCAGGCCGGGGGAGGCCGGCAACGCGGTGTCGCGCCAGAGGTGTTCGGGGAGCGGCTGCAGCACCGCCAGCGGCATCTGCCGCGCCCACCGCCGCAGGGTGGCGTACCACCGCGCCCCTGCCGCGCCCGGCCGCCACTGCGGGCCCATGCAGTCGCTGATCAGGAGCGTGACCGTGCGCCCCTCCGCGGGCGGCGCCGCGCCGCGCACCGTACCGTCCGCGCCCGCCCGGTACCGGGCCACCGTCCGGAACACCCCCGACTGGGCCAGCGCCGTGTGCAGTTCGCGGAGCAACGGGTGCCAGACAGGCATCGTCGGACCGTCGTCGTACACCAGGTTCAGCCGCAGCCAGCGCTCCCGTGCGGGGCGCAGGACCGGGAGCCACCACTCGGGGGCCGCGCCGAGGCGGGCGATGCGGTCGGCGGTGGCGGGCTCGTCGAGCCGGTGGCCGGACGGGGCGTCCGTACGGCGTTTGAGGGGGCGCAGGGAACGTTGCAGGGCCAGGGGGTGGCGCAGCATGGACGGCGCGGGCGCCAGGAGGGCGGCGTACGGGCCGGAGGCCGGGGTCGGGGAGGGCAGGCGGAGCGGGATGCGGACGGGGTCCTCCGGAGTCCCCGGGACCGGGGGCCCGGCCGGGTCGGGGCGCGGCGCCGGCGGCGGGTCGGCGGCCGGGCCCGCGGACGGCGGTTCCGCCGGTACGGGAGCCTCGTCGGGCGGACGCGCAGGCTCCCCCTCCTCCCGGCTCATCCGCCCCGCCAGCCACAGCAGCTCGGCCAGTTCGCGTGGCGTCGGACGCACGCCGTCCCCCGCCTGCGCCAGCAGGCCGGCGAGGCGGGCGAGCGGAGCCGGGTGGTCAGAAGGCATCGGCCCGGGCGGCCTCACCGAGGTACGGCATCAGCTGTTCCGCCAGTTCGTCCAGCGACTCGGTGCTCAGGTCGGAGGACCGGGCCAGGTAGATCGCGTTGAGGAGCTGGTCGGTGGCGAGGTCGCCGCCGCCGACCCGGGACAGGAACCGGGTGATCAGCGACTCGGCGTAGGCGTCCGGTTCGCCGAGGTGGGCACGGACGATGCCGGCGAGCTGCCGGTCGTCGGGCTGGCGCAGCCGCAGCGTGACGCAGCGGCGCAGGAAGGCCGGCGGGAACTCGCGTTCGCCGTTGCTGGTGAGGACGACGAACGGGAAGGCCCGGCAGCGCACCCGGCCGCGCTCCACCCGCACCCGTTCGTCGGTCCCGTCGACCATCACCTCGGCGGCCGGGGAGTGCCGTGCGGCGCGGACCAGCTCCGGGATCTCGTACTGGCCCTCCTCCAGGACGTTGAGGAGGTCGTTGGGCAGGTCGAGGTCGCTCTTGTCGATCTCGTCGATGAGCAGGGCGCGGGGGCGGCCGTAGGGGAGGAGCGCGGTGCCGAGCGGGCCGAGCCGCAGATGGTCCTCGACGCCGGACTCGGGGACCGGGGCGCCGGGTTCGAGGACCGTGGCCGACTGGCGGGCCGCGTAGAGGCGGGAGAGCGGGTCGTACTGGTACAGCCCGTCGTGCAGGGTGCTGCGGCTGGTGATGTTCCAGCGCAGCACCGGGCCGAGCCGCAGCTCGCGGGCGACCGCGTAGGCGAGGGAGGACTTGCCGGTGCCGGGCGGGCCGGTGACCAGCAACGGGCGGCGCAGGTAGAGGGCCGCGTTGACGAGCTGGACCGTGCGCGAGGTCGCCTGGTAGGTCGCGGCGCGATGGGTGCGGTCCGGGGAGGTGGCCGAGGTGTCGTCGGCGTCGGCGGGTGTCGCCAGTTCCGGGCCGCCGTCGAAGGCCCGCCAGGGCGGCGGCGCGGGCAGCGCGGTGATGCCGTCGTGCGGCTCCTTCGTACCGGTGTAGACGGGCCACAGGGGCATGGGGGTCCTTCTTCGTCGGGGACGGGGACGGGGACGGGGACGGGGGCGGTGGCGGTGGCGGGGCCGCGGGGTCAGGCGACGGGGGTGTGCAGACTGGCGGGCGGTTCGGGGTAGCAGCGGGGGTCGTCCCAGAGGAGCTGCAGATCTCTCGCCCAGTGGCCGTCGGGGTCGGTGGCCGCCGCCTCCTCCCGCAGGTGCCAGATCCGGCGCGGGAGTTCGGCCGGGGGGACCCCGGCGACCTGCGGACCGAGGGCGTCGAGGAAGGCGCTGCCCGCGCACGGGCCCGCGTGGTCGGTGCTCGCGCAGCCGCTCTGCGGCCACAGCAGCACCGGGACCGGGAAGTTCACGCCGGCCTCGAAGTGGGCCGGGGCCGCGGTGGGCGGGGCGCCGAAACCCGCCAGGCCGGCCTCCGCGTCCCGCAGCCGTTTGCGCAGGCTGAGGGGGCGCTCGGCGCTGCCGCAGTCGACCCGGTGCAGTACCGCCTTCCCCGGACTCCGCTCCAGGGCCCGCCAGCGGCCGGCCAGCTGGTGGCGCAGCCGCGCACTGCGGTGCCGGGAGCGGTCGGTCACCACCAGCGGGTGCGCGCAGCCGAGCGGGGTGGAGTCCTCGGGGCCGCACTCCCACTGCGCGACCGGCTCGTTCAGCCACTCGCGGGGCAGGACGAAGGTGAGCAGCGCCTCGGCGTCCTGGGCGAGATGGCCGAAGGCGTCGTCGACGCGCTGCTGGACGTAGGCCCGCACGTCACCGCGCGGCAGCCGCGCCACGCCCACCGGCCGGCGCTGCCCCTCCCGGTACGCCGACACCCGTACCGTGACCTGGTCCTGGCCCTCGCCGCTGCGCTCCAGTTCGACGACGATGGGCGCCCAGACGGCCGGCCGCGCGGCTGCCGGCGGCCGTGGTTCGAGGAGCGCCCGCAGCCGGTCGGTGAACCTCGGCACCGCCTCCGGGTCGTCCACCTGCCACTGCACGTACGCGGCCGCCTCCCGCAGCGAGGGGAACCCGCCCGGGGGCGGATCCGGCGCGAAGGGGCCCGCCGCGTCCCGGTAGAGCTGGTCGGGACGGCAGTCCACGCCGGCCTCCTCGGCCCGCCGCACCAGCGTGTGCAGCAGCCCGGTCGCGGCCGGGGTGTCGGCCTCGGCGGCCGGGACAAGGGCACCCAGGTCGTACCAGTAGCGGGCCATGACCGCCGTCGGCAGCATCCGCCCGATCCGGACGCCCGCCTCGTCGGAGGCCTGCACGACCATCCCGACCACCCGGTCGTCCGGCAGTGCCAGGGCCGCCCCGCTGAACCCGCCCGCCAGCGGCTGCCCGTGTGCCGAGGCGGCCTCCAGCTGCAGCCACTCGTCGGCGATCAGCGTCCGGGAGACGGCACGGTAGCGGGCCTGCACGCCCTCGCCGTAGCCCTCGGGGAAGCCGTACGCGACCAGGTTCGCCCCGCCCTGCTCCGCGCCCGGCGGCGCGAACCGGGCCGGTCGTAACGGCACCTCGCGGTCCAGTTCGAGGACGGCGAGGTCGCCCGGGTCGGTCCAGCCGCCCGCCCAGCCGCCGTGCACCGCCACGGTCGCCGTCAGCCCGCCCAGGTCCCGGCGGTTCGGGAAGCTCACGGTCAGCGGCGCCCAGTCCCGGTCCTGGACGACGTGCGCGCAGGTCAGCACCGTGCGCGGGGCGACGAGGAAGCCCGCTCCGGACACCGCGCCCCCGCACTCGATCCGGGCGTGCCAGGCAGCGCCGCTCATGTCGCGTCGGCAGCCCCGGCGGCCCAGCTCAGCCGTACCACCAGCTGGCCCTCGGCCGCGCCCTTGGCGATCACGGCGCCCGCCTCGGCCGTCAGCTTCACGCCGAACTCCAGCTGCACCGTGTCGGGTTGCAGGGTGCCGTCCCGGAAGACCCGCAGCGCGGACTGGGCCGCCGCCCTTACCCCGTCCAGGGCGCCCTCGAACGAACGGGTGGCCTGCGCGGCCGGTCCCGAACCGCCGTCGCGGGACACCGGACGGCTGCCGGGCGCCGCGTCGGCCGACTCCACGACGACGACGGCGCCGTCCTCGGTCCTGAACTCCATCATCCTCGCCATGGCGCCCCCGGCTCTCCCGTGTCTTCGACCCCGTAACCGGTCCATTGTCACCGAAGGTGAGGGTCCGTGTCTGCCCGCCGCCACGGAAACCGCCCGGACGTGCCGGTTCCGCTCCGGCGCCCAACACCTGTGCCACGCGACCACCGTGACACCCTTTCGGAGCGACCGGCGAGGCCGGGCGGGCGGGCCGGGCCGGGGCAGGTGGCCGTACGGTCGAGCGGACGGGGGCGGGAGGTCAGCCCGGTGGCAGGGGTGCGGCGGAGCCGGTCGTGGAGTTGCCCACGATGCCCCGGACCACCCCCAGCTCCACCAGGTCCTGGGGCCGGATCCGCAGCTGGCCGGCGGTGGTCTCGACCTCCTCCGGGGGGCGTTTGAGGATCGCCGCCGCCAGTTCCGGTGCGATGACGGAGAAGTAGCTGTCCGGGGTGGCCCAGGTGTTGCCGGGCGCGGCCAGGGCCAGCGCGCCGCCCGAGCCGCCCTCCCCGACGACGAGGGTCGTGATCGGCGTCCGGGCCGCCGCGACCTCGCCGAAGAGCTCCGCGATGGCGGCGCCCGCGCCCTGTCGTTCCGCCTCGGCGTCGTTCGCGGCGCCCGGGGTGTCGACGAGCGTCAGCACCGGGATCCCCAGCCGGTCCGCGAGCCGTATCAGCCGGGCGGCGGTGCGGTACCCGGCGGGCCCGGTCGCCGTCCCGGTCTGCGCGGCGAAGGCGACCGTACGGCCGTCCGCCCGCTCGCCGAACCCGCACAGCATGCCGCCCGGGTCCGCCCCGCCGCACCGGTCGCCGACCAGGGCGACGCGGCGGGTGAAGTAGGCGTCCAGGTAGGCCTCGGCGCGCGGGCGGTGCGGGGCGCGGGCGCGCCGGACGGCCTCCCAGCCGGTGGCGGGCAGCGTGCTGCCGCCGAGGGCGAGCGGCGGGTCGGCGGGTATCGGGGCGGGCGCGGTCAGCAGCCGCAGCCACAGCCCGAGCGATGCCCTCAGCTCCGCCGGCGGCACCACGGCGTCGGCCGCCCCGGCCGCGAGCTGTGCCTCGGCCGTGTACGCGGCCGGGTCGGCGTCCGGCGGCCGGACCCGGGAGCCGGCGAAGCCGACCTGGGCGCCGGGCAGCGCCAGGATCACGTCGGCGCCGGCGCCCAGGGTGGCCCAGCCGCCGCCGGTCGTCGGGTCGCGCAGGACCGCGATCTGCGCCAGCCCGGCCTCCCGGGTGAGCGCCGACTGGCGGGCCACGCGCTGGAGCTGGGACAGGGCGAGCATGCCCTCCTGCATCCGGCTGCCGCCGGTGGCGACCAGCGGTACGACCGGGAGCCGGTGGGCGCGGGCATGGACGTAGGCCGCCTCCAGCCGGTCGCCGGTCCGCTCGCCGAGCGAGCCGCCGAGGAAGCCGAACTCGAACGCGATCAGCACCGCCGCCGTGCCCTCGACCCGGGCGGTGCCGACGACGACGGACTCCTCCTCGCCGGTGCGCTCGGCGGCTCGGGCCCGCGAGGCGTCGTACCCCTGCCAGCCGAGCGGGCCGTCGGCCGGCGACTGCCGGGCCGGGTGCGGGAGTTCGGCGAAGCTGCCGGGGTCGGTGACGAGGGCGAGGATCCGGCGGGCGGAGAGCCGCGCGGGCGCCGGCCCGGGGACCGGCTCAGACACCGAGGGCCCGCTTCATGATCTTCCCCATGTCGTTGCGGGGGAGGGCGTCGAGGTAGTGGACGACGCGGGGCCGCTTGTGCGGGGCGAGCCGGCCGGCGACATGGTCCGCGAGCTCCTCGGCGGCGGGCGGCGACTGCGGCTCCGCCGGGACGATCCAGGCGACGATCCGCTCGCCGAGGTCCGCGTCCGGCTCCCCGGTGACCGCGGCCTCCCGTACCCCCGGATGCTCCAGCAGCGCGTTCTCGATCTCCCCGGCGCCGATCTTGTAGCCCCCGCTCTTGATGAGGTCGGTGGCCTTGCGCCCGACGATCCGCACATAGCCGTCCGGCTCCCGCACCGCCATGTCCCCGGTGCGGAACCAGCCGTCGGCGGTGAAGGCGGCGGCGGTCGCGTCGGGCCGGTTGAGGTACTCGGTGAACAGGTTCGGGCCGCGCACCTGGATCTCCCCGACGGTCTCCCCGTCGTACGCCGCGATCGCGGTCCCGTCATCCTCCACCAGCCGCAGCTCCACGCCCGGCAGCGGCACCCCCACGGTCCCCGCGCGGGCCTCGCCGTCGGCCCTGACGCTGGTGTTCATCAGGGTCTCCGTCATGCCGTACCGCTCGACGACCCGCCGTCCGGTGGCCGCCGCGATCCGCTCGTGGTCGTGGACGGGCAGCGCGGCCGAGCCGGAGACCAGCAGCCGGGCCCGGCCGAGCGCCTGCGCCAGGCCGGGGTCGGCGGGCAGTGCCTCGGCGATGCGGTGGTACATGGTCGGCACGCCGAAGAACATGGTCGCGCCGTCGTTCAGTTCGCGGGCCACCCCGTCGGTGTCGAACCGCCCGAGGTGCCGGACCGAGCCGCCGCGCCGCAACGGGCCCAGGATCCCCAGCACGAGCCCGTGCACATGGAACAGCGGCAGCCCGTGCACCAGCACGTCGTCCCCGGTCCACTGCCAGGCGTCGGCGAGCGCGTCCAGCGTGGCGGCGAGCGCCCGGCGCGGGATGACGGCGCCCTTGGGGGGCCCGGTGGTGCCGGAGGTGTAGACGACCAGGGCCGGGTCGGACTCGCCGCTACGGTCCTCGGGCACCGGCCCCACGGCCGCCGCGTCGACGTCGATCCGCGGCAACTCACCCAGGATCGGGGGCAGGTCGGCGCCGGGCGCGGCCAGCACGGCGGCCGGCGCGCTGTCGGCGAGGATGTGCGCGAGTTCCTTCTCGCCCGACTTGGGGTTCAGCGGTACGGCCGCCCGCCCGGCGAGGAGGGTGCCGACGACGGCCACCGCCGTCTCCAGCTCCGGCGTCGCCCACACCGCGACTCGGTCGGCCTTCCCGACCCGGCCGGCGACGGCGCCGGCCGCGGCGGCGAGCTGCCCGTACGTCGACGACCGCGCCCCGAACCGCAGGGCGGCCTTCCCGCCCGGACCGTCCACCAGGGCCGGAAACAGAAACGACACGCGACGACTCCTCACCGTTGGGAACCTCGACAGCCTCTTCCTACACCAGCCGACACCGCCCGGGCGCCCCCGGCACCACGACGTTGATCACACTGCCGGGCTCCCGCCCCGCCACCGCCCGCGGCGCAGCGCGCTCCGGCCGACGCGGCCGCGCCCGACCGACCCTCCGCCCCACGTCCGCCCCGCGGCCGGCGCGCTTGCCCGGCGGTCGGCCGTCCGCCCCACGTCCGACGTGTGTGCCCGGCGGTCGATCTCCTGCCCGGGTCGCCTGCGCCCCGCGGCCGGCGCGCTTGCGCGGCGGTCGGCCGTCCGCCCCATGTCCGAGGTGTGTGCCCGGCGGTCGATCTCCTGCCCGGGTCGCCTGCGCCCCGCGGCCGGCGCGCTTGCCCGGCGGTCGGCCGTCCGCCCCATGTCCGAGGTGTGTGCCCGGCGGTCGACCTCCTGCCCGGGTCGCCTGCGCCCCACGTCCGGCACGCTTGCGCGGCGGTCGGCCGGCCGCCCCGGTCGCCTCCGCACCGCGGCCTGTCGTCGGTCGGGCCGGGCGGGTGTCCGGGGCGGAGGCCTGTCGGACCGGTCGGGGCTCGTTCTGTCCCGGCCCTCTGTCCGGCTGTCCGGGCCCTCTATCCGGCCGGGACGGGTGGGTGGGTGGCAGGCACGACGTCGGCCGCGGCCGCGCTCACGTTGTCGGTGCCGCCTGCCGCGTTGGCCGCGGCGATCAGGGCGCGCACCGCGTCCTCCGGGGCGCCCTCGGCCAGCAACTCCCGGATCCGTGCGTCGGGGAGCTCCCTGGTCAGCCCGTCCGAGCAGACCAGGTACCGGTCGCCGGGCCGGGCCTCGTGCAGCTTCAGGTCCGGGGTGTCGGCGGCGTCCCCGGGCAGCGCCTTCGCCAGCAGCATCCGCTGCGGATGGCTCTCGGCCTCCTCCGGCGTCAGCCGGCCCTCGTCGATCAGCGCCTGCACCACGCTGTGGTCGTGTGTGATCCGGAACAGCTCCCCGTCCCGCAGCAGATACGCCCGCGAGTCCCCGATGTGCACCAGGGCCAGCCGGGCCCCGGTCCACAGCAGCGCGGTGAGGGTCGTACCGACCTCCCCGCTTCCCTCCGCCACCTCCTGTACCGCCTCGGCCGCCGAACGCACCGTGTCCTCCAGGAGGTTCAGCACGTTCCCGGCCGGCAGCTCCGCCTCCTCCAGCGGCCTGAGCGCCGCCACGGCCGCGGCACTGGCCGACGCCCCGGCCGGCCCCCACCCGTCGGCGACGGCCAGCAGCCGGCGCCCCGCGTACGCGGTGTCCTGGTTGGACGGCCGGACCCGCCCCCGGTCCGAGTGGGCGGCATAACGCAGTTCCAGCATGTTCGTCGGGTCCCTTCTCGACTCGCCTGACAGATGGTCGACGAGGAACGCGGCCAGGTCCCGCCGCGCGGCGGTCTCCGCCTCGACGCGGGCCCAGTACGCCCGCACCTCCCGGGCGGCCGGTTCGGGCGGCAGCGCGCACACCTCGCGGATGCGCGCCAGCGGCATGCCCAGCCGCCGCAGCCAGGCCACCAGCCGGGCGCGTTCCAGCTGCGCGCCGGCGTAGTACCGGTAGCCGGTCTCCGGGTCGACCCGGGCGGGCTTGAGCAGGTCCAGCTCGTCGTACAGCCGCAACGCCTTCGGCGACAGCCGGCTGACCTTCGCGAAGGCCCCGATGGTCAGCCACTCCATGCCGTCTCCATACCGTCTCCATGCCGTCCTGCCGCCGTCTTGCCGCCGGTCCGAGCTCACGTTCCTCGTCGTCCGTCATCGATGCTGGGGCTTGACCGAAGGTGAAGGTCAACACCGTTGCCGGGTTAGCCTGCCGGAGGACGCAGCGCCGCCGCCGACAGCCAAGGGAGTCCCCGCCGTGCCCCGCATAGCCCTCGCCACCTACGACCCCGGCACGGAACCGAGCAAGGACCAGGATCTGCCGGTGCTGGTGGCGGCGCTGACCGCCGCGGGGGCCGAGGCCGTCGCCCGGCCGTGGGACGACCCCGAGGTGGCGTGGGGCGGCTTCGATCTGGTCGTCATCCGTTCGACCTGGGACTACGCCTGGCGGACGGACGAGTTCGTGGCGTGGGTGGAGCGGGTGGGGAAGGCGACGCGGATCGCGAACCCGGCGCAGGTCGTGCGGTGGAACACCGACAAGCGGTATCTCGGTGACCTCGCGGCGGCCGGGGTGCCCGTCGTGCCGACCCGGTACCTGGCCCCCGGCGACCCGGCCGCCGGACTGCCCGCCGACCGCGACTTCGTCGTCAAGCCCACCTTCGGCGCCGGCGCCCGGTTCGCCGCCCGCTACACCCCGGACGAGCACGAGACGGCCGTACGGCACCTGGCCCGGATGCACGAGGAGGGGCTGACCGCGATGGTCCAGCCGTACGTCTCCGGCATCGACGTCAGCGGCGAGCGGGCGCTGCAGTTCTTCGGCGGGCGGCTGCTGCACGCCAGCCGCAAGCGGGCCGTGCTCACGCCGGGCACGGCGTACGACGCGGACAAGGTCGCCCACCCGGACCTGGCGGTCTGGAGCCCGACCCCGGCCGAACTCGCGGTGGCGGAGCGCGCGTTGGCCGCCGTACCGGACGCCCCGGAGCTGCTGTACGCCCGGGTGGACCTGGTCGACGGCGCGGACGGGCGGCCGCAGGTGATGGAGCTGGAGCTGGTCGAGCCGAACCTGTTCCTGTTCCTGCACCCGGGGTCGGTGGCCGGGGTGGCGGAGGCGATCCTCACCGCTGCTCGTCGATGACCGCGGTGCGCTGCAGCAGGCCCCAGGTGAACTCGGCGACCACCTGACTGCCGTCGGGCACCCGGAAGGTGAGGCCCCAGCGGGCCGGGGCGGTGCCCTCCAGGGGGCGGGCGGGGGCGAAGGCGCGGGCGGCCTCGTCGACCGTGCAGGACCAGGGGGTGAGGTCGTCGTAGGACTCCAGTCTCGGGGCGGGGGCGTCGGGGGCGCGGACCAGCCAGGCGTTCCAGACGGCGCCGCCGGGGCCGACCATGACCTCGAAGCGCAGGGTGGGCCACAGGGGGAGCGGCCACTGCCAGGCCGCGCACTCCAGGTCGCCGACGGTGCGCCTGGTCTCCCGTTCCGGTGGGCCGAGGACGGAGCGGTAGCGGGACGCGGCCGAGCGGGACCGGGGCGAGCGGGCCATCGCCTGCCAGTGCTTGTTGGCCTCCCGCATGTCCGCGATCGACGCGCCCAGCGTGCGCCGGGCGTCCTCCACCAGGTCCGGGTTGTGGTCGGCCATGCGGCGCAGCAGCACCAGCTGGAAGTCCAGTTGCATGACACCCATGGTGCACGCGCGGCTACCCGGCTTCTTCCAGGCCATTGCCCGTGGAATCCCCGATGGCTAGCCTGTGTTCGTCATGCCGATCGCCTGTTGATATCTCGAACGGCTCCGCAGCTGAGACGCGCGCCGCACCGATATCCGGCGCCTAGACCCAAGGGAGGGGGCCGGACGTGGGACGCCTCGTGCCTGCCGTGACCCGGGCTCTCGACATTCTTGAGCTCTTCCTGGACGGGGACGGGACCCTTTCCGCCCCCGACATAGTCCGCAAACTCCAGCTGCCGCGGACCACCGTGCACGAGCTGGTGACCACGCTCTCCGCCCGGTCGTACATCGTGCCCGTACCCGGGCAGCCCGGACGTTACCGGCTCGGCGTCCGTCCGTACCAGCTCGGCAGCCGCTACGCCGAGCAGCTCGACCTCGCCGCCGAGGGCCAGCAGGTCGCCCGGTCGGTCGCCGAGACCTGCGACGAGACCGTCCACGTGGCGATCCTCGAAGGCACCGACGTCATCTACATCGCCAAGGTCGACTCCACGCACGCGGTCCGCATGGTCTCCGCCGCCGGCCGTCGGCTGCCCGCCCACTGCACCTCGGTCGGCAAGATGCTGCTGGCCTCGCTGCCGGAGCCGGAGCTGACCGCGCGCATCCCGGACGACGCCGACCTCGTCGCGATGACCCCGAACAGCATCACCGAGCCGGGTGCCCTGCGGGAGGCCCTCACCGGGATCCGCGCCCGCGGGATCGCCGTGGAGAGCCGGGAGTCCAACCCGGACGTCTCCTGCGTCGCCGCGCCGGTCCGCGACCGCACCGGGCAGGTCGTCGCGGCCCTGTCCATCTCCGTCCCGATGATCCGCTGGAGCGACGAGCGCCGGGCCGAGCTGGAGCAGCTCGCGGCCAAGGGCGCCGCCGAACTCTCCGAGCGCCTCGGCCACCGGAGCGTGGCATGACGACGGTGACGACGACGGCGTACGAGGTCGCGGTCGCCGTGGCGGCGACCCTCGGCGAGGGCCCCACCTGGGATCCGGCGACCGGCCGCCTGATATGGATCGACGTCCTCGGTTCCCGCATCCACACGTACGACCCCGAGACCGGGCGCCGCACGATCCGTACGACGGACCAGCACGTGGGCGCGGTCAAGCCGCGCGCGGGTGGCGGCCTGGTCCTCAACCTCCGGGACGGCGTCGGCCTCCTCGACCCCGACGGCACGTTCCGCTGGCTGCACCGCGAGCAGGTCCCGGGCCGCCGTGCCAACGACGCGGCCGTCGCCCCCGACGGCTCCCTGTGGGCCGGCACGATGCGCTACGACGAGGCGACCGGGGGCGGCACCCTCTCCCGGGTGGCTCCCGACGGCACGGTGACGACGCTGCTGCCGGACGTCACCGTCAGCAACGGCATCGGCTGGAGCCCGGACGGCCGGCGCGTCTACTACGTCGACACGCCGACCCGCCGCGTGGACGTCTTCGACTGCGTCGACGGACTCCCCGTCGGCCGCCGCCCGCTGGTGACGATCGAGGAGGACGCCGGTTTCCCGGACGGCCTGACGGTCGACGCGGACGGCTGTGTGTGGGTGGCGTTGTGGGGTGGGGGAGCGGTGCGGCGTTACACGCCGACGGGTGAGCTGGACCGGATCGTCGCCCTGCCCGCCACGCTGACGACCGCGTGCGCGTTCGGCGGCGCGGACCTCACCGACCTGTACGTCACGACGGCGAGAGTGGGGCTCGACCGCCCGCACCCGACGGCGGGCTCCCTCCTGGTGGTCCCGGGCGCGGGCAGGGGCCTGGCCCAGCCGGCCTTCCAAGGCTGAACGCCCCGCAAGGGGCGCGGGGAACCGCGCGACCAGCCCCCACCGGCCCGCAGGCGAGAAACGACCCTGCCGCGCCGGGCAGCAGGCCGTCCGCGGCACCGTCGTGGCTGGTCGCGCAGTTCCTCGCGCCCCTCAAGGGGCGCTGCCGAAGGGCCCCCGTCGGGCTGAGGGTGCTGGTCGCGCCCACGTGGCGGCAGCCGCAGATGCCGCACGGTCCCGCGCCCCTGACGGGGCGGGGCGCTACTGCAGGCCCGCTCTCTTCAGCTCCTCCGCGGTGAGCGGCGGTCCGGTCAGGGCCGGCTTCAACGGCCCTGCCAGCGCAGCCAGCAGCACGGACGGGGCCAGCAGCACCTCCGCTCGGCGCTCCAGGGAGGTCACGTCCGTGACGCGGCGGGCGATGCGGCCGTTGCCGGTGGCCGTGTACATGAGGCGGGACACGTAGGCGGACACGATCCGGTCCCGGGCCGTCGGCCCGTTCTCCGTGGCGCCCGGATAGAACACGTCCTGCCCGATGGCGAGATCCCAGGCCGCCCCGACCGGCCGGGCGACGGCCTTCTGGACGCGCCGGGACAGACCGGGGGTGCCGAGGCCGTACCGCCGGGTCAGGTCCCGCAGGAGCAGCGCGCTCTGCGCACCCACGGCCAGGCCGTGCCCGTAGACGGGGTTGTACGCGGCCAGGGCGTCGCCGAGGACCGTGAAGTTGTCGGGCCAGGCGGGCATCCGCTCGTAGAAGTACCGGCGGTTGACGGTGGCGCGGGTGACGGCGACGTCGGACAGCGGTTCGGCCTGCGCGAGCAGGTCCCCGATGAGCGGGTGGCGCAGCCGGTCGCGGGCGAACGGGACGAAGTCCTCGGCGGCGGAGGTCGGTTCGCCCCCGCGGGTGCCGTTGAGGGTGACGATCCAGCGGCCGTTCTCGATGGGCAGCAGGAAGCCGGCCCGGCCGGGGCCGCCGTCCCGCGGGTCCGGCTGTACGTTGACCACCGGGAAATCGGCGCGGGCCTGCTCGGGTGCGAGGTAGAGCCGGCTGGCGTAGGCGAGACCGGTGTCGACCTCGCGGCGCGCCGGGGCCGGCAGCCCGAGGGCCGCGAGCCAGCGGGGGGCGCCGGATCCCCGGCCGGTGGCGTCGACGACCAGGTCCGCCTCGACGGTCCGCTCCCGGCCGGCGCGGTCCCGCGTCCGGACGCCGGTGACCGCCGCCGCGCCGCCGGTGAGCCCGAGCACCTCCGTGCCCCCGGCCGCCTCGACGGTCCCGTCCGCGAGGACCCGCGCGCGGACGGTCGCGTCCAGCAGGTCCCGGCCGGCCAGCAGCACGTGGTGGGACTCGGGCCAGCGGCGGAACCAGCCCTGGGCCGAGAGGGCGACCATGTCCGTGGTGACCGGGGCCCGGCGCGCCCCGGCGTCCAGGAGGGCCGCGGTGATGCCCGGCAGGAGTTCCTCCATCGCCCGTACGCCGCCCGACCAGAGCATGTGGGCGTGCCGGGCCTGCGGAAGTCCCTTGCGCGGAGCGGGTGTCACGGGCAGCTCGTCGCGTTCCACGACGAGGACCCGGTCGGCGAGGCCGGCCAGGGCCCGGGCCGCGAGCATGCCGGTGTGTGATCCCCCCAGGACCACGGCGGTTCTGGCGGGGGAGGGACGTTCACTCATGCGCGGACATGCTCTCTGCCGGGACGGTCGCGCGGGTGCGTACCGCCGTGATCTCGTCGGGGTGGCGCAGGACCTCGGAGAGGGCCTGGATCTCCTGGAGCAGGTACGAGGTGTCGGTCTCGGCCGTGCCGCCGCCGTCGCCGTCCGGGGCGTGCCGTCCGCTCTCCACGGCCTCCAGGACCGTCACGGCGGCGGCGAGCGCCTGGGCCCGGCCGGGCTCGTGACCCAGGGCGAGAGCGGCGTCGTGGGCCCGGCAGCGCAGCTTCTCGTCGAGGAACCGGGAGAGCTGCAGGAGCGCGTCCCGGATGTAGGTCTCGCGGCGGATCAGGCGCATCTCGGCGGTGGCGCGCAGGGCGAGCGGTTCGCGGCCGCCCGTGACCGTCCGCATCAGCCGGACGAGCGGCTTCAGGGCGCGGTGCCGGCGGCGCAGCAGCCAGCGGTCGTGGAAGTACTGGCCGGCGTGCGGGACGATGAAGCCGATCGCGACGAACGTGGCGGCGATGCAGGCGGCCGACGGCGCGATGTTGGTGTTCAGCCAGTCCAGGTCGTGACCGGTCCAGCGGGCCACCACGGCCGTGAACTTGGCCGCGCTGAAGACCAGGTTCGTCGCGTAGCCGATGCCCAGGAACCTGAGCCCCCAGCGCAGCCAGGCGTCGAGGCCGTCGGTGCGGATCCAGTTCCACACCAGCCGGGTGGTGATCGCGCAGGCCACGGTGTGCGCGAGCAGGTAGAGCAGGATCTCCTCGCGCATGAACGGCGTACTGGCGTAGTAGGTGTCCAGGTTCCGGACCTGTTCCACGGGCACGTCGGCGAGCGCGAACAGCACCCAGAGGGCGACGACCACGGCCGCGTAGACGCTGACCACCCAGCGGGTGGCGCGCCGGGTCTGCGCCCGGCGGTCGGTGTGGCCGTTGCGCCAGTGCACGACCAGCAGCAGCCAGGACGCGGACAGCGCGGTGATCAGGGAGTACACCAGGGGCGCCGAGATGTTCGGCACGCCGGTGACCCGGTTGGTCCAGGCGATGGTGGCGGGAGCGGCGAAGGCGAACACCGCGCAGGCGAACAGCAGCAGGCCGCCGACGGCGCGCAGCAGCGGGTCCCGCCAGAGTTTGAGGATGCTGGGCAGCTTGATCACCAGGGCCGCGGTGAGCACGAGGCCCGGGAGCCAGAAGGAGACGTACAGACCGGTGAGGAACGCGGTCGGGCCCTCGGCCAGTGGGGGGTAGGTCACCGGGGTCCGCCTTCCCGTCCGGGGTAGCCGAGGGACCGCTGCACCGGGTCGGGCGGGGCCTCGGTGCCCCGGCCGGGCAGGAAGGGCCGGAGGGCGGCGGCGAGCCGGTGCCCGAAGTCGTCGGCCTCGGCCTCGTCGGCCTCCCGGGAGCCGTTGCGGGCGGCCACGGTGAGGGCGAGGGAGTCCCAGCCGGGCCGTCCGGCGAGGGCGTTCGCGGCGGCCGCGTGGTGATGCGCGTGACGCGCGTGCATGTGCCACAGCTCATGGCCCAGGATGACCAGTTGCTGTACGGCCTCGGCCCGCTCCTCGACGATCACCAGGTCGAAGTCCTGGAACTCCACCCACAGTCCGGTGACCTCGATCTCGTCGGGGAACCGTTCGAAGCGCAGCTCGACCGGCCGGCCTCCGCGTCCGAGGCTCGTCTCGTCGCACAGCGTCCGGCACAGCTCCCGTACGCCGTCCGGCCTGCGGGGCCGGGCACGGACGGCGGCGGTGAGGTCGGCGGCGAGCCGGCGCATCCGCGCGTTCGCCCGGGACCGCCGCAGCCGGCCGGCCGGCCGGGAGCGCCGCAGCCCCGCGGCGATCCGGGCCCACCGGTGCCGCGCGCCGGCCAAGTCCATCGCTCCCCCTTCGCACCGCCCGACGGCGGTCACCGCGCCGTGTCGGCCGGTCCGAGACTACGCGGCCGGGTGTGTCCGCGTCATGCCGTCCAGGGCCGCGGATCGAACGGGGGCCCACACGGCGACGACCGTCCGATGCGCGAAAGCCCCTACTGCACGGAAGTCGGCTGACCTACCCTTGGGCAAGCGCTTTCTGAAGGGATCCCATGAGCACGCGCACCGCCCGTTTCACCCTCGACCCCGCCTTCACCGTCGGCGACGTCAGCCCCCGTGTCTTCGGCTCCTTCGTCGAGCATCTGGGCCGCTGCGTCTACACCGGTATCTTCGAGCCCACCCACCCCACCGCCGACGCCGACGGCCTCCGCACGGACGTCCTCGACCTGATCCGGGAACTCGGCGTCACCACGCTGCGCTACCCCGGCGGCAACTTCGTCTCCGGCTACCGGTGGGAGGACTCCGTCGGCCCGGTCGAGGACCGTCCCCGGCGCCTGGACCTCGCCTGGCGGTCGACGGAGACCAACCGGTTCGGCCTCTCCGAGTACATCGCCTTCCTGAAGAAGGTCGGCCCGCAGGCCGAGCCGATGATGGCGATCAACCTCGGCACCCGGGGCGTGGCGGAGGCCCTGGAGCTCCAGGAGTACGCCAACCAGCCCTCCGGGACCGCCCTGTCGGACCTCCGCGCCGCCCACGGCGACAAGGACCCGTTCGGCATCAGGCTCTGGTGCCTGGGCAACGAGATGGACGGTCCCTGGCAGACCGGGCACAAGACCGCCGCGGAGTACGGCCGTGTCGCCGCCGAGACCGCCCGCGCCATGCGCCAGATGGACCCGGCCGTGGAGCTGGTCGCCTGCGGTTCCTCCAGCCAGTCCATGCCGACCTTCGCCGAGTGGGAGGCGACGGTCCTCGCGGAGACCTACGACCTGGTCGACCACATCTCCCTGCACGCCTACTACGAGCCCCAGGACGGCGATCTCGACTCCTTCCTGGCCTCCGCCGTCGACATGGAGTCCTTCATCGAGAACGTGGTCGCCACCTGCGACCACGTGGGCGCCAGGCTGAAGTCCCAGAAGAGGATCAACCTCTCCTTCGACGAGTGGAACGTCTGGTACACCTCCAGGTGGCACGAGATCGAGAACTCCGACGTGCGGGACTGGCCCGAGGCCCCCCGCCTCCTGGAGGACAACTACAGCGTCCTGGACGCCGTGGTCTTCGGTTCGCTCCTCATCGCCCTGCTCCGGCACGCCGACCGCGTCAAGGTCGCCTGCCTGGCCCAGCTCGTCAACGTCATCGCCCCGATCCTGACGGAGCCCGGCGGCCCGGCCTGGCGCCAGACGACGTTCTTCCCCTTCGCCCAGGCGTCGCGGTACGGCAGGGGCCGGGTCCTGGACGTCCGCGTGGACTCACCGACCTACGCCACGAAGAAGTACGGCGAGACGAACCTGCTGCACGCGACGGCGGTCAGGGCCGAGGACGGCACGGTCACCGTCTTCGCCGTGAACCGCGGCCGCACGGAGCCGCTGCCGCTGGAGGTGGCCCTGGGCGGCCTCGGGCTGACGTCCGTGGCGGAGCACAGCGTCCTGGCCGACGAGGACCCGGACGCCCGCAACACCCTGCAGGAACCGGAGCGGGTGGCACCGCATCCGGCCACGGGCACGACCCTGGACGACGGCACCCTCACGGCCGTCCTCGAGCCCCTGTCATGGAATGTGATCCGGCTGGTCTGAGGGCGAACGCGCCGCCTCGGGGGCGCGGGGAACCGCGCGAGCAGCCCCCACGACCCGCGGTCAACGGCCGGGGGAGTCCACCCCCACGACCTCGACCCCTCCGGCCGCACTCCCCAGCAACTCCAGCCGCACGACCCCCGGCCCGAACTCGCTCGTACCGTCCGCGAGCACGGCCAGCGCCAGCGTGTTGGCACCCCGGGTCCGCAGGATCCCGTTCGGCAGCACGAACGTGTGCTGCGGCCCCACGTCGTTGACGTACTGCCCGACGTTCCAGCCGTTGAGGAAGATCTGCACCCGGTAGGCCCGCGCCGGATCGTCCTCCAGGACCAGCCCCACCGACGCGTCCACCCCGCCCGGCACGGACAGCCGGAACCCGGTGCGGTACCAGGTGACCCCCATCCCCTCGTCGGAGCGGGGAAGCGTGACCGGCTCCCAGCCGCCGTCGGCGAACCCGGGCAGGTGCCAGCCCTCCCGCTCCCCGTACAGCCCGCCGTTGTTCTGCGGTCCCCGCACCGGATCCGGTGCGGCCGCCCCCTGGATCCGCCAACCCACCTTCGGCGCGACCCCCTTGAAGGAGACCGCGGTCAGTCCGCGCGCCACCTTGTGGGTGTCCAGCGAGCCGCCGTCCATGTCGTGCTGCATCCGCCGCACCAGCACGGACAGCACGTGCTCCGGCTTCCTGCGCTGCTTCTTGCGCAGCTTCTTGCGCAGCCCGTCGGCGGAGAACTCGGCGGTGGCCGTCCAGCTCCCCTTGCGTACCGTCTTCGCGTCCGGCACCGGCATCCGGTGCGAGCCCAGCGGCACCCCGTCCAGCCAGGCCATCAGCATGCCCTGGGTGCCGGTGCTGTAGGCGAGGGAGACCGACTCCAGGTCCTCGATGCTTCCCGCCACCCGCGCCCGGTACCAGACGTCCCCGTAGTGGAAGCCGTAGTCGTCGGCGAAGAGCACCGGCTGACCCGCCGGGACGGGCGTCGTGCTGAACGACGTCTTCCTGTCGGCGGCCTGCCAGGCCGAGTCGTCGAAGCCGATCGCGGCCTCGGGGTTCTCGGCCCTGCGGCGCCAGCCGGTCAGGGCCGGCAGGGCGGGCCGCGGCGCCGCCGGCATCTCCGCCAGGGCGACCAGGCTCTCCGAGACGGTCACCCGGGTCGGCACCGGCTGCCCGTTCCAGGTGACCGAGCTGATCCCGCGAGGCCCCCAGACCTCCACGCCGCTCGCCCCGACGATGTCCCCGGTGAGCCGGACGGCGGACCCGTCGAGCTTCGCGTGGCGCAGCAGTGCCGGGCCGTAGACCAGGAGCGTGCCGGAGGGGGTGTCGTACGGGAACAGCCGTACGGAGGTGGCGTCGTCGGCGAAGAGGAGGAGCAGCGGGGTGTCGGACTCGCCGCGCTGGACCAGGACCCGGGTGAGTCCGCCCTGCCCGAGCGGCGCGGTGACGTGCAGGACGCCCTGGTCGTAGACCCAGGCCGCCTCGGCGTCGAGGCGCTGGACGAACGGCTCGGTCGGGCACTCCAGGACGAGGTGCGCCATCTCGCCGTAGCGGCCGGTGAACAGGGCGATGTCCTGGCGGCCCGCGGTGAGCACGAACACCGGCTGGGCGGTGCAGTAACGCAGCTTCCGCTTGCCGAGGGAGAGGCCGGTGGTGACGAGCCGGGCGTCGTGGCCCGCGACGGTCAGCTCGACGTCGTCGCCCGCGGCGGTGCGCAGCGTGGAGGTGACCTCCTCGGCGCCGTCGTTGCGCAGGACGTAGACGTGTGCCTGGGTGTCGGGGTTGGTGAGGTGGTACGTCGTCAGCCCGGCCACGTGGACGTCGGCCGCGCGGTCCAGCTTCGCGAAGTCCGGGACGCGTTGCAGGAGGTGGCCGAGCTGGTGCATCGGCGCGATCTTCGGAGTGACGTTGCGGGCCTCGTCGATGGCGGCGCCGTAGTCGTACGACGTGTAGACGACCGGTGCCGGCAGCCAGCCCCAGGTGGTGCCGCCGTAGGTCATGTAGACGTTGTGGAGGGTGAGGCCGTTGGCGAGGTTGGTGAGGTAGAAGCGGCGTTCGTAGGCCGCGTCGCGGGTGCGGCGGGACTCGGCGTAGCCCTTGCCGCCGAACTCGACCCCGCCCCACGGGTCGAACCAGCCGCCCCCGTACTCCGGCACGAACCCGGGGGTGCGCGGGCTGGCGGTCGCGCCGCCCCTGAGGCCGCCGATCCCGAAGTCGCCCCAGTCCGGCGGGGGCTGGGAGGGCGACGGGTAGCCGTCGAAGCCGTACAGCCACTTGCCGCTCTCGCCGCCGGTGTCGAAGGAGCCGGGGATCCAGTAGCCGTTGCGGCCCTTGTCGTTGTGGAAGAGGGGGACGTCGATGCCGTCGGCCCGCACCTTCTTGTAGAGGTGGGACATGTAGGCGGGGCCGCTCGGGTCGGCGACGTGGCCGTCGTACTCGTTCTCGATCTGGTAGAGCAGGACGGTGCCGCCGCCGTCGGTGTACTGGTGGCGGCGGACGATGCGGTTGACGGCCGTCAGCCACTGGTCGACGTGGCCGAGGTAGGTGGGGTCGGTGCCCCGGGCCGCGCCCTCGGTCGCGGTGAGCCAGCCGGGGAAACCGCCCGCGTCGACCTCGGCGTTGATGTAGGGGCCGGGGCGCAGGATGACGTACAGCCCGGTCTCGGCGGCCGTGCGGAGGAAGAGATCGAGGTCGCGGACGCCGGTGAAGTCGTACGTCCCGGGCGCGGCGGAGTGGTAGTTCCACGCCACGTAGATGCTGACCGTGTTGTAGCCGTGCGCCCGCATCTTCTCCAGGACGTCCCGCCACAGGGACGGGCTCGGGAGGCGGAAGGGGTGCAGCTCGCCGGACCAGACCACCAGCCGCCGGCCGTCCACGACGAGGGAGTGGTGGTCGTAGCCGATGGTGTGCCGCTGTCCGTCGGGCCGCGGCGCGGCCGGTGCCGGGCCGGTCGGCACGCTGCGTGCCGCGTAGGCCGCGGGTGCCCCGGGGCCGCCGCTGCCGCCCAGGGCGAAGCCGAGCGCGGTCGAGCCGGCGAGGGCACTGAAGGTACGTCTGCTGAGCGCCAAGGGATCCTCCCGGGCGATCTTACGGGGCGCGGGTGCGGCCATTGTCCACGGGAGGACACCCCACAATGGACGCATGAGGATCTCGGCACGAGCGGATTACGCGGTACGGGCGGTTCTGGAGCTCGCCGTACGGCAGGGTGGGGGCCCCGTGAAGGCGGAGGAGATCGCCGGGGCCCAGGACATCCCGCACAAGTTCCTCGAGGGAATCCTGGGTGACCTCCGGCGTGCCGGGATCGTCGACAGCCGGCGGGGCGGGGGCGGCGGCTACCGGCTGGCGCGGGAGGCGTCGGCGATCACCGTGGCCGACCTGATCCGCGCGGTGGACGGCCCGATCGTCTCGGTGCGCGGCGAGCGCCCGACGGGACTCGCGTACACCGGCACGGCCCAGCCGCTGCTGCCGCTGTGGATCGCCCTGCGTGCCAACGTCCGCAGGATCCTCGAAGGCGTCACGGTGGCGGACATCGCGGCGGACGCCCTGCCCGAGCCGGTCCGGGCGCTGGCGGCGGAACCGGCGGCCTGGGAGAACCCCTGAGCCTGCGGCGAGGTGTGAAATCCGGCGGTGTGAATGGCCGGAGTTCGACCTGACCGGTTCATGCCATGGTTCCTACGATTCGAGCGCCCCGGTCTTCACAGGAAACTCACAGTTTCTTCAAAAGTGAACTCTCCAAAAGTGAACTACGGACGGCCGCGGGTGCAACCCCCCACTCGATCACCGAACCGGAGAAACCATGGGACTCAGGAGACACCGACTCCTGTTCGGCGGAGCGCTGGCCGCGCTGCTCACCGCCGGGCTGCCCGCTCAGGCCCAGGCCTCGTCGTCGCCGGTCTTCGACGACCCGCCGCCGGACAAGATCGTCATCACCGTCGCCACGGTGAACGGCTCCGGCTGTCCGCAGGGAACCACCGCGGTCGCCGTGTCCGAGGACAACGAGGCCTTCACCGTCACCTACAGCGCCTACCTCGCCCAGGCCGGCGGCAACTCCGACCCCACCGCCTTCCGGCGCAACTGCCAGCTCAACCTGGTCGTCCACGTGCCGGGCGGCTTCACCTACGCCATCGCCAGCGCCGACTACCGCGGCTTCGCCTCCCTCCAGCCGGGCGCCACCGGCACCCAGCGTGCCTCGTACTACTTCCAGGGCTCCTCCAACACCGCGTTCGCCAGCCACCCCTTCACCGGGCCCTACAACGACAACTGGCAGGCCACCGACACCACCGACTGGGCCCAGCTGGTCTGGGCGCCCTGCGGGGTCCAGCGCAACTTCAACATCAACACCGAGCTGCGGGTGGCCGCCGGCAGCGCGAACCCCGGCAAGGTCAGCTTCATGACCATGGACTCCACCGACGGCGAGATCAGCACCGTCTACCACCTCGCCTGGAAGCAGTGCCCGGGCAAGTAGCCGGGCCGGTCACAGGCTCCCGGGCCGGACCAGGCCGGTCCGCTTGACCCCGGTCAGGATGGGCGTGACCTCCATCGCGGAGACGTGTTCCAGGGCGCCGACCGTGTCGCTCAGGAAGACGTAGAGCGCGTCGAGGTCGGCCGCCGCGACGGCCACGAGCAGGTTGGCCGAGCCGGTGGTGGCCGAGGCGAACCGCACCTGTGGATGACGGCTCAGCCGCCGCCCGGTCTCCTCCAGGCGGCCGGGGGCCACCGTCATCCACAACAACGCCTCGGTACGGATGCCCAGCCGGGCGAGATCGACCTCGGTCGCGAGCCGGAGGACCAGGCCGCCCGTCAGCGCCGCCAGGCGCCGGCGGGCGGTCAGGGCGCTGATCCCGGCGCGGCCGGCGAGGTCCGTGTAGGAGGCCCGCCCGTCCTCGACCAGCCCGGCGACCAGCCGGTGGTCGACGGGGGTGAGCGCGGGGTGCGGGGCGCCCTCCGGCGGGTGAGGGCGCAGACGGGCCAGCTCCTCCTGTGACAGCAGCCCGCCGCTCCAGTCGAAACCGGCCGGGAAGACGCGCAGCAGCGCGTGCGAGGTCCACGACCGGACCGCCGCGGTGGCCGGAAGGTCGCGCAGCAGCAGGTTGTTGCGGGCGTCCGGTCCGTCCAGGAACAGGATCGTGCAGATCTCGTCGCCGCCGCCGAGGACGTCCACCCAGATCGTGTCGGGACGGCGGGCCAGGGTGGCCGCGACCGCGCTGATCCGGTTGGGCCTGCAGCGGATGCGCAGGGCCAGCGGGACCAGATCGGGGAAGCACACCGGGTTGCGGACGGCCGTGGCCCGCAGCGTGCCGTCGTGGTAGAGCGGCGCCGCCCGCCGCACCACGGTCCGCTCCGAGACGCCGAGGACGCGGCCGACCGTGCGCCAGGAGGCGCGCGGGGAGGCCAGCAGCGCGGCGGCGATCCGGCTGTCGGTCTCGTCCAGCCGATGGCGTGCTTTCTCCATATCCACGGATGATATGACGCACATTGTCGATTTCAGGCCTGCTTTCTGGCTCGTCTCCGCACCCGCGGTGAGGATCGCTGACGTCGCATCGGTGACATCGCAACCGAACCGAGAGAGGTGAGCACCATGGCGGACATCGAGCACCCGGTCGTGGCCACGGAGCAGGGCAGGGTCCAGGGCGTCGCGGAAGACGGGGCGGTCTCCTTCCGCGGCATCCCGTACGCCGCGTCGCCGGTCGGCGGGCTGCGGTTCGCCGCGCCGCGGCCGCACGAGGGCTGGACGGGGGTGCGGGAGGCGGTCGAGGCCGGACCGTCGGTCCCGCAGGGCCCGTCCCGCCTGGAGCGGGTGATGGGGCACCGGGTGCCGGACTGGGACGAGGACGGCAGTCTCACCGTCAACGTCTTCGCGCCGCGCGGGGCCCTGACGGACGGCACGCCCCGCCCGGTCCTGCTCTGGTGGCACGGCGGCGGCTTCACCAGCGGTTCCGGCGGCTGGGACTGGTACGACGGCGGCCGCCTCGCCGCCCTCGGCGACATCGTGGTCGTCACCGCCAACTACCGGGTGGGGCCGCTGGGTTACCTCTACCTCCCGGAGATCGGCGCCGCCAACCTCGGCCCCCAGGACCAGGCCGCCGTGCTGCGCTGGGTGCGGGACAACATCGCCTCCTTCGGCGGCGACCCGCGCGAGGTGACGGTCGGCGGTCAGTCGGCCGGCGCCTACTCCACGCTGTCCCTGGCGCTCGACCCGGCGACCTCCGGCCTCGTCACCCGGGTGCTCGTGCAGAGCGGCCCGTTCGGCCTGGCCCCGCAGGACCCGGAGGACGCGGCCGCGAACGCCGAGGCCTACCTGGAACTGCTCGGCGTCCCGGCCGGCGCCGGCACCGCGCAGGCCCTGCGCGCCCTGCCCGCCGGGCAGCTGCTGTCCGCCTACGGGCAGCTGGCGGCCCGGATCGCCCGCCCCGGCAACGCCGCCCCGCCCATGTACCCGGTGCTCGGCGCCCCCGGCCTGCCCCGCACCTGGCAGCGGGCGCTCGCCGACGGGGCCCTGGAGGGCAAGCCGCTGCTCATCGGCACCACCGCCGACGAGGCCACGTCCTTCTTCGCCTTCGACCCGGCCGTCCAGAACCTCACCGCCGCCGGTGCCCAGGACCTGCTGTCCGTCCAGGCCGGCGACCGGGCCCGGGAGCTCTACGACGCGTACGCCGCCCGGCTCCCGCAGGGCACCCCCGCGCAGATCTTCACCGCGATCGGCACCGACACCCTCTTCCGCGACGGTTCGCTGGAGATCGCCGACCACCACGCGGCCGGCGGCAACGCGACCCACGTCTACGAGTTCGACTACCGCCCGGCCGAGGACCCGCACGCCCTCGGGGCCGCACACTGCGCCGAACTGCCCTTCCTCTTCAACACGTTCGACGCCTACCCGGACAGCCCGATGCTCGGTGAGGTCGGGGACGCCCAGCGCGCCCTCGGGCACGGGTTCGCCGCCGCCGTCGCCGAGTTCGTCAGGACCGGCTCGGTGCGGGACTGGCTCCCGTACGCCCCCGGGACGCCCGCCCGGGTCCGCCACTTCGGCTGAACCGGCCGAACCGGCCGAACCGGCTGAACCGGCCGAACCGGCTGAACCGGCTGAACCGGCTGAACCGGCTGAACCGGCAGAACCGGCAGAACCGGCCGAACCGGCCGAACCGGGACGGCGGTGGCCCGCTCAGACCCTGCCCGCCGCCGTGGCCCGGAACGTGTTCCGGTAGGCCTGCGGGGAGACGCCGATCGCCGCGTGCAGGTGCTGGCGCAGCGAGGTTCCGGTGGCGAAGCCGACCTCGGCGGCGATGCGGTCGACCGACAGCTCGCTGGTCTCCAGGAGGTCGCGGGCGCGCCGCACCCGCTGCTGGATCAGCCAGCGCCCGGGGCTCGTCCCCGTCTCCTCCTGGAAGCGGCGGGCGAAGGTGCGTCGGCTCATCCGGGCGTGCTCGGCCAACTCCTGCAGCGCCAGCGGCCGTTCCAGGTTCTCCAGGGCCCACGCCCGGGTGGCCGCGGTCCCCGTGGCGCCCTCGTCCGGCACCGGCAGCTCGATGTACTGCGCCTGGCCGCCGTCCCGCCACGGCGGTACGACGCACTGCCGGGCCACGCTGTTGGCGACCGCGCTGCCGTGGTCGGAGCGCACGACGTGCAGGCACACGTCCACGCCGGAGGCCGCCCCGGCCGAGGTCAGGACGTCCCCGTCGTCGATGAACAGCACGTCCGGATCCAGCGCCACCTGCGGGAACATCCGGCGGAACCGCGGCGCCAGCGCCCAGTGCGTCGTCGCCGGCCGCCCGTCGAGCATCCCGGCCGCCGCGAGCGCGAACGCCCCCGTGCAGATGGAGACGATGCGGGTCCCGGGCCGGATCCGCGCCAGTGCGGCGGCGTCGGGACCGGACAGCTCCTGCGCGATCCGCGCCATGTCGTACGGCGGCACGACCACGGTGTCCGCGCTCTCCAGCGCCTCCGGTCCGTGCCCGACGGTGATGGTGAAGTCGGCGTTGGTCGCCACCGTACGGTCCTCGCTCGCCGCGCAGGTCACCACGTCGTAGGCGCCGGGAACGCAGGGAAAGACCCGGTTCGGGATCCCCAGCTCGAAGGGGTAGACCCCGTCGAGAGCGAGCACGACGACCCGGTGCGGGCGGGCGGGCAGAAACTCGATGTCGGCGGCCATGGCACGATCCTATCGCTCTCGGCCTATCCTGCCATCGAACGGCGACCTACCCAGCGGGGGCTTGATGAAGCTGCTCCTCACCGACTCCGGTGTCAGGAACGAGAGCATCCGGGCGGCGCTGGTCGACCTGCTCGGCAAACCGATCGCCGAGGCGGACGCCCTCTGCGTCCCCACTGCCGGGTACGGGGGCCCGTACGGGGATCCGGGCGGCCCGTGGCGTTTCCTCAGCGGCCGGTCCCCCAGCCCCATGACCGGGCTCGGCTGGAAGTCGGTGGGCGTGCTGGAGCTCACCGCACTGCCCGGCATCGACCGGGAGCGCTGGGTCTCCTGGGTACGGGACGCGGACGTCCTGCTGGTGAACGGCGGCGACGCGCTGTACCTGTGCCACTGGATGCGCGAGTCCGGACTCGCCGACCTCCTCCCGACCCTGCGCGACACGGTCTACGTGGGCCTCAGCGCCGGCAGCATGGCGCTCACGCCCCGCGTCGGGAACTTCTTCGTCGGCTGGGAGCCCCCCACCGGCGGCGACGCCGCACTGGGACTCGTCGACTTCTCCCTCTTCCCGCACCTGGGCAGCCCGGAGCACACCATGGCCGAGGCGGAGCGCTGGGCGGCCGGGCTGGCCGGCCCGGCCTACGCCATCGACGCCCAGACCGCCGTCAAGGTGACCGACGCCGGCGTCGAGGTCGTCTCCGAGGGGAGCTGGCGGTTGTTCGGGGCGGCGGGGTGAACGCCGGCGCGGGTTCGGGTCGTGGGCTATCCGCTCATCGCGCGCAGCAGTGCCGCCGTGTGTGCGTCCGCCGGGAAGAACGTCTCGATGGCGATCTCGTCCAGGGTGACGTCCCGTGGGGAGCCGAAGACGGTGGTGGTGTAGAGGAGGGCGAGGTCGCCGTGGTCGGAGGACAGACGCAGGGGGACCACGAGGTCGTCGTAGGGGGATCCGCCGTCCGGTGGCTCGGCCGTGTCGGGTGCCGGGTAGCTCTCCAGTTCCGCAAGGAGTTCGGCGAGGCCGGCGGCGGAGGTCCGGTCCAGCTGGCGGCGGACCCGGCGCAGGACGTGCGCCCGCCACTGGGCGAGGTTGCGGATGCGTGCGGACAGGCCGTCGGGGTGCAGGGTCGCCCGCAGGACGTTCAGGGGCGGCCCGGTGACGGTCGCCGGGACGTCACCGAGGAACAGTCCCATGGCGCGGTTGGCGGCCAGCAGCTCCCACCGGACGTCGACGGCGAGCGCCGGGTTCGGCTCGTGTCCGGCGAGCACGGCCTCGACCGCCTCGCGCGCGGCGCCGAGATCGGCGTAGGCGCGTTCGCGGTGCACCGGGGCGAACCCGGCCGCCAGATAGAGGGCGTTGCGCTCCCGCAACGGCACGTCGAGCTCGTCGCACAGCCGCCGGACCATGTCCCGGCTCGGGTTGGCCCGCCCGGTCTCGATGCAGCTCAGGTGCCGGGTCGACAACTCGGCGGCGAGCGACACGTCCAGCTGGGAACGCCGCCGCCGCTCCCGCCAGCGCCGCACCAGCACCCCGACCGGCTCGGTGGTGGTCGTCGTCATGCACCCCAGGCTGCCCGGCGGCCCGGCCCGGGGCAATGACCTCGCAGGTCATCGACAGCGCGCACCGCACTCCCGCAGAGTCGGTGGCCGACAAGGCACTTCACCGCGAAGGGACGGCCACCATGACCGAGATCGCCGAACGGCTCGACGCATACGTACGGTTCTGGAACACCGGCACCGAGCACGAGCAGCGCGCCTGCGCCGAGGCCGCCTTCACCGACGGCGTCGAGTACCGCGCCCAGATCGGAGTCCTCGGCGGGGCGCAGGCGCTGATCGACTTCCGCAACGAGTTCGCCGCCCACATGGGCCCGGTCGCCCTCCGCCTGCGCGAGGAGCCCCAGATCCACCACGGCCGCGCCCGGCTCCGCTGGGAGATCCTGACCGGCGACGGCGCGGAGACCTCCTTCGCCACCGGAACCGACGTCCTGCACCTGGAGGAGGACGGCCGGATCAGCTCCGTCACGGTCTTCCTGGACCGGGCACCCGAGGGGTTCGACCCCGCGGCGCACGACTAGGGCCCGTCTGACAGTTCCCGCCTGCCTCGCGACGCCGTGCACGCTCCCCCAGAGGGGGTACCCCCACTCGCCGCACCGGGCACAGGCCCGAGTGCGTCCCGTACGAGGGCCTGCGCCCGGCACGCCGAGAGCACGCACCTGACGCCGCGAGGCCGCCCTCCGGCGACGACGGGAAGGGTCAGACAGGCCCCGGGACGGTCTCCCGCGCGGCCCGCCGGGCCGGCGGTCGCGGGTGAGGGCCGGGCAGGTCTGCCCCTGGGCCTGCCCCTCCGCCCCTTCCCGGCGGACCGCCAGGGGTGCAGGATCCTCGATCTCTGCCCTGGCGGACATGAAGGAGAAGTGGCGTGCGCGCGCAGACACGGCCCGGTGCGGTCGAGGAGACCGGGGCCGGGCGGCAGCGGTCCGAAGCGGCGGTCGCGCGGCCGCCCGTGCGGGACCTCGGCCCTGCGGGCGTCCGGGACCTCCAGCGGACCGCCGGCAACGACGCGGTGGCCCGGTCGGTCCAGCGGCTCCGGGACCCCGTCGCCACGGTGCAGCGGACCAGGACGGCCGACCCGGAGATCCAGCCCGTCGTCGACGCGGCGGAGGAGCTGCTGGGGACCGCCCGGTCCCTGATCGCCACGGCACAGGGGTTCGGGTTCCGGCTGCGGGGCAGGGAGAGCCAGCAGAAGCACTGCGACGACCTCGGCATGTCCCTGGACACCGCCGAGCACATGGTCTACGGCCAGTTCCGCGCCGACGGCCCGGCCGGCCGGACGGCCAACCCGCGCACCACCGCGCTGAAGGCCCTGCTCGACGACATCCAGCAGCGGCACATCGAGTACGTGGGCATCCTGCGCCGGTTCGGCCTGCGTCCCGTCGGCGCCGACATCGGTCCCCAGGACACCGAGGGCCTCACGCAGCTGTCGAGCACCTGGTCGCGGGTGGTCCGCGGGCAGGGCATCAGGACCTCGTCGACCCCGCGGCCGTTCGGCGAGGACCGTACGCCCGCGCCGGTGGCGGGCTTCGAGGACCAGATGCTGTCCCACCACGCCCGGCTGCTCTCCCGGCAGCACGGCCGGGACCTGGTCGGCGGTCTCACCGCCGGGGTCGTGGGTGCCGGCGCGCCCATGGTGGGCGTGGTGCCCTTCCACCCCGAGCAGATCGAGTTCATGGGCGGCAACAGCGCGGTCGGCGCGGAGGCGGCCGTCGACACGCCCGAAGGACTCGCGTCCGCCCCCGACGCCCCCGGCCGGGGCAGCACCAGCCTCGTCGCCGTGCCGCACGGCCTGCGCGACAGCGAGGGCGCGCAGGAGGGCGAGGCCGTCTCGCCCGCCTTCCTGGTCTACGGGCACGAACTGATCCACGCGCAGCACAACATGCACGGCATCAACATCCGGAACATCGGCGACGAGGAGGCGGCGACCGTCACCGGCAACGAGACCTCCACCGCGCTGCACGAGCAGCGGCGGGTGCCGGTCACCACGGAGGAGATGCTGCGCGACGAACACGGCCTGCCGCGCCGCGGCGGCTACACGTAGCCCACGGCCGCCGGCCCCACGCCTCGCGCCCTGGTCCCGCCGCCGGATGTGGCCGGACGCGTCACGTCATAGCCTCGCCGCACGGCATCGGTCGGCTCTCGCCCCGGCGGACCCCGAAGCCGGCGACAGCGCAAGCGCGAGGCCCTGGAGCGGCTCGCGCGGGACACCGACGTGTGGGTCGCCACGGCCGACGGCACGGGCGAGCCGTGCCTCGTGCCGCTCGCCTTCTGGTGGGACGGCGCGAGCGGGTGGCCGGCCACCCGCGACACCAACCCGACCGGGCGCAACCTCATCGCCTCCGGCCGGGTCCGGCTCTCCTTCGGCCACACCCTGGACGTCGTCCTGGTCCACGGCACCGCGCGCACGCTGACCCGGGAGGAGCTCCCGGCCACCGTGGGCGACGCCTTCGCCGCCAAGGACGGCCGGGACCCCCGCGAGGACCACCCGTCGTACGTCTTCTTCCAGGTCGCCCCACAGGTGCTGCAGGCCTGGGGAACCGTTCCCGAGCTGACCGGGCGGACCCTGATGCGCGACGGGAAGTGGCTGGTCCAGAGCTTCAGCCGCTCAGGGGCTTGCCGAGGCGGATCCGGGTGTCGCAGCCGATGTCCTGGTGGTACGTGGTGGAGCCCTGCCGGTACTCGTAGCGGCAGGTGGTCAGGTCCCCGTGCACGGCGCCGGTCACCTTGACCCGGGCCTCGTAGTACAGGTCCGACAGGGCGTGCGCCTTGATCCGGATCGAACTGCCCTTGTGATCACCGGCACGGTCGACGTCTTCCGCGGCACCGACGGCCGTCGCCCCTATGGGGTGACCGCCGATGCCGGCGGAGCTGTTGACCCGGTACCCCGTGATCCGCAGCCCGGCCGGCACATGGACGATCTTCCCGCTGAGGACGGTGAGCGGCTTCCCCGACTTGTTCTCCATCTGCAGCATGCTCACCCAGTACTCCTTGCCGACCTGGGCGTGCTCGTACCCGGAGGTGCCGTAGGCCTGCAGGCTGCCCTCCAGGGCCGTACCCCCGCCGTCGGAGCACGAGGTGAGGGCGGTGGCGCTCAGCGCCAGGAACACGGCGAAAAGCCGTCTGGACATGGCTGGATCCCCCCGGCGGGCTCGCGGTACCGGGATCACATCACACCGTTCACGGCATGTGTAGATCAGGTGGAGGAGGAGTGCGCGAGTGAGGTCGGACCGGGATCCGACGGTCCTCACTTCAGCAGCGCCGCGAAGACCAGATCCACGCCGATCCACAGCCAGAAGAGGCCCCCGACGACGTGCCACGCGACTCTGGCCGCCACGAACGGCAGCCAGTCCGCGTGCGCGGCGCCGACGGACCCCTCCGGGTCGTAGGCGAGCTGGATGCGCTGGAGCTTGCGCTTGCAGACGTATCCGTGCGCCCCGCCGTCGGCGTCGGTGTACCGGTAAGCCGTCTTCTTGCCCTCCTTGCCCACGGCCACGGCGAGGACGGTGATACCGCGTCGGCTCAGGACGACCCTGCGCACGACCTCCGTCACGCCCGAGACCGGCAGTACGATGCCGGCGGTCAGCGGGACGGTGCCGAGGACCGCGATGACGACGCCGCCCACGCCGTATCCGGACCCCACCCAGACCAGGTATCCGAGGTAGGCGAGTACGACGAGCGCGCCGAGGGCCACGAGCCAGTACAGGACCCGTTCCCGCGGTGAGCTCGTGATCCTGGCTCTGGCCGCGGGGTCGCGTTCCTCCGGCAGCGCGGCGGTCAGGGCGGTGATGAAGGCGGTGGTGGTCACCCGGTTGCGGCCCGCCATGCGGTGCATGGTGCCGTCGGTCAGCACGACCTCGGCCACCCGGGGCTCGGCGCTGCGCACCTCCCGGATCGCCGAGAGCGGGATGTCGACCTTGCGGCCGGAGTGGGTGATGTGAACGCCGTCAGCGTCGAACCGCGCGGAGCCGCCTCGGCCGTTGAGAATGATCGACATGATCACATGACAGTCGGGGGTGGCCGAGAGTTGCCCCGCGCACGGTCACTTTCCGGCGTCCGTGAGGAAGTTGGCCCAGGCGTCGGGGGAGACGGTGAGCTGGGGGCCCTGCCGGTCCTTCGAGTCGCGGACGTGGATGGTGGCGGGGCGGGTGGCGACGTCGACGCAGTCACCGGAACCGCTGATGCTGTAGACGGACTTGCGCCAGGAGAGGGACACCTCGACGCAGTCGCCGTCGCCGCTGCTGCTGTAGCTGCTCTTGAACCAGGCCAGTTCGGTGCTGCTCATAAGTCCCCTCGCATCCGCTGCAACAAGCTCCGGGAGTCTTCCAGCGTAAGAGCCTGTGAGCGCATCCTGGCATAGCGGCGTTGAAGGATGCTGACCTCTTTCGGGTCGGGGACCAGCAGGCCGCCTCGCTGCCCTTCGCAGTAGGCGAACCACTTGTTCTCGGGGGATTCGAGGAGCTGGATCGGGCCTGCGAGCCCCGCGTGTGACTCCTGGACCGTCGGCATGATCTGGATCTCCACATTGCGTAGCTCGGTGATCTCCAGCACGTGATCGACGAGTTCGCGTGTGACGTCGACGCCGCCTGTGCGCCGACGGAACAGGTGTTCCTCCAGGATGAAGCCGAATGCCGTGTTCGGCATGCTCCGGAGCAACTCCTGCCGTTCGGCGCGCGCTGCCCATCGGGCTTCGATCTGCTCGTCGTCCAGAGGCGGCAACTGTCCGGTGAACAGGGTCCGTGCGTAGGCTTCTGTCTGCAGCAGGCCAGGAACCATCCGGCACTCGTAGGTGTACAGAGCGATGGCCGCCTGCTCGAGTTGGGCCCACCGCCGAAACCAGGCCGCCAACCCCGGCTGCCGAGCCACATGCCCCGCCGCCCTCCGCAGCGCACCGGTATTGCCCAGGGCCTCCTCCGCCGCCTCCACGAACGACTCGTCCGGCATCCTCCTCCCCAGCTCCACCGACGCCACCGTGTGTTTCGAGAACCGAACCCGCTCCCCGAACTCCTCCCTGCTCAGCCCCGCGTGTTCGCGCAACGCCTGGACCACCGCCCCGAAGGTCCGCAGACTGTCCGACGACTCCGGCTCGACTCCATCGCCCACCTAGGCCACCTCCAGCTCCCATGGTGACGGCGAGTCACCGGTACGGTCCAGTCCGTGACCGTGTACGCGGGCCCGGCGTACGTGGCTCTCACCTGGAGAACTGCCTGCGCCAGCCGCCAGATTGGGGGCATGGACGCACCCTCCACCCTCGTCACCGTCAGTCGAACACTCGCCCAGCGGCTCAGCGGCACCCCGCGTGGTGCGCGGCTCGCGCGGCATCTCGCGGTCGCCCAACTTCACGCGTGGGGAGGCCGGTTCGCATCGGCGGAAGTGATCGACAAGGTGTCGGTGATCGTCGCGGAGCTGGCCGCGAACGCCGTGACGCACGGCCGGGTGCCCGGGCGGGACTTCGAGCTGCGGCTCTCGCTGGTGACGGGGAGCGTGCGGATCGAGGTCACCGACACCCGGGCCGAACGGCGGCCGCCCGGCCCCAGGGACGTACGGCCGTCGGGGCCGCTGGACGCCGGTGGGCGCGGACTCGTGCTCGTGGACGCGCTGGCCGATCGGTGGGAGGTGCTGGAGCGGGACTGCGACGGCGCACCGGGCAAGACCGTACGGGCCGAGGTCGACCTGCCGTTCCGCCTCCACCGCTGCGCGGCACCTCGCCCGTGACGTGGGGCGTCGCCCCCCGAAGCTCTGGGTAGGACCCGTTCGGGGGAGGACTCCGGTGGCCGCCTTCGGTGTGACCGAGAGAGTGGTACGTGTCATGGAAAAGGCCGGGGAGACGACGCGGCTGCGGAAGTGGAGCGTGCGGACGCTGTGGACCGTACTGGCCGTCCCCGCGAGTGCTCTGGTGACCGCCGGCTCGTTCGGCATCGCGTACGGCGTGGCCGGCACGCCCGACTGGTGGTCGTCGCTCCTGATCTTCGTAGGCGTCGTCGTCGCGACCGGCTGTCTGATCGGGCTGGTCGGTCTCCTTCTCCACCCGCACCGGGAGTTCGGGAAGCTGGATGTCGTGGCCGCGGTGTGCGTCGCACTGACGACGGCCATGTTCACCTACACGCTGGAGCAGCAGGCGCTGCACGACCGCGGTCGGGTCGAGAAGGCGGTCGTGACCTCGGTCGACTACTCCGACGGCGCTGGAGGTCTGAGCGACGGAGGGCCGGTGGCCCGGCTGGCCGATCTGTCCGGTCACCGACTGGTCGGCACGGTGGGCGCCGGAGGCCTCGCCGCGGGCGACCGTCTCACCGTCACCGTGGACCCCGAGGGCAGGTTCGCGGTGCACCGGGGTCCCCGGCCCGGGACGCCCCGTCTCGAGTGGGAGGCCACTGCTCTGGTGGCCGCCTTCCAGGCACTGATCAGCTCCGTGATCGGATTCTCCACGGCTGTGCAGAACGAGTGGTACTGGCGGATACGGCGCAGGAACGCGACCCGGGACTCCGCGGGAGGGGCCCAGGGGGACGGGCGCACCTCGTCGTCCCCCGGGGGCCCGGGCGTCACTGGCCGGTGCAGGCGGAGTTGACGACGGTGAGGGCGAGCCTGAGCGCGATGCCCGCCTTGCCCTCGGTGATGTCGGTGCGGACCGGCGCGCCGTCGAGGTAGTAGGGGCCTTCGGTCATCTCCTCCGTGAGGGTGCGGACCGCCGCGGCAACCGCCGCCCCCGGCCGGAGGCCGGGGGCGGCGGTTGCCGCGGGGCCTCGGTCGAGACCCCGTGCCCATGACAGACACCAGATGGCGCCCGCTCCGTCGGCCGCCGTACCGTACTCGTCGCCACCGGGACGACCGCCGCCGCCCTGGCCGTGGGCGCAGCGGCCGTGGGTTGGGACAACCGGATGGGCGGCCGGTCCCCGGCGTCGCGGACTACGGCCGGGCAAAGGGGCCATTGGGGTAGTTCGCCGCGACGGTGGCACCCCCTGACCGGCGAGGGCGCGCGGAATCCGGTGCGGGATCCGGGTCTAATCGCGCCGGAGAACCCAGACACCGCACGGACAGTGCCCGGGTGGTGAGGGGCTTCGACGTCACCACCCTGTCCCGCAGTGCTGGAGGAGGATTTCCATGGCGGCCAACCCGCTCCTGCCGACGCCGTCCGGACCCTACCTGGGCGAAGGGCTGCTTCCCGCCGACTTCTACTCCTTCGAGGAACTGCTGGCGGACGGCGAGCGGGAGACGATCGAGCGGGTCCGCGCCTTCCTCGACACGCAGGCCGCCCCTCTCGTGGACGACTACTGGGCACGGGCCGAGTTCCCCTTCCAGCTGGTGCCGGGATTCGGCGGGCTCGGGCTCGTGGACTGGGCGGACCCGGACTCCGCGGAGTCGAGGCCGAGCAATCTCCTCTCGGGATTTCTCGCGCTGGAACTCGCGCACGCCGACGCGTCCCTGGCGACCTTCTGCGGCGTGCACACGGGGCTAGCCATGGGCTCGGTCCTCGCCTGCGGCTCCGAGGAGCAGAAGCGGCGGTGGCTGCCCGCGATGAGCCGCTTCGAGAAGATCGGGGCCTTCGGGCTGACCGAGCCGCACGGCGGCTCCGACGTGGCCGGCGGCCTGCGGACGACCGCGCGCCGCGACGGTGACGAGTGGGTCCTCGACGGCGCCAAGCGGTGGATCGGCAACGCGACCTTCGCCGACCTGGTCGTCATCTGGGCGCGGGACACCGCGACGAACCACGTGCTGGGCTTCGTCGTGGAGAAGGGCACCCCCGGGTTCACCGCGACGAAGATCGAGAACAAGATGGCGCTGCGGATCGTGCAGAACGCCGACATCGTGCTCGAGGGCTGCCGCGTTCCGGAGGCCGACCGGCTGCAGAACGCGAACTCGTTCAAGGACACGGCCGACATCCTGCGCCAGACGCGCAGCGGGGTGGCCTGGCAGGCCGTCGGCGTGATGTTCGGCGCGTACGAGATCGCGTTGCGGTACGCGAAGGAACGCGAGCAGTTCGGGCGCCCGATCGGCGGCTTCCAGCTCGTCCAGGACCTGCTGGTGAAGATGCTCGGCAACGCCACGGCCTCGTGCGGGATGGTGACGCGCCTCGCCCAGCTGCAGGACGCCGGGATCTACCGGGACGAGCACTCCGCCCTGGCGAAGGCGTACTGCACCGTGCGGATGCGGGAGAACGTCGGGTGGGCCCGGGAGCTGCTGGCCGGCAACGGCATCATCCTCGACTACAAGGTCGGCCGCTTCGTCGCCGACGCCGAGGCCCTCTACTCCTACGAGGGCACGCGGGAGATCCAGACCCTGATCGTGGGACGCGCCGTCACCGACGGCCTGAGCGCCTTCGTGAGGTGACGGCGCCCCCCCGAATCCGAGCCCCCCGAATCCGTCCTCACCGGCGCCCGGCCTGGGTGAGCACAGCCCCGGGATCCACGCCGAGCGGGGATTCGGCCCCGCCGGGATCGCCGGACCGCGCGTCGCGGGAGCGGTCCCCGGCACACCGCCGCAGGAGCCGCCGCACTGAACTCTTCATCCCGGCTTCGCCCGGAAATCGTCTGGACGCAGGGGGCCGGACGATCGGTGTTCCCTGGTGGGACAGGGTCCGTTGGTACCGTCCCCGTACCCCGTGCCGCTCGACCGAGAGAGACCTGATGTCGCCGACGATCCGCAGGGCCGTGATCCCCGCCGCCGGACTGGGCTCCCGCCTGCTGCCCCTGACCAAGGCCACGCCGAAGGAGATGCTCCCCGTCGGCGACAAACCGGTGATCGAGCACACCGTGCGGGAACTGGTGGACTCCGGGATCACCGACATCACCATCGTCGTCTCGGGCGGCAAGAGCCTGATCCAGGACCACTTCCGACCCAATCCGGCGCTCGTGGAACAGCTGCGCGCGGACGGCAAGACCGCCTACGCGGACGCCGTCGAGGAGGTCGCCGAGCTGGCCCGCAAGGGACACATCACCTACCTCGACCAGTACGGGCCGTACGGCAACGGCACGCCCGTGCTGAACGCCGCCCGCTCCTTCGGCGACGAACCCGTCCTGGTGCTCTGGCCCGACGACGTGTTCGTCGCCGAGGTGCCCCGCGCCCAGCAGCTGATACGCGCCTACGAGCAGACCGGCTGCCCCGTCCTCGCCCTGCTGCCGATGGACCCCGCCGACTCCCAGCGCTACGGGGTGCCCATCGTCAAGGAGGACCTCGGCGACGGGCAGCTGCGCATCACCGGCCTGGTCGAGAAGCCCGCCCCGGCCGACGCGCCGTCGCCGTACGCGGCCATCGGCGGGTACGTCGTCACCCCCGGCATCATCGACGAGCTGCGCGAGCAGACCCGCCGCTGGTACGAGCACCGCACCGGCGAGGTGTACCTCACCGACGCCATCAACGCCTACGCCGGCAACCGGGCCGTGTACGGGCAGGTCATCCAGGGCCGTTGGTACGACACCGGCAACCCGGCCGACTACCTCGTCGCGCAGATGGCCTTCGCCCTCGCCCACCCCGAGTACGGGCCCGTGCTGCGCGGTCTGGTCAGCAAGCTCGACGAGGGCGACGTGCGGGGCGAGTTGCAGGGGGACGCGCGGCGTACGGTATGATCGTTTCAGAGCTGGTCGCCGCAACTCGCGGTGGCTGGTGCTGCGTTGGTGGTCCAAGGAAAGACGCCCCGCTTCCTGCGGGGAAATGCAGGTGCAAGGCCTGCCCGGCGCTCGATCCGGTGCCCGTTCGCATTCGATGCGGACGGGCACCGCGCCGTTTCCGCCCTCGTTCGCGCCGATCCCGGCAGCTCTCGTCACCTCAGGCAACCCTTTAGGGGTAATTGGTCCGCTTCCTCCCTTTATGTAAGGGGTGCGGCTGATATGAACCTTCTGGACAGCGAGTAACTCCAGGGGTGGGGCATGGCAACAGCACAGGTCGGTGTAGTGATCCTCGGCGCCGGCCCGGCCGGGCTCGTCCTGGGGAACCTGCTGCTGGACCGCGGCGTCGACTGCGTGATCCTGGAGCGGCGCGACCGTACCGCGGTGGAGGGCCGGGCCCGCGCCGGATTCCTCGCCGCCCACTCCGTGCGCGTGCTGACGGAACACGGTCTGGCGGGCGGCCTGTCGGCCCGCGGGAAGACCCACACCACCTGCCTGTTCCGCAGCGACCGCGGCGAGTTCACCCTGGACTACGGCAAGTTGGGCCTCGGCGAGCCGCACACCGTCTACCCGCAGCAGGAACTCGTACGGGACCTGATCGCCGAATACCTGCGGCGCGGCGGGGAGATCCGGTTCGGCGCCGACGCCGGCGAAGTGACCGAGGAGGGTGCGGCGGCCCGGGTGCGGGTGCGTGGCGGTGCCGACGTCACCGGGCGGTTCGTCGCCGGCTGCGACGGGCACCGGGGGACCGGCCGCGCCGCGCTGACGGCCCGCGGCACCCGGACCGCCCGCCACGACCACGGGGTCTCCTGGCTGGCCGTCCTGGTCGCGGCCCCGCCCAGCCTGGAGGCCGTCGGATACGCCCTGCACGAGCGCGGGTTCGCCGGCCACATGGCACGCACGGACACCGTCACCCGGTACTACCTCCAGTGCCCGCGCGGCACCGACCCCGCCGACTGGAGCGCGGACCGGATCTGGACGGAGCTGGCCACCCGGCTGCGGACCGCCGAGTTCGGGCCGTTGCGCCACGGACCCGTCCTGGAGAAGGCCGTCGTCGACCTGCGCTCCGACGTCCTGGACTCGCCGGGCGCCGGACGGCTGTGGCTGGCCGGCGACGCCGCCGGACTCATCAGCCCCTCGGCCGCCAAGGGCGCCAACCTCGCCGTCCTGCAGGCCGGGTTGCTGGCCCGCGCCCTGGAAGCGGCACTGGCCCACGGCGACGGAACCGGCCTCGCCCGCTACGCCGCCGACTGCCTGCCCCGCGTCTGGCGGGCCCACGAGTTCTCGCACTGGATGAGCGGCCTGCTGCACGCCCCGGCCGGCGCGGACGACGAGGCCCGCTACGGCCGCCGGTTGCAGTACGCCCGGCTGGAGAGCCTGCGCACCTCCCGCGCCCACCAGGACTTCTTCGCCGAGAACTACACCGGCATCTGACCACCGGGACCGGCTCCGCCGCCCCCGGTTCTTCCTGCCCCACGATCATCGGGAACCCTTCATGAACCTCTCCGTCGTACAGGCATGTCTGACGGAAACCGACCTGGACCGGATCCGGCACGCCGCCGACCACGTCCGCGACCACGACACGGACCAGGTCCTCGCCGGGCTGCTGCCCGGCCTGACGGCCGACGAGCGGGCCGACGTCGCCCGCCACCTCGGCTACGACCACACCGCCGTACTGGTCTTCCCCGCCTCCCTCGACGGGCTCCGCGACGACCTGCGGAGCGCCGGCCTCGACCCGGGCCCCGTCACCCCGAGCGTGGTGGTGCGCGGGCGGCTGGCCCGCCGCTACGGCGCCGCCCTCGGCGACAGCCCGGTCGGGATCGTGCACGTGCCGGTGGCCGGGCGGACCGTGGAGATCTTCGCGCTGCCCGTGCCGCCCGGCTCCCCGCTGGAGACGGTCGCCGCCGACGAGCGGGCGGCCGGCCACGAGTCGCACCACGCCTTCGCGGTGACCGCACCGGGCCGGGTCGTCCCCGCCGGACTGCGCACCCTGCTGACCGAGCGCGGCGGCGCGGTCCCCGACGGCGGCGGCTACAACAACCACGAGAACGTCACCGTCCTCTACTTCCGCACCGCCGGCCACCGGCGCTTCGAACTCCGCCTCCCCGGCCGCCAGGAACCCCTGCCCGACCCCACCCTCGCCCTCCTCGGCGTCATGACCGGCGCCTGGGCCACCCAGGCCGTCCGCACCATGGCCGAACTGGGCATCGCCGACCACCTCGCCGCCCGCCCCGCCCTGGACACCGCCACCCTCGCCACCCTCACCGGCACCGACCCCGACGCCCTGCACCGCCTCCTGCGCTACCTGGCCACCCTGGGCCTGCTGACGTCGTCCCCCGACGGCACCCACCACCTCACCGCCCTCGGCGAGCCCCTCCGCGCCCGCACCGAGCACTCCCTGCACCCGCTCGCACTGCTCTACGGCGGCCCGTTCTACGACTCCTTCGCCGGGCTCCCGTACGCCGTCAGCACTGGGAAGGAAGCTTTCGCCCACCGCTACGGCAAGCACCATTTCCGCTACTTCGCCGAGCACCCCGAACTCGGCGGCCTCTTCCACCGGTCGATGGCCGCGAGCGCCGAGATGTTCACGCCGGTACCGGACCTCGTCGACTTCTCCGGCGTACGACGCGTCGTCGACGTCGGCGGCGGCAACGGCGCCCTGCTCGGCCGGATCCTCCGCGCCCACGGCCACCTGGAGGGCGTCCTGCTGGAACGCGCCGACGCCCTGGCGGCCGCCCGGTCGGAACTGGCCGACCTGTCCGGCCGCTGCACGTTCGCCGAGGGCGACTTCACGGAGGCCGTCCCGTCCGGCGGCGACGTCTACCTCCTGTCCCGCGTCCTGCACGACTGGGACGACGACCGCTGCCGCACCATCCTGCGCCGCTGCGCCGAGGCGATGCGGCCGGGCGCCGAACTCCTCGTCGTGGAACGCCTGCTGCCCGGCCGTGCGGCGGCGGCCTGGGACATCCACATGCTGTGCAACGTGGGCGGCAGGGAACGGGACGAGGCCGGCTACGGCCGGCTGCTGGAGGAGACCGGCTTCACGCAGGCGGCCCGCCACGCACTGCCCCTCGGCGCCTCGCTGCTGCAGGCCGTGCGCGGGTAGCGCCCCGCGGGGGGCCGCGGGCCCGGGCACCGGCATACCGGTTGCGAACCGTTCGCAAGCCGTTTCCGAAGCGGCCCTCCCCAGCATGGGAGAGGTCAGCGGAACACGCTGACGTCGACCGAGACTGGAGAACCGTCATGGCCAAGAACACCGAATCCGTCGAGGCGGAATTCGTCCTGTCACTGCAGAGCATGGAGGTCGAGACCCCGACCAGCTCCATCGTCTTCAGCTGCAGCTCCTGCGCCATCACGAGCTGCTGACAGGTACCTCAACACGGCGGTCCCGACGGAATCGGCCCAGTGCGCCGACCCGTCCGGGACCGCCCGCGGGATCGAGTTCACGAGGGCGGAGAAGGGGCGGGCCGAGATGCAATTGCCGTGGGAGAACGTGCTGTCGTACATGAACCACGATCCGCGGTGGTTCGAGGACTTCGGCCGACGCGCGCCGGGCAGCGAGCACCTGAGCGTCTACTGGGCGGCCGTGCCCGGCGACTGGCGCACCTGGCGGCGCGGCTACTGGCTGATCGCCGAACCGCCGGCCGCGCCCGTGACCGGCGAGGGCTGGAAGCTGCACGTCTCGGCGACCTCCCGCACCAGCACCGAGACGCTGCGGCGGGCACTGCCCGTGCTGCGCGACGCGGGGGTGCGCTTCAAGTTCCTGATGGATCCCCTCGCGGTGCGCGAGGCCAACGGAAAGTCCTTCCCGCGCGCGTCGAGCGGGAAGTTCATCACCGTCTACCCCGCCGACGACAGCCAGTTCCTCGCCGTCGCGGCGGAACTCACCGAGGCACTGCGGGACTTCGACGGGCCGTACGTCCTGTCCGACCGGCGCTGCCCGGGCTCGAAGGTGGTGTCGTACCGCTACGGCGGCTTCGTCAGCCGCTTCGCGCTCGGGCCGCTGGGCCTGCGGAACCTGATGATGCAGGCGCCGGACGGCTCCCTGGTCCCCGACGTGCGCACTCCCTTCTGGACCGCGCCGAGCTGGGCGCGGGACCCGTACGCCGGCCCGGAGCAGGCCGCCCGTACCGCCGCCGACGGCTCCTCGGGCGGCGGCCGGGGCCTGCTGAACGGCCGGTTCAGGGTGGAGAGCGCACTGGCCTTCAGCAACCGCGGCGGCATCTACCGCGGCGTGGACACCGAGACGGGCGCGGACGTCGTCCTGCGCGAGGCCCGGCCCGGGGTCGAGGTGGGCCCCGAAGGCATCGACGCCGTGGAACTGCTGCGCCACGAACACGAGTTGCTGACAGAACTGGCCGGCACCGGCCTGTTCGTGCGGCCGGTCGCGTTCTTCGAGCAGTGGGAGCACGCGTTCATCGCCGAGGAGCACGTCGAGGGCGACCACCTGGGCCACCTGAGCGTCGCCCACAACCCGCTGTACGGGCTGGACCTCACGCCGGCCGCGCTGACCGACTACTACGACCGGTTCCGGCTGCTGTGGCTCCAGGTCGCGGACGCGATCGCCGCCTGCCACGAACGGGGCATCGTGCTCGGCGACCTGTCGCCGACCAACATCATGGTCACCGCGGACGACCGGATCCGGGTCATCGACCTGGAGTCCGCCTTCCACGAGGACCGCGGCGGCGGCGCGGGCCTCGGCACCCCCGGGACGGTCACCCGGCGCGCGGTGGCCGCCGGCCGCGGCGACCGGCGCTCCGACTACTACGCGCTCGGCGGGATCATGCTGTGCTGCGTCCTGACCTGCCAGCAGAACGACCTCGTCGACCACGCCGTACCGCTGCGCCTGCTCGACGCGGTGGCCGCCGACCTCGCGCTCCCCGCCGAACTCGTCGCACTCGTCAAGGACCTCTACGACGAGGACGCCCCGCTGCCCGACCCGGCCGCCCTGCGCCGCCGGCTGACCGACCTGCCCCTCACCACCGCCTGGCACCGGCCCCCGCCGCTGGCCCACCGCGTCACCCCGGACGAGGAGAACTCGGCCGACCTGCACCGGCGGATCGCGGCCACGCTCGACGGCGTGACCGAATACCTCCACCGCACCGCCGACCCGCACCGCGAGGACCGGCTCTTCCCGGCGGACATGCTGGTCTTCGAGACCAACCCGCTCTCCGTCGCGCACGGCGCCTACGGCTGCCTCCACGCCCTGCACGCCACCGGCCGCGAGGTGCCCGACACCTTCCTGGCCTGGGCCCTACGCAGGCCGACCGGTCACACGGCACTGCCCCCCGGCCTCTACTACGGCTCGGCGGGCGTCGCCTGGGTGCTCTCGGCGCTGGGCCACCGCGAGACGGCCGCCCGCGTCCTGCACGACGCCGCCGGGCACCCGCTGATGTACGCGGAGCCGGGCGTGCTGACCGGCGCCGCCGGACACGGCATGGCGTGCCTGCGGCTGTGGCGCGACACCGGCGACGCCGGGTTCCTCGACCGGGCCCGCGAGATCGGCGCCCACCTCGCGCGCACCGCCCGGCACGACAACGGCCGCGCCCACTGGCCCGGCTCCGGCCGGCACGTCCCCGTCGGCTACGGCGAGGGCGCGTCGGGCGTGGCCATGTTCCTGCTCGCCCTGCACGCGGCGACCGGCGACCCGGCCGTGCTGGAACTGGGGCGCGCCGGGCTGGAGTTCGACCTGGCCTGCGGCATCTACTCGCCCACCGGCCTGCTGTCCTTCCCGGCCGTCGCCGCCGACGGCGAACCGGCCACCGTACTGCGCCACTACTGGGACGAGGGCACCGCCGGCATCCTGACCGCCCTGCTCCGCTACCACCACGTGACCGGCGACGAAGCCCTGGGCAAGCGCGTCGCGGAGCTGCTGCCGGACGTACGGCGCACGTACACGACGTTCCCGCAGCTGTTCCACGGGCTCAGCGGCCTCGGCAACGTCCTCCTCGACGCGTACGAGTTCCTGGGCGACCCCGAACTGCTGGGCGACGCCGAGCGGGCCGCGGAGGCGGTGCTGTGCAGCGCCGTGCGGCGGCCGGAGGGCGTGGTGTTCCCGGGCGAGCAGACGGTCCGGGAGAGCTGCGACCTGGCGACCGGCTCGGCCGGGGTCGCGCTCTTCCTCGACCGGCTGCACCGGGCCGGCCCCGGCGCGCGCACCAACACCAACTTCCTGCTGGACGACCTGCTCCCGGCGCCGGGGACCGGCGCATGACCGCCACCGTGCCCCTGGACACGGTCGAGACGCCCCGGCTGGGCCGCAACCGGGCGTTCCGGCTGCTGTGGATCGGGCAGGCGCTGTCGGACTTCGGGTCGTCGATGACGTTCGTCGTGCTGCCGCTGGTGCTGCTGGCCGCGGGCTGCTCGCCCACGGCCGCCGCGACCATCGGCACGGCCTCCCTGGTCGTCGCGCTCGTGACCCGGATCCCGGCCGGCTACCTGAGCGACCGCTGCGACCAGCGCACCCTGATGCTCCTGTGCGACCTGGTCCGCATGACCGCCGTCGGGGTGCTGGCCGGGTGGGTGCTGCTGCGCCCCCTGCCGATCACGGCGGCCCTGGCGGCCGTGATCGTGTCGGACGCGGCGCTGGAGGTGTTCCGTCCGGCCCAGAACACGGTCCTCCGACGCGTCGTACCGGCCGGGCAGCTGGGCACGGCGATGTCGCTGAACCAGGCCCGGGCCTACGGCGCCGACATCGCCGCACCGGCCGCGGCCGGGCTGCTGCTGTCGCTCTCCCCGTCCGTGCCCTTCGCGGTGGACGCGCTGACCTTCGGCGTCTCCGCCCTGTGCGTGGCCGTGGCGGTCCGCGCCCGGCGCGACGGCAGGCGCTCCACCCGCCCCGAAACGGGGGCGGCGCGGCCGGGCGGACCGCGGCTCCGCACCGAACTCGCCGCGGGGTGGCGGTACCTGGTCGGGGACCGGTTCATGCGCTGCTCCGCCGGGTACTTCGCCGGCCTGAACGTGGCGTTCTCCGCGCTGGCGTTCGCCCTGATCCTCGGCGTGGGCCGGCTGCCCGGCGGCGCGGTCATGGTGGGAACGGCCATGAGCGCGGCCGCCGTCGTCGGCCTGGCCGGCTCCCTGCTCACCCCGCTCTTCCAGCGCCACGTCCCGCTGAAGGCGACCCTGGCGGCGGCGCCCGCGCTCGGCGCCGCCCTGCTGGCCCTCGCCTGGAGCAGCGGCAGCACCGTCGCGTTCGTCGGCGGCTTCTGCGCGCTGTGCCTGCTCACCCCGGTCGGCACGGCGACGTTCGCCACGATCATGGCGGTCGCCGTGCCGGAGGAGATCTACGGCCGGGTCAGCACCACCAGCAGCCTGCTCGCCCAGCTCCTGCAGCCCTTCGGGCCGCTGGCCGCCGGACTGCTGCTGGCCCGCCTGTCGCTGCCCGCGACCGCCGCGCTGTTCGCGGTGGCGCTCGCCCTGCTGGCCGGTGTCCCCCTGGTCCTGCCCGTGCCGCCCCGGCCCGGCACCCCGGCACAGGACCCCGCACAGAACGGGAGTCCCTCGTGAGCACGCCACAGAACCGGCGCACCACCGGCACCGCACGTCCCCCGGTCCTCCTGTCCGTGCTGGAGGTCGGCGCGACGGACGGCACGGTTCCGGCCGACCGGGTCGTCCGGGAGATCGCCGATCTCGCCCGGGTCGCCGAGGAGTGCGGTCTGCACCGCTTCTGGGTCGCCGAGCACCATGGCTCGCCCGACGTCGTCAGCAGCGCCCCGGCGGTCCTCGTCGCGCACATCGCCGCCCGCACCCGCCGGATCCGGGTCGGTTCGGGCGGGGTGATGCTCCCCAACCACGCCCCCTACGTCGTGGCCGAACAGTTCGCCACCCTGTCCGCCCTGCACCCCGGCCGCATCGACCTGGGCGTCGGCCGCTCCTCCAGCACCGCTGGAACCCCGGCCTACCGCGCGCTCCTGGAGACCGCGCTGCGCCGCGATCCGAGGGCGACGGCCGACTTCCCCGCCCTGCTCGACGAACTGACCGGCTTCCTGAACTTGCCGGCCCCCGCGACCCCGCCGCCGGACAGCCCGGCCCTGTTCCTGTCCCCCCGGGTCGCGGCACCGGCCGAGGTCCACGTCCTGGGCGCCGGCGAGGGGTCGGCCCGCACCGCCGCCCAGCGCTCACTGCCGTTCGTCTACGGCCACCACCTGGGCCGCTCCAAGTGCCGCCCCGCGGCCGTGGAACGCTACCGGACGGCCTTCGACCCCGGCCCGCACGGTGCCCGCCCCTACGTCATCGCCTCGCTCAACGTGCTGTGCGCGGAGAGCGACGACGAGGCCGAGCGGCTGGCCCTGCACGCCGCGTCCCGGACCGTGCGGCAGCGCACCGGGTCCGCCCCGGACGAGCCCGTGCCGCGGGCCCGTAAGGAGTACCTCGCCCGCGGGTTCCTGGCGGACCAGCAGGTGGTCCACGGCGGCCCGGCCACGGTCGCCGGGGCCGTCGACCGGGTGGCGGGCGCGCTGGGCGCCGACGAGGTCATGCTGGTCCCCTTCGACCTCACGGGGGCGGAGCGCGGCCGGACCCTGCGCATGCTCACGGGTCGGCGGGCGCCGGCCCCGGCGTCCGCCGCGGCGCGGTGACCAGGCTTTGGCCGCCGGACAGCATGGACCGGTACCGGGCTTCGAGCACCGGACTCGGCCCGAGCCCGAACTCCCCGGCGAGGAACTGCCGGTACTCGTCGTAGACGGCGAACGCCTCGCTCTGCCGCCCCAGCTGGAACAGCGTGTCCATGTGCGCGGCCCGCAGCCGTTCGCGCTGCGGGTGCCGTCCCGTCAGCTCGCCGATGGTGCCCGCGACGGCCCGGGCGTTGCCCAGCGCCAGCTCGGCCTCCGCCCAGTCCTCGTAGACCTGGAGGTAGCGCATCCCGAGGTGCTCGGCCTCGTCGGACAGGTCCCGCGAGCACCGGAGTTCCGGCAGCGCCGGTCCGTGCCACAGGCGCAGCGCCCGGTTCAGCAGCCCGGCCGCGGAGCGGAGATCGCCCCCGTCCGCGGCCAGCCGTCCGGCCTCGGCGAGCTGCCGGAACCACAGGGAGTCCAGCTCCTGCTCGCCCACCGACAGCAGATAACCGCCGGCACCGCGGACCAGCCGTCCGCCGGCGCCGAGCTCCTCCAGGAGCCTGCGCAGCGCCCAGACGTACACCTGGATGTTCTTCCGCGACGTCCGCGGCGGCCCGCCGTCCCACAGCGCGTCCGTCAGCACCTCGACGGAGACGTGGGTGTTGGGACGGCACAACAGCATCGCGAGGAGCACCCGCTGCTTGAGCGGACCGAGCGACCGGGGCCCGCCGTCCCCGGCGACGGACAACGGCCCCAGCACGCAGAACCGGACGGTGCCCGGCCGCGAAGCGGCCACCCCCTGCTGCATCTGTCCCCCCGACGCCGGACGCGCCCCGGCCCCTCGGCCGGACCGCAGGAGGAAAGAGTGATCCGCCACCGACCGCCTGTCGCCTCGGGTTCCGTTCAACGGAACCCGACGACCACGGTCCGGCGGCGCCCCGCAAGGGGCGCTGGGGGTGCCCCCGGCCGAAGGCCGGGGGAGGAACCGCGCGAGCAGCCCCGACGCAGCCGCACCCGGCGACGTACGGCACGGCCCACGCTGCCCACGGCGACTAGCCGGTCTGTCCCATGCCCGCCGCGTTCGGCCAGCTCTGGGCGTTCGGCCACCCGGTGGCCGGCGCCGGGGCCAGGTTCGGCACCGGTGGCGCGGGCGCCGTCATCCCCCGTACCTGCGCCGCCGTCAGCCCACCCCGCGCCGGCACCCCGGGCGGCGTGGGCCCCGCCGGAACGGGAGCCGGGGCCGGAACCGGGGCGGGTGCCTGCATCTGCATGGGCATCGGGGCCGGGGCGGGCGCGGGCGCCATCGGCGTCACCGGTGCCATCATCGGCGGCTGCTGGGGCTGCTGCATCTGCATGGCTGCCGCCGGCATCGGCATCCCGGCGCCACCCTGCTGCGCGGCGACGGGGAGCGGCATGCCGACGCCGGCGGCGGGAGCGGCGGCGAGCCCCGGGACGGGCCCCGCGCCGACGGCCTGCGCGAGCTGGATACCGGCCCCGTTGGTCTCGCTCACCAGCCGGTCCACCGCCGCCGTACCCGAGCTGTAGCTGGTCCCGGTGCCCAGCTCGGGTACGGCGGCTCCCCTCCTGGTCCCGTAGAGCACCTGTTCCATGGCGGACACCAGGCGACGCACGTCCACCTCGGGGCGCACCACGAGACGCAGGAAGCGGCTGGAAGACCCGATCTTGTTGCCGCACTCGCGGACCAGGATCCGGTGCTCGGTGAGCATCCGGTCCCGCACCACGGTGCCCTCGGCGCCGACGGGAAGGCGCACGAAGAGGAAGTTGCCCTGCGAGGGGTAGACCGTCAGGCCCGGCAGCGTGGCGAGCTGGCTGGCCATCTCCAGGCGGTCCTTGCGCACCTGCAGCAGACTCTGCGCGTACTCGGTGCCGTGCTCCTTGAGCATGAAGACGACGTACTCGGCGAACGCGTTGAGGTTCCACTTCGGCAGCATCGAGCGGACCTTGCCGGCCAGCGAGGGGTTGGCCACCATGTAGCCGAACCGGACGCCGTGCAGGCCGAAGTTCTTGCCGAGGCTGCGCAGCACGATGACGTTCGGCCGCAGCATCGCCTCCTGGACGACGCTGGGCTCGGCCTCGGCGTCCGCGAACTCCAGGAACGACTCGTCGACGACGATCAGGTCCAGGTCGGCCATCGCGTCCATGAACTGCACGAGGGCCTGCTTGTGGAGGAAGCCGCCGTCGGGGTTGTTGGGGTTGCAGACGACCGCGACCCTGGTGCCCCGCTTGCGGATGAACTCGGCGTACTGCGCGAGGTCGAGCGCGAAGCCGTTGGACTCCTGGAGCGGGAACATGTCGACGCGTTTGCCGGTCTCCATCGGCTGGTCGGTCCAGCGGCCGAAGGTGGGGACGGGGACGGCGAGGGACTCGCGGACCAGCAGGTGGTCGATCCAGGTGATCAGCTCGGTGGACCCGTTGCCCATGGCCACGGCCTGCGGGGGGAGCTGGAGGAGCTGGCACAGCTCGGCGGTGATGGTGTCGGCACTGCTCGGGTAGAAGGTGATGATGTCCTTCAGCCGGGCCGCCATCGTTTCCATCATGGCCGGGGTGGGGAAGTAGGGGTTGCAGGGAATGCAGAAGTCGACCGGGCCGGTGCCGTCGCCCCCCTCGCGTGCCAGCGCCGCCATCGACGGGCTGTGTGCGCCGCTGCGGAACAACGAGGTGACGTTGCCGGCCATTTAACCTCCGTATGAGGCGGGCCCGGTGGGGACGTCCGGGCCCGTCGTCTTGGGCGGCCCGCGCGGGGGAGCACGGGCCGCCCTTGAGTACGGGGGTGGCTGTGGCGCTGTTCAACCCGTGTGAAAAAAGTGTGAGTTTACGTTTCTTCTTGGAACCGAACGCGCGCGTGGGCGCGACCGGCCCCTTACCGGCCGCGCCCACGCCGTCTCACCTCAGGACCCGAACGAATGAACCGTCCGCGTCCTGTACACCTGCCCCGGCCGCAGCACCGTCGACGGGAAGCCCGGGTGGTTCGGCGAGTCCGGGAAGTGCTGGGTCTCCAGGCACAGCCCGTCGCCCTGCCGGTAGGTGCGGCCGGAGGTCCCGACGAGGGTGCCGTCGAGGAAGTTGCCGGAGTAGAACTGCAGGCCCGGCTGGTCCGTGGCGATCTTCAGGGTGCGGCCGGAGCGCGGGTCGCGCAGCGTCGCGATGTGCTCCGGCCGTGCCGTGACGCCCTTGTCCAGGACCCAGTTGTGGTCGAAGCCCTTGGCCTGCACCTGCTGGGGGTGGCCCGCCCGGATGTCCCGGCCGACCGGCTTGCCCTTGCGGAAGTCGAAGGGGGTGCCGGAGACCTTGGCCAGCTCGCCCGTGGGGATCAGGCCCGAGTCGGTGGGCGTGTAGCGGCCGGCGGCGATCGTCAGCTCGTGGTCCTCGATCGTGCCGTTGCCCTCACCGGCGAGGTTCCAGTAGGTGTGGTTGGTGAGGTTGACCACGGTCGGCTTGTCGGTGGTGGCCTCGTAGTCGATGGTCCAGTCGCCGTGCCGGTCCAGGGTGAAGGTCACCCTGGTCCTCAGGGTGCCCGGGTAGCCCATCTCGCCGTCGACGCTCGTGTAGTGCAGGTGCAGGCCGACGTCGGAGCCGGAGGTGAAGCCCTCGATGTCCCAGACCTTCGTGTTGAAGCCCTTGGCGCCGCCGTGCAGGCTGTTGACCCCGTCGTTGACGGAGAGCTGGTAGCTCTTGCCGTCGAGGGTGAACTGGCCCTTGGCGATCCGGTTCCCGTACCGGCCGATGGTCGCGCCGAAGAAGGTGGTCCCGGCGACGTACGCGGCCAGGTTGTCGTACCCGAGCGACACGTTGGCGTACCGGCCGTGCCGGTCCGGGATCTCCAGGGACTGGATGATGCCGCCGTAGGAGAGGACCTTCAGGCGGGTGCCGCCGTTCTCCAGGGACCAGCGGTGGACCTTGGTCCCGTCGGCGAGGGTGCCGAAGAGCTCCTTCACCGGCTTCCTGCCTGCCGAGGCGGCCTCGGCCGTGCCGCTGCCGAGGGTGGTGGCGGCGATGCCCGCGGCCGCGGCTCCCGCGATGACCGTGCGTCTGTTCAGTTCCATGTGCGGCTCCTGCATGTAGGAGGGGCCCCGCCTTGCGGCGGGGCCCTTGCTGACTACGAACCGGACTTGCGCTTGTTCCACACGTCGAAGCCGACCGCCGCGAGGAGGGCGAGGCCCTTGATGACCTGTTGCCAGTCGGTGCCGACGCTGAGGAGGTTCATGCCGTTGTTCAGCACGCCGAGGACGAGACCGCCGATGATGGCACCGAGGATGGTGCCGACACCGCCGCTCATGGAGGCGCCGCCGATGAACGAGGAGGCGATCGCCTCCAGTTCGAAGCCGTCGCCCGCCTTCGGCGAGGCCGCGTTCAGCCGGGCCGCCACCACCAGCCCGGCCAGGGCCGCGAGCACGCCCATGTTCAGGAAGACGTAGAAGGAGACCTTCTTGTCCTTGACGCCGGACAGCTTGGCCGCCGGCAGGTTGCCGCCGATGGCGTAGATGTGCCGGCCGAAGACCGCGTTGCGCATCACGTAGCCGTAGCCGACCACCAGCGCGCCCAGGACGATGAGGATGATCGGGGCGCCCTTGTAGCTGGCGAGCAGCATGGTGAGGACGAGGATCGCGGCGACCAGCGCGGTCAGCTTCAGCAGGAACAGCCGGGTGGGCGGCACCTCCAGAGCGAACTCCTGCTGGCGGCGACGGTCCCGGAACTCCTGCCAGACCACGGCGGCGATCAGCACGATGCCCAGCAGCAGCGTGATGTTGTGGTAGTTGGTGTCCGGGCCCACCTCGGGGAGGAAGCCGTTGCCCAGGTTCTGCAGCCCGTTGGGGAACGGGCCGATGGTCTGGCCCTGGAGCAGGATCTCGGTGAGACCGCGGAAGAGCAGCATCCCGGCGAGGGTGACGATGAACGACGGTATGCCGAGGTAGGCGATCAGGAACCCCTGCAGCGAACCGGCCACGGCGCCCATCACCAGGCACAGGATCAGCGCGAGCGGCCACGCCACCCCGTGGTTGACCGTCAGGACGGCCGCGAAGGCGCCCACGAACGCGGTCAGCGAGCCGACCGACAGGTCGATGTGCCCGGCGATGATCACCATCATCATGCCGATGGCCAGGATCAGGATGTAGCTGTTCTGCAGGACCAGGTTGGAGACGTTGCGCGGCAGCAGCAGGTCGCCGTTCGTCCAGACCGCGAACAGGGCGACGATCAGACCGAGCGCGATCAGCATGCCGTACTGGCGCATGTTGCGGCGCAGCCCGTCCAGGACCATCCGGAGCAGGTTCCCGTCGGCGGCCGACCCGCTCCCGCCCGGCGGCGCGGGTGCCGGGCTCTTGGCGGTGACATCCGTGCTCATCGCGTTACCTCTTTGTCCTTCGCCTTGTCTTTCGTCATATGGCGCATCAGCACTTCCTGCGTGGCCTCGGCCCTGGGCACCTCACCGGTCAGGCGGCCCGCGGCCATGGTGTAGATGCGGTCGCACATGCCCAGCAGTTCGGGCAGCTCGGAGGAGATGAAGACGACCGCCTTGCCCTGGGCGGCGAGCTGGTCGATGACCGTGTAGATCTCGTACTTGGCGCCGACGTCGATGCCGCGGGTCGGCTCGTCGAGGATCAGCACGTCCGGGCCCGCGAAGATCCACTTGCTGAGGACGACCTTCTGCTGGTTGCCGCCCGACAGCTTGCCGACCGGCTCGAAGACCGTCGGCGCCTTGATGTTCATGGACGTGCGGTAGCCCTCGGAGACCTGCCGCTCCTCGTGCTCGTCCACGATCCCGCGCCGGGCGACCTTGTTCAGCGCGGTCAGCGAGATGTTGCGGTTGATCGTGTCGATGAGGTTGAGGCCGTAGTGCTTGCGGTCCTCGGTGACGTACGCGATGCCGTGCCCGACCGCCTCCGCGACCGACTTGGTACGGATCTCCGTGCCGTCCTTGAGGACCGTGCCGCCGTCGTAGCGGCCGTAGGTCCGCCCGAAGACGTTCATCGCGAGTTCGGTGCGGCCGGCGCCCATCAGGCCCGCGATGCCGACGATCTCGCCGCGCCGGACGTGGATCGACACGTCGTCGACGACCTTGCGCTCCTGGTCGATCGGGTGCCGCACGGTCCAGTCGCGGATCTCCAGGGCCGGCGCCGCGTCCGCCTCGCCCTCGTACGCGGTCCGCTCCGGGAAGCGGTGGTCCAGGTCGCGGCCGACCATGCCCGCGATGATCCGCTCCTCCGTCGTCTGCGCCGACTTCACGTCGAGGGTCTCGATGGAGTGGCCGTCCCGGATGATCGTCACCGAGTCGGCGACCTTGCGGATCTCGTTGAGCTTGTGGGAGATGATGATCGAGGTGATGCCCTGGTTCTTCAGCTCCAGGATCAGGTCGAGGAGTTTGCCGCTGTCCTCGTCGTTCAGGGCCGCGGTCGGCTCGTCGAGGATGAGCAGCTTCACCTTCTTCGACAGCGCCTTCGCGATCTCCACCAGCTGCTGCTTGCCCACCCCGATGTCGGTGACGCGGGTCTCCGGGTGGTCGTCGAGACCGACCCGGCGCAGCAGTTCGGTGGCGTGCCGCAGGGTCTCCCGCCAGTCGATGAACCCGCCCTTGGCGTGTTCGTTGCCGAGGAAGATGTTCTCCGCCAGCGAGAGGTACGGCGACAGCGCCAGCTCCTGGTGGATGATGACGATGCCGCGCTGCTCGCTCGCCCGGATGTCCCCGAACCTGCAGAGCTCACCCTCGAAGAGGATGTCCCCCTCGTAGCTGCCGTGCGGGTGGACGCCGGAGAGGACCTTCATCAGGGTCGACTTGCCGGCGCCGTTCTCCCCGCAGATGGCGTGGACCTCGCCCTGGCGGACGGTCAGCGTGACGTCCGACAGCGCCTTGACGCCGGGAAAGGTCTTGACGATCGAGCGCATTTCCAGGACGGGTCCCGCCATGGTCGTGCCTTCCAATCAGTAGGACAACTAGTGGGGGACAGGTCTCACTTGAGCTGGGCGTCGGTGTAGTAGCCGCCCTTGACGAGGACTTCCTCGTAGTTGGACTTGTCGACGCTCACCGGCTGCAGCAGGTAGGCGGGCACGACCTTGGTGCCGTTGTCGTACGTCTTGGTGTCGTTGACCTGCGGGGTCTTCTTGTTGAGGGCGTCGTCGACCATGGTGGCGGCGACCTCGGCGAGCTTGCGGAGGTCCTTGTAGACGGTCTGCGTCTGGTCCCCCGCGATGATCGACTTCACCGAGGCCAGCTCGGCGTCCTGGCCGGTGATGACGGGCAGCGGCTGGCTGCCGGAGCCGTAGCCGTCCGACTTCAGGGCGGCGATGATGCCGATGGAGATGCCGTCGTACGGCGAGAGCACCGCGTCGACCTTGGCGGACTTGTAGGAGGAGGTGAGGATGTCCTCCATGCGGGACTGCGCGGTCGCACCGTCCCAGCGCAGGGTGGTGACCTTGTTCAGCGCGGTCTGGCCGGACTTGACCACCAGCTGCTTCTTGTCGATGTACGGCTGGAGCACGCTCATCGCGCCGTTGAAGAAGTACTTCGTGTTGTTGTCGTCGTTGGAGCCGGCGAACAGCTCGATGTTGAACGGGCCCTTCTTGCCGCTGTCCAGGCCCAGCTTGTGCACGATGTAGGTGCCCTGCTCGACGCCGACCTTCTCGTTGTCGAAGGACGCGTAGTAGTCGACGTTCTTCGTGCCGAGGATCAGCCGGTCGTAGGCGATGACCGGGATGTGGGCGTCCGCGGCCTCCTGGAGCACGTTGTTCAGGGACTTGTTGTCGATCGCCGCGATGACCAGGCCCTTGACGCCCTGCGTGATCAGGTTCTCGATCTGCGAGACCTGGGTGTCCGGGTCGTCCTCGCCGAAGACCAGCTTCGTCTTGTAGCCCTTGGCCTTGATGTCCTTGACGAGGTTGTTGCCGTCGTTGATCCAGCGTTCGGACGACTTGGTCGGCATCGCGATGCCGATCGTGCCGCCCTTGGCGCTGCCGCTGTCCTCCTTGCTGCCGCCCTCGCTGCTCTGGCCGCAGGCGGACAGGGTCAGAGCGAGCGAGGCGGCCCCGGCTATGAGGGTGAGGGCGCTTCTACGAGTGCGCATGTGATCGGTCCCTGTTCTTCTCGTCGTTGAGAGGTGAAGCGCCCCGAGGGGCGCGAGGAACTGCGCGACCAGCCACGACGGACCCGCAGTCCCCAACGTTCGTCAGGCGGAACCCTCGACGGGGAACCGGCGGAGGGAACCCGGCAACCGCGACCCCAGCGGTGCCATCTCCCCGTCCGCCCCGTGCCGGGCCAGCAGATCCAGGGCGAGCCGCCCCCGCCGCACCCGCTCCCGCGCGGTGTCCAGCGTCACGTCCCGCAGATGCGTGCCCCACGGATAGATCCCGGGCGCCCTGGACAGCCCGAACTTCAGGTAGATCGGCGCCCCGCGCCGGATCAGCTCGGCGACCTCGTACATCCGGATGTAGCCGCCGAGGTCGTCGGGGGCCTCGATGTACATGTCCATCGGCGCGCCCGACACCCGCCGGATCTCGGTGAGGTGGTCGAGCGTCAGGTCGCTCGGCACGTTGACGGAGTCGGCGCCCAGGTGCTCGAAGACGGAGTACGAGGCCGGGTTGACGGGACCGACCAGCGCCGAGACCTTCAGCGTCGTGTCGGCCGGGATGATCCCCGCCTGCCGGGCCCGGTGCAGCGTCCACAGCACCCCCTCGTCGGCGACCAGCAGGCACTTGACGCCCAGCTCGGTCGCCCGCACCGCGTCCTCGACACAGCCGGCGACGGCGTCGTGGCCGCGGGCACGCAGTCCGGCCCCGCGCGAGTCGGACCGCACCGAGCCGCCGATGTCCCAGGTGCCGCGCGGGCCGGTGAACAGGCAGAGCTCGATGTCCCGTTCGTTCGTCGCCTCGACCATCTCGGTGATCTCGGCGTCGGTGAGCATCCACACGCCGCTGCCCTGGCTGATCCGGTGGATCGGCACGTCCAGGCGCGAGGACTCCTTGAGGACGACGGCCAGCGCCTCGGGTCCCTCGCAGGAGGGGATCTCGGTGCGCCACTTCCCGCCGCCCGGGAAACTGTGGGCGGAGGCGTCGGCGGGGTCGAGGGCGGGCGCGCCCAGGCCGAGGGCGGCGAGCGCCTGCTCACCGGGTCGGCGGGCCGCCGTAACGGAAGCGTCGGTCGTCACAAGCTGTCCTTCGTGTTCGGTATTTCGGACAAGGTTCGCGGCTCGGGGCAGAGAAAAGGCTGTGGTGGCACGCCGGCCACGGCGAGATCAGGGCACGCCGCGACCGGCGTACGACTAGGGGCGGAGCAGCACCTTGCCCACCTTCGGATCACCGGAACCCACCAGCTCGATGGCGTGCGGGAACTCGGTCAGCGGCAGCTCGTGCGTGACCAGCGGCAGCGGGTCGAGGAGACCGGCCCCGAAGACTCGGACCGTGTGCGACCAGGCGTCCGGCGGCGCCCCGAAGACGGTGTGCACCTCCAGTTGCCGTACGACGAGGTCGGTCGGGTCCAGGCCGTCGGCACCGGCGGCCGGGATGCCGGTGAGGACCAGGCGTCCGCCGCGCCTGAGCAGGGAGGCGGCGGTGCGCGCGGCGGATGCGGACCCGGCGGTCTCGACGACGACGTCGAAGTCGTCGGGGAGCTGCTGGTCCTTGGTACGGAAGTCGGTCGCCCCGAACTGCCGGGCGAGGGCCTCCCGGTCGTTCCTGGTCCCCACGACCAGCAGCTCGCCCGGTGAGATCGCGTGCAGGAACTGCACGGCGAACATCCCGAGCGTCCCGGTGCCGACCACCGCGACCCGCTCACCCGGCTGAGCGTTGCCCTTGAGCGCTGCGGCCGCGATGCAGGCGGCCGGTTCGAGCAGGGCTGCGGCCGTGAGGTCGGCGTCGTCCGGGAGGGCGTGCAGCAGGCGGGCCGGGAGGGTGAGGGTGGCGGCCATGGCGCCCGGCTGGGTGAAGCCGGTCTCCTCGTAGCCGTCGGTGCACAGGGTGGTCTCCCCGGCGTGACAGCGGTCGCACACCTGGCAGTTCCGGAACCCCTCGCCGACCACCTTGCGCCCGACGAGCGAGGCGGGTACTCCGGCGCCGACCGCCCGTACCGTCCCCGACCACTCGTGGCCCGGCGTCAACGGGTACCGGACGTACCCCTCGGGCCGGTTCCCCTGGTACACCTCGCGGTCGCTTCCGCAAATCCCGACCGCGTGCACGGCGACCAGCGCCTCGCCGGGACCCGGCTCGCGGGGCGTGTGCTCCTCGACCCGGTGGGCGCCCGGCGCCTCGACGACGATCTGTGACGCGCTCACTTCGTGCCCTTCGGCTTGCGCTGCTCCCAACCCTCGGCCCACAGGTCGAACCGGGCCTGCTGCTGCGGGAACTCGGCGGCCGCGTCGGCGTCGAACTCGACCCCGAGCCCCGGCGCGTCGGACAGCTCGAAGTACCCGTCCACGACCTCCGGCGCCCCCTTGACGACCTTCTTGATCTCGGCGTCGGCGAAGTCGTTGAAGTGCTCCAGGATCTTGAAGTTCGGCGAGGTGAACCCGACCTGGAGGGAGGCGGCGGTCAGCACCGAGCCGCCCACGTTGTGCGGGGCGACCAGCACGTAGTGCGTCTCGGCGGTGGCGGCGAGCTTCCTGGTCTCCCAGATTCCACCGATATGGCCGACGTCCGGCTGGATGATGTCGACGGCCTGGCTCTCGAAGAGCTCGCGGAACTCGATGCGGTCGTGGATGCGCTCACCGGTGGCGACCGGGATGTCCACCTTCGCGGCGACCTTCTCCAGCGCCTTCAGGTTCTCCGGCGGCACGGGCTCCTCCAGCCAGGCCGGCTTGAAGGGCGCGAGCTCGCGCACGAGCCGTACCGCGGTGGAGGGCGAGAACCGGCCGTGCATCTCCAGCATCAGCTCGGCGTCCGGCCCGATGGCGTCCCGCACGGCCTCGATGAGCGAGACGGCGTACAGGGTCTGCTCGTGGTCCAGCTCGAAGTGCCCGGTGCCGAACGGGTCGATCTTCAGCGCCTTGTACCCGCGCTCCACGACCCCCTGGGCGGCCTTGTGGTACGCCTCCGGCGTCCGCTCGGTGGTGTACCAGCCGTTGGCGTACGCCTTGACCCTGTCGGTCACCTTTCCGCCGAGCAGCTGCCACACGGGCACGCCCAGCGCCTTGCCCTTGATGTCCCAGCAGGCCATCTCGACGACGGCGATGCCGGACATGACGATCTCACCCGCCCGGCCGTAGTCGCCGTACTTCATCCGGCGTACCAGGTCTTCCACCGCGAACGGGTCCGAACCGAGAATGTGGTTGGCCTCGGCCTCTCGCAGATAGCCGATCAGCGCGTCGGTGTGACCGAGCATCCGGGTCTCGCCGACTCCCGTGATCCCTTCGTCGGTGTGCACCTGGACGTAGGTCAGGTTGCGCCACGGCGTCCCGACCACGTGTGTGCTGATTCCGGTGATGCGCACGGCAGTTGCCCCTCAGCTGTTCGAGATTTCGTCACACGTTCGAAATGCTGGCGTGACAGTAAGGACGGGGCGGCAGGGGTGTCAATGGGTCGAACAGGTAACAGTTTCGGCAAGGCTTTCGATAGGTTTTTCGGTCCCCCACAGAACCTTCACAGGGGTGGCTGGTGAAGTGACTCGTGGGGAACTTAGTCTTCCCGCGTCATGGACTACTGCCACCCGTGCCGACGGCACCTCAACGGCGCCCTCGCCTGCCCGGGGTGCGGCACCGCCGCCGAAACGCTACGCGCGTCAGCGCCGCGAGCGGCCATCTCCGAACCTGTCACGCCCAGTGAAACCCCGTACACGGAACCGGAGTTCGCCGACGGCGGGTACGACCCCGGCGCGGCGGGCGCCGAGCGCGCCGCGGACGGCGTGCATGCCGAGGGCGGCGAGAACGGCGAGAGCGGCGAGAACGGCGAGAGGGACGAGGCCGACGGACCGCCGGGGGGCGGCCGGGCCGAGCGGCGGCGGGCGGCGCGCGGGCGCGGCGGCAGGGGCCGGGGGGAGGCCGCCGAGAGCCTCGCCGAGGATCCCGAGGAGTGGCAGTCCGCCCCCGACGGGAGCCGTCGCGACCGCAAGGCCGCGGCCCATCGCCGCCGGCGCCGCAGGGTCCTGCTGGTGGCCGCGGCGTGCGTGCTGGCGGCCGGCGGCCTGAGCCTCGCCGAACTCGGCACGGACGCCATACCGTTCACCAGCCCCGGCCCGGCCTCGGCGGGCGGCGACACCACCGACGGCGGGACGTCGACGTCGTCCCCGACGGCAACCGCCCGGCCCGTGGGCGACACCTCCGGCGCGACCGGCGCGACGGACTCCGCCTCCGCCGACCCCTCCGCCTCCCCGTCCCCGTCCTCCTCGAAGGACAAGGCCTCCGCCTCCCCGTCGGCCTCCGCGAAGGACACGGGCGCCCAGTCGGCGTCGACGGGCCCGGGCACGGTCACGTCCCCGGTGACGAGCCCGACGACCACGGCGGCATCGACCCCGACGGCGGACCCGACGACCTCGCATCCGTCTCCGAACCCGTCCCCGAGTGAGACGTGCAACCGGTTCCTGTGGTGGTGCACGTGAGCGGAGCGCCCCGTCAGGGGCGCCGGGACTGAGCGACCAGCCCCCACCGGCCCGCACCCGACGCATCCGCCGAAGCAAACCCGGCAAACGACACGCTCAGTCCACCGGAATCACCGTCCGCCCGGGGTGATTCCCGCTCTCGGCCTCGTCCGGCATCGCCGCCACCGTGGCCCTTCCCGCCCTCGCCGGGAAGAACCTCCGCGGCGCCTCCGCCACGGTCAGCGTGCGCCGGCTCGCGCTGAGCGGCGTGTCGGCCAGCGGCCCGGCGTGGAACACGGTGCCGCCGGACCCGGTCACCACCTCGCACGCCGTCACCCGGTCGCTCATCTCGGACTTCATGAACGTCCGCAGCAGGTTCCGGGTGAACCCGCCGGCCGCCCGGGCGGTCGCGCCGGTCCCGAAGGCGTCGAGCCAGGTCACCCGGGCGCCGGCGTCGACGGCGGCCGGCGCGCCGGCCGTGAGGATGGAACCGCAGCCGCACGCCGGGCGCCCGGTCCCGTACGGCCGTCAGGAGCGCGGGGCCGGTCGCGGTCGTGACGGCGTCGTGGAACTGCAGGGCGAACGTCCGCTCCAGCGTGGCCAGATCCAGCCGCCGCTGCGGCGCCGGCAACCCCTGCGCCTCCTGCACCAGCCGGTGCAGGTCCGCCCGTACCGCCGGCGCGTACGGCGTCGCCGTCATCGTCCGTCCGGTGCGCACCAGGATCTGATCGCCGGTCAGGCGCCTGATCCGGCCCAGACTCCGGCTGACCGCGGGCGCGGAGAGCCGCAGCCGGACCGCGGCTCCCGTGACGCTCCCCTCCTCCAGCAGCGCGTCGAGTACCGTCAGGAGGTTGAGATCCATCTGCATCCGGCGACTCTGGGCGGGCCCCGCTCGAAGCGCCCCCGTAAAAGGCGCTGGAGGTACCCCCAGGCCGAAGGCCGGGGGAGGAACTGCGCGACCGGCCACGGTGGCGCCGCGGCCGACCGACGGCCGGTCACGGCGTCTTCCGGCGGAGCGTCAGGCCTCGAGCATCCTCCGCAGCAGATCCCGCAACGACAGCCGCTCCTCGTCCGAAAGCCCCGCCAGCGGCTCCCGCGCGAAGCGCAGCCCCTCGCGCAGGTCACGGGCGACCCGGCGGCCCTCGTCCGTCGCGGCGGCCAGCTTCACCCGGCGGTCGGCCGGGTCGGGCCGCCGCTCCACGAGCCCGCGCGCCTCCAGCCGGTCCACGATCCCCGTCACGTTGGACGGCTCGCACTTCAGCTTCTGCGCCAGCTTCCGCATCGGCAGCGGCTCCAGCGAGAGCAGGCTGAGCAGGCGCGCCTGCGCCCCGGTGAGCGCGTGCTCGCCCGCCGCCTCCTCGTAGTCCGCGTAGAAGCGGGCCACGACGTCCCCGATGAGCTCGACGACCTCCAGGGTCAGGGCGTCGGGGCGGCGGGTATGCGCAGGAGTGGACCGTGTGGACGACATGCACTCCAGGATACCGCGTTACTTGACATCCTGAAATATTCAGGCGCATCGTTGTTTCAGGTACTGAAGTAATTTAGGAAAGGCGCATGTCATGATCAACCGCGAGTGGCACCTGCTGAGCCGTCCCGTCGGCTGGCCGAAGCCGGAGAACTTCGCCCTGGTCGAGGCGGAGGCCCCCACGCCGGGCGAGGGGCAGGTGCTCGTGCGGAACAAGTACCTCTCCGTCGACCCGTACATGCGCGGCCGGATGAGTGCCGCGAAGTCGTACGTCGCCCCGTTCGAGCTGGGCAAGGTCATGCAGGGCGGCGCGGTCGGCGAGGTCGTCGAATCGAACGCCGAGGGCATCGCGGCCGGCGACCACGTCCTGCACTTCTTCGGCTGGCGCGAGTACGCCGTCGTGGACGCGAAGAACGCCGTCAAGGTCGACGCCGGTGCCGCCCCCCTGTCGACGTACCTCGGTGTGCTCGGCATGACCGGCCTCACCGCCTACGCGGGCCTGCTGCGCACCGCCTCCTTCAAGGAGGGCGACTCGGTCTTCGTCTCCGGCGCGGCCGGCGCGGTCGGCAGCCAGGTCGGCCAGATCGCCAGGCTCAAGGGCGCCTCCCGGGTGATCGGCTCGGCCGGCTCCGACGAGAAGGTCAAGCTGCTGGTGGAGGAGTACGGCTTCGACGCGGCCTTCAACTACAAGAACGGTTCCGTCGCCGAGCAACTGCGCGCGGCCGCGCCCGACGGCGTCGACGTCTACTTCGACAACGTCGGCGGCGACCACCTGGAGGCGGCCATCGGGCAGCTGAACCGGGACGGCCGGATCGCGGTCTGCGGCATGATCTCCGTCTACAACAACACCGAGCCCGCCCCCGGCCCGAGGAACCTCGCCCGTCTCATCCAGACCCGCGGCCGGATCCAGGGCTTCCTGGTCAGCGACCACTACGACCTGCAGCCGCAGTTCGTCGCCGAGGTCGGCCCGTGGGTGGCCTCCGGGCAGCTGAAGTACGCCGAGACGGTCGTCGAGGGCATCGAGAACAACGTGGAGGCGTTCCTCGGGGTCCTGCGCGGCGACAACACCGGAAAGATGATCGTCAAGCTGTAGGTCTGTCTGCGGTTTCCGGCATGCGGTAACTTCTTTCCGAAACCGTCGTCGATCGTGGGCGCGAGTCACGGCGGACCGAGGGGAGAAGAAACCGCATGCCCATTCAGCAGTCCGACGTCCTCTACACCGCCGTGGCCACCGCCGAGAACGGCCGCGACGGCCGGGTCGCCACCGACGACGGCCGGCTCGACGTCGTCGTCAACCCGCCCAAGGAGATGGGCGGCAGCGGGGCCGGGACCAACCCGGAGCAGTTGTTCGCCGCCGGGTACAGCGCGTGCTTCCAGGGGGCGCTGGCGGTCGTCGCCCGGCAGGCCGGGGCCGACGTGTCCGGGTCCCGGGTGACCGCGAGGGTGGGGCTCGGGAAGAACGAGGAGGGGTTCGGGATCATCGTCGAGATCTCGGCGGAGATTCCGGGCGTCGAGGAGCGGGTTGCCCGTGAGCTCGTCGCCAAGGCGCACGAGGTCTGCCCCTACTCGAAGGCGACTCGGGGGAACATCGGCGTGACGCTGGTCTGACGGTCGTCGTCGGTGTTGTGGGGAGGCCGCACCCCTGGACGTGGGGTGCGGCCTCTCGTCCGCCTGGCGCGGAGGCGACGCCGGGTGCGGGCAGCGGGTGCGGCGCCGGGTGCGTGGTGGCCGGTCGCGCAGTTCCTCCCCCGGCCTTCGGCCGGGGGAGGAACCAGCGCCCCTAGGGCCTGTCTGACCATTCCCGTCTGCCTCGCGACGCCGTGCACGCTCCCCCAGAGGGGGGGTACCCCCACTCGCCGCACGGGGCGCAGACCCGAGTACATCCCGTACGAGGGCCTGCGCCCGGCACGCCGAGAGCACGCACCTGACGCCGCGAGGCCGCCCTCCGGGCGACGACGGGAATGGTCGGACAGGCCCTAGAGGGGCGCGTCCAGTGCCGCCTCGTGCACGGCTCGCGCCAGCCGGTCGTTCTCCGGGGCCGCTCCGCCCGGGAACGCGAACCGGCGCCTCGTGTAGCCGTAGGCGACCCCGCTCCTCGGGTCCGCGAAGGCCTGCGAGCCCGCTGCCCCGCTGTGGCCGACGGTGCCCGCGCCGAGGAACGGGTGCCAGACGTCCGCGGTCGCCTGGAAGCCGAGGCCGTACGACTTGTGGGCGCGGGCCACCAGGTCGTAGCCGACCGAGTGGAACTGGCCGAACTCCGCGACCGTGTCCTCCTTCAGCAGCGCGGCCTTGCCGTCGACCTCGCTGAGCAGCGCCGCGTACATCCCGGCCAGGCCGCGCGCGGACGCCACCCCGCCGAAGGAGGCCGGGCCCTTGGCGCGGATCAGCCGGTCGTTGGGGAGGGCCGTCAGGTCCGTGGGCTCGGCGGCGTGCTCGTTGAAGGCGATCCCCGCGAGGGTCCGCGGGCCGGACGGGACGGCGTCGAGCAGGGCCTGCTGCTCGGGCGTGGGCCGCATCGGCAGGGTCGTGCGGAAGCGCGGCTCGTGCGCGGCCGGCAGGCCCAGGAAGAACCCGAGGCCGTACGGTGCCCGGACCCGCTCCTCGTACACGTCCTGGAGGGTGCGGCCGGTCGCGCGCCGCACCACCTCGCCGGTGAGGGCGCCGATGACGAGCGCGTGGTAGCCGAAGGCCGTGCCGGGGCGCCAGAACGGCCGCTGGTCGGCGAGGCGTTCGGCCATCGCGCGGTCGTCGGCCAGCTCCTGCGGGCCGAACCCGGTGTCGGTGCCGACCAGGCCCGCCCGGTGCGCCAGCAGGTCCCGCAGCGTCAGCGTGCCCTTGCCCTCCGCGCCGAACTCCGGCCAGTAGTAGGTGACCTTGCGGTCCAGCTCCAGCGTGCCGTCCTGCACCAGCATCGCCACGACCAGGTGCGCCGCCCCCTTCGTGGACGAGAACACGCCGTACAGGGAGTCCCCGTCGGCCCCTTCGCCCGCCCACAGGTCGACGACCCGCCTGCCGTGGACGTACGCACACAACTGACCCTCGTAGTCGGCCGGTCCGTCGGCGACGAAGGCGGCGAACTCCTCGCGCACCGCCTCGAAGCCCTCCGCGACCGTGCCCTGGACGGTGATCTCCTGCGTCATCCGTTCTCCTCAACCGAGCCGCCGGGGCAGCTCCCACTGTGAACAACGCCCTACCCACCTGGGCGACCTACCCCTTCCTGCGATCGGTACGGCGAGATGTACCTGTTCGACTCAACCGGGGCATGCTGAGGGCGGACACACCGTGGACAGATCCCACAGCGGCGGGAGGGCCCCGGCCCATGGCGAGCATTCCCTCACTTCCCGGCAGGGCGGACGTGCTGCGCATGGCCCGCAGCACCACCGACATCACCGGCCAGCTCCTGGACACCGCCCAGAACCTCACGAAGATCGCGGTCAACACCCTGGACCCGCGGGAGGGCTCGGCCCCCGAACTGCTGCGCGTCCTGCGCCGGACGACCGCGGAGCTGGCCGAGGCCAGTGCCGCACCGGGGGCACAGGAGGCCTTCTACCGCGTCGTGGGGACCCTCACCCGGCTCGGGACCAGCGGTGCCCCGCTGGCCGTGCACCCGGTGGCCGAGCCGCTCCTGACGGCCCTCAGGGACAGCCTGCTGCCGCTGCTGGACGCGGTGGAGCCGGCGGTGGAGGAGTTCGCGGCGGCGCTGCGCGAACTGACCGAGGCACTGTCGCCGCTGCTGCCGGCGGCCGCGGGCGGAGCGGCCGGCGTCCTGCTGGCCCTCACCCCGCTGCTGCGCACCGCCGCCGAGACCCTCCGGGACTCCGCCCCCGAACTCCACCGCATCGCCGCCGCCGTCACCTCGGCCGTGGCCCCGCTGCTGCCCCTCCAGGTGGCCCTCGCCGAGCGCGCGACCGCGGCGGGCGCGGGCGTGGTCCGGGCCGCGCTGCCGCCGCTGGCCGACCTGACGGAGGCGGCGGCGAAGACGGCCAGGGCGGCGGGCCCGGTCCTGATCGCCGCCGAGGAACTCGCCGTGACCGGGCTCGAGCACCTCCAGCCCCTGCTGCTGGCCTCCGCGGCCGGCGCGGGGCGGGTGGCCCGGGCGACGGCGGTACGGGTGTCGGCGGCGGTCAGCCCGGCGGCGGACCGGGGGGTGGTGGTGGCGGTGACCCCCGCGTAAGCGCTCCGCTGGGTCGGCCGCGATGTGCCGTCCGCCGCTTGCCGTCCGCGGCGGCCGTCGTGGCCGGTCGCGCGGTTCCTCGCGTTCCTGTGGGGGCGCTGTCCGGGATGTGTCGTTGTGCGTCTGCGGCGGCCGTCGTGGCTGGTCGCGCAGTTCCTCCCCCAGCCTTCGGCCGGGGGCACCCCCAGCGCCTCTTTGGGGCGCTGTCCCCGCGCCCCTGCGGGGTGTCGCTTTGGGGCGCTGCCCCGTGTTTCTTCGGGGTGCCGGGGCTGTGGGGTGTTGTGCGGGGGCCGGTAAAGTTTTGGCCATGCGTGATCTCGGGGTGGGGTTCGGTTATCTGCTCAAGGGCCAGCGGTGGGTCGGCCGGCACGGCCGGCAGTACGGGTTCGGTCTGCTGCCCGGCCTGATCACCCTGGTTCTCTACGCGGCGGCCCTGGTCGCCCTCGCGATATGGGGAGCGGACGTCGTCGCCTGGGCCACCCCGTTCGCCGACGACTGGTCCAGCCCCTGGCTCGGCCTCTTCCGCGGCTTGCTCACCGCCGTCCTGTTCGCCCTCGGCCTCCTGCTCGCCGTCCTCACCTTCACCGCGGTGACGCTGCTGGTCGGCCAGCCGTTCTACGAGAGCCTCTCCGAGAAGGTCGACGCGGACGTCTCGCCCGACGGCACCGCGCCGGGGTCCGGGCTGCCGTTCTGGCGCGAGCTGTGGATCTCCGCCCGGGACAGCCTGCGCATCCTGCTCCGGGCCGGCCTCTGGGGCGTCCTGCTCTTCGCCCTCGGCTTCCTGCCCTTCGTCGGGCAGACCGTCGTCCCGGTCATCGGCTTCTTCGTGACCGGTTTCTTCCTCACCGAGGAACTCGCCGCCGTCGCCCTCCAGCGCCGGGGCGTCGACCTGCGCGCCCGGCTCGCCCTGCTGCGCTCCCGCAAGACGCTGGTGTGGGGCTTCGGCACCCCGCTGGGCCTCGCCTTCCTGGTCCCGTTCGTCGCGGTGTTCCTGATGCCGGGCGCGGTGGCGGGCGCCACCCTCCTCGCCCGCGACCTGCTGGGCGAGGAGACGGCCGAGGAGGACGAGCGGACCGGCGAACCCGTCAGTTCCTGAACGACGCGTCCGCCGCCACGGTCACGATCGCCCGCACCTGGTCGATGATGTCCACCCGGTTCCGCACGAACTCCGGGTCGGTCACCTGCGTCGTGTTCCCGGCGCCGAACTGCAGCACCGGCGTGTGCACGTGCCCGCCGGGCAACGTGCCGTGCAGCCCGAGCCGGTCGCGCAGCAGCGTGGCCCGGTAGGCGATCTCGTTGGACAGGTAGTCCCCGCCGCCCCCGGCCCGCGCGCTGGACCCCGCGGTCGGCCCGTCCGCCCGGACGACCGGGTCGGTGCCTCCCGCCGGGATCTCCGTCACCTCGGTGTGGTCGTACACCGGGAACCGCCCCGTGTCCGCCGCCGTGATCGCCGCGTACGGGAGGGTGGTGGTCGTCCACTGCGGCTGCGCGGCCGGGTCGGCGACCGGGACGGTCCCGGTCCGGCTCACGTTCTCGTTGTCGGGGAACCCGCCCCGCCAGGCGCCGTTCGTCCGCTCCACGTCGAACCGCCCGACCCGCCCCTGGCTCACGGTCGTGAACAGGTCCACCTCCGGCAGGTACGGCCGCAGCGTCCGCTCCACGGTCCCGGCCGCGAAGTCGTCCCACCGCACCGGGAACACGGCCGTCTCCACCCGCGCGGGCCCCTCGTCGGTCTCGATCACGGTCCCGTCGAGGGCCAGCGCGCTCGCCCCGGACGGGTTGGAGATCCGGATGTCCCGGTCCAGGGTGAACGGGTCGAACCCGGTGACGAGGATCCGCCGCAGGCCCTTGCCGGGGTAGCGGATGTCCGTCTGCCCGCGCGAGGTCCGCTCCAGCAGGTCCAGCAGCGCGGCCCGCTGCCGCTCGCTCACCGCGAACCCCGGCTGCCAGGTGCGCACCTGTCGCGTCATCCCGAGCCGCGCCCAGTACAGCGGCCGGTCGTCGTCCCGGCTCAGGTCACCCCCGGTGGGCCCGCGCCCCTGCGCCCGGTCCACGGCCCGCCGCCACAGCGCCGAGCCCTGCCGTGCCACGGCCCGCCGGGCCTGTGCGTAGGAGCGGGCGTGCTCCAGCGCCCGGGCGAACCCGGGTGTTACGGTCTCGAACCCGGACCGCCGGAGTATCTCCTGCGGCACCGGCTGGTCGAGCCGCTGTTCCTCGACGGTGGGGGAGGGGGCGGTGCCGGCGTGCGCGGCGGTGGGGACGAGCGCTCCGGCCAGCAGCACGATGCCGAGGACGCCGATCCGAACACGTGGGGAAGTCAAGGGAGTTGGCCTTCCGTCGCAGTGGGGTGCGTGGTGCCGATCGGGCGCAGTATCGCGTGTGGGCCGCGATGTGGTCTACACCATGGGCCGCCCGTCGAACCCGTGGGCGTTTGTGAAGGGTTCGTACGAGATCGCTGCGACGCGCCCGATGACCGGCCGGCCTCTCACAGCCGCGGCTAAGGTCGGAGCCGGGACGAGTCCCCCTTGAGCAGCCCCGGTCCGGGACCTGACCCCTGGACCGGGGCTTGCGTGTCACCCGACGGTGACGTCGGTGGGCGGCGTCAGTCCCGCACCCCGAAGCCGTACACCGTCGCCGAGCGGTAGGCCCCGCCCGGGTCCAGCCGAGTGCTCGGGAAGTCGGGGCGGTTGGGGGAGTCCGGGAAGTGCTGGGTCTCCAGGGCCACGCCGTCGCCGGGGGCGAAGGGGCCGGTCAGGTGCTCGGCGGTGTAGAGCTGGATGCCCGGCTCGGTGGTGGACACGGTGAGGGTGCGGCCGGACGCCGGGTCGTACAGCTCGGCGATCTCCACCGGAGTCTCCGTCACGCCCTTGTCCAGGACGAGGTTGTGGTCGTAGCCGGAGCCGATCTTGCGGGCCGTACGGAAGTCGAAGCGGGTGCCGGAGACGTCCGCGGGCATCCCCGCCGGAATGAGGTCGCCGTCCACGGGGGTGTAGCGCGAGGCGGCGATCCGCAGCTCGTGGCCGCCCGCGTGCCCGGATCCCGCCAGGTTGAAGTAGCTGTGGTTGGTGAGGTTCACGACGGTGGGCGCGTCGGTGACCGCCTCGTAGGAGATGTGCAGTGCCCCCGACTCGTCCAGCGTGTACGTCACGGCGACCGTCAGCCGCCCCGGGAACCCCTCCTCCCCGTGCGGACTCACCCGCGACAGCCGCACCCCGTGCTCGACCGCCGTCGCCTCCCACACCCGCTTGTCGAAACCGTGGGCGCCGCCGTGCAGGGAGTTGGGCGCGTTGTTCGGCTCCAGGGCGTAGGTCACGCCGTCCAGCGGGAAGCGGGCGTGCGCGATCCGGTTGGCGTACCGGCCGACCAGGGCGCCGAGGTAGGGTCCCGGGTTCTCCAGGTAGCCCTCCAGGCCGTCGAACCCCAGCACCACGTCCGCGGTCCGCCCGTCCCGGTCCGGGACCTCGGCCGACTGCACGATCCCGCCGTACGACAGCACCCGCACCCGGGTCCCCGCGCGCTCCAGGGTCCAGCGGTGCACCTCGGTACCGTCGGAAAGTGTGCCGAAAAGTTCGCTCATGGGGAAACCCTAAGCCAAGGGTCTAGTCCACCGGACCCTTGGCGGTGACGGCCCGGTAGGCGATCGCGGCGAGCTTCGACTGGCCGTCGGTGCTCGGATGGAACCAGTCCCAGTGACTGAGCTGGTCGGTCCCGAACCGGTACGCGTACACCGCCCCGCCGTCGAACCGGCACCGCCGGTCCTTGGCGCAGACCTCCCGCAGCACCGTGTTGTAGTCCTCGACGCGCCGCTGCACCTTGTCCCGGCGCACGGTCGCCGCGCCGGTCAGGTCGTCCGCGTCGGAGAGCATGGACGGGCAGATGCCCAGCTTCCACACCTGCTTGCCCAGCGGGTTGGCCCGCCCCTCGGACCACAGCCGCTTCAGGTTCGGCACGCTCGCCACGTACACCTGCGTCTTCGGCAGCGCCCTGCGCAGGGTGGCCATCGCGTCCTCGAACCCGCTGCGGAAGTCGGCCACCGAGGTCATCGCCCGCACCGACGTGCGGCAGGCGTCGTTCGCCCCCACCATCACCGTCACCAACTGGGGCCTGCGCACCGCCGCGTCGGCCATCTGCGCCGGCAGGTCGGCCATCCGGGCGCCGGTCTGCGCGTAGTTCCAGCTGTGGTCGGCCGCCTGCGCCCGCCCCAGCAGCCGTACCGCGAGACTGTCCACCTGCTCGCTGGTGCCGGTCGCCCAGGACACCTCGGGGCAGTCCGAGAGGACCGTGCAGGCATCGAAACCGCGGGTGATGGAGTCGCCGACGGCCGCGATCGAGGCCGGGCTGCGGTCCCACACCTGCACGGCCTGGGGGGCCCGCGGCCTCTCGCTCCTCGTCGCGGCGGAGGAACCGCCCAGCACACCGCACCCGGCCACCCCCAGCGCGGCGGTGACGGCGACGGTGCCCGCCAGGGCACGCGAACGCCGGCGTCGCTGCTTGCGCATACCCCGTCGGTCCTCTCCGTCTGCCCGATCGTCCCCCGTAATGACAACGCACGGGAGTTCCCGCCCCGCGCCCTGCAACGGACCACCCCCGTACAAGCGTCCCCCTGGGTGAATGGCGGGGTTTCCTGGCTGTGGGACCGACGGTACGTCACACTCCTTGCGCCACCGCACGGTAGCCTCGCCATCAACGCGGCGGTCGTGTCACTGCCGCCGGCCAGCCAGCAAGATGTCCCGCTCAGCCCGGAGGTTCCGGTGACGACACGTGGAGTTCTGTACGTGCACTCCGCGCCCCGCGCGCTGTGCCCGCACGTCGAGTGGGCCGTCGCCGGGGTGCTCGGCACGCGCGTCAACCTCGACTGGATCCGCCAGCCGGCCGCGCCCGGCACCTGGCGCTCCGAGTTCTCCTGGCAGGGCGAGGTCGGCACGGCCTCCAAACTGGCGTCCGCGCTGCGCGGCTGGCACCTGCTCCGCTTCGAGGTCACCGCGGAGCCCTGCGCGAAGGCCGAGGGCGAGCGCTACAGCTGCACCCCCGACCTCGGCATCTTCCACGCGGTCACCGGAATCCACGGCGACATCCTCATCCCGGAGGACCGTCTGCGGGCCGCCCTGACCCGCTCACAGCGCGGGGAGACGGCCCTGGAGGCCGAGATCGCCAAGCTGCTCGGCAAGCCCTGGGACGACGAACTGGAGCCGTTCCGCTACGCGGGCGAGGGCGCCCCGGTCCGCTGGCTCCACCAGGTGGTCTGACGCCGGTTGCCGACTGCGGCGCCGTCGTGTCTTCTCGCTCAGTTCCCCGCGCCTCCCAATGGGGCGCACTGCAGCGCGCCTTTCTGTCGGGGGCGCGGGGAACTGCGCGACAAGCCCCCACCTGCGGTCAGCCGACGACGAAACGCGAAGTGGCCCGAACTCCGACAGGGAGTCCGGGCCACTCGCCGTTCACGGCGGGGAACCTCACACGGTCCTGAACGCCAGGACGACGTTGTGGCCGCCGAAGCCGAACGAGTCGTTCAGCGCGGCGATCCTGCCCTCGGGCAGCTGCCGGGCCTCGCCCCGCACCACGTCCGCGTTGACCTCGGGGTCGAGGTCGTCGAGGTTGATGGTCGGCGGCGCGGTCCGGTTCACCAGCGCCAGGATCGACGCGACGGTCTCGATGCCACCGGCACCACCCAGCAGGTGACCGGTCATCGACTTGGTCGCGGAGATCGCCATGTGGTCGACGTCGTCGCCGAACACCTTCCGCAGCGCCTTGATCTCGGCCACGTCACCCTGCGGCGTCGACGTCGCGTGCGCGTTCACGTGCACGATCTCGGCCGGCTTCAGATCCGTGTTGTCGAGCAGGTTCTGCAGCGCGTGCGCGATCCCGTTGCCCGACGGCTCCGGCTGCGTGATGTGGTGCGCGTCGGCCGAGATGCCCTGGCCGACCGCCTCCGCGTAGATCCGCGCCCCGCGCGCCTTCGCGTGCTCCTCGGACTCCAGGACGATCACGCCCGCGCCCTCGCCGAGGACGAAGCCGTCACGGCCGGAGTCGTAGGGACGCGACGCACCCTCGGGGTCGTCGTTGTTCTTGGACATCGCCATCATGTTGCCGAACGCGGCGATCGGCAGCGGGTGCACCGCGGCCTCCGTACCGCCGGCCACGACGACGTCCGCACGGCCGGTGCGGATCATCTCGATGGCGTACCCGATGGCCTCGGCGCCGGAGGCGCAGGCCGACACGGGCGTGTGCACACCGGCCCGCGCACCCAGCTCGATACCGACGTTGGCGGCCGGCGAGTTGGGCATCAGCATCGGCACGGTGTGCGGGGAGACACGGCGTACGCCCTTCTCCTTGAGCACGTCGTACTGGTCCAGCAGGGTCGTCACACCGCCGATGCCGGAGGCGATGACGGCGCCGACGCGGTCGGGGTTGGCGGACGCGTCCTCACCGGCCTTGGCGGTGAAACCGGCGTCCTTCCAGGCCTCCTTGGCGGCGATCAGCGCGAACTGCGCGGACCGGTCCAGCTTGCGGGCCTGCGGACGGGGGATGATCTCCCCCGGTTCGACGGCGATCTGCGCCGCGATACGGACGGGCAGCTCGGCCGCCCAGTCCTGCTCCAGGAGGCGGACGCCGGACTTGCCGGCGACCAGGGCCTCCCAGAACGAAGCTGCGTCGCCACCCAGCGGTGTGGTTGCGCCGATACCGGTGACGACCACGGTGCGATTGGTCGGGCTCACGGGAATTCTTTCTCCAACGGATACGGGATTCGACGGCGCCACCGCCGGGTGGCGGGGCATTGCAGCCAGAGGCTAGTTAACTGCCTCAGGCCTGGTGCTTGAGGATGTAGTCGGTCGCGTCGCCGACGGTCTTGAGGTTCTTGACGTCCTCGTCCGGGATCTTGACGTCGAAGCGCTCTTCAGCGGCGACGACGACCTCGACCATGGACAGCGAGTCGACGTCCAGGTCGTCGGTGAAGGACTTGTCCAGCTGGACGTCCTCAACCGGGATGCCGGCGATCTCGTTCACGATCTCGGCGAGACCTTCGACGATCTCTTCCTGAGTGGCGGCCATGTCAGGCGCTCCTTCTTAGATGTTCCAGACGGTTGCTGCGGTACTGCGGACGGCGACCCGTTCCGGATGCATGATCCGGCACGGAGTGCCTAGGGGAGGGTAACGACAGTGGCGGCGTAGACGAGACCCGCCCCGAACCCGATGACGAGTGCGGTGTCGCCGCTCTTCGCCTCACCGGTCGCCAGGAGCCGCTCCATCGCGAGCGGGATCGAGGCGGCCGAGGTGTTGCCGGTGGTGCGGATGTCACGGGCGACCGTGACGTGCTCCGGCAGCTTGAGAGTCTTCACCATCGAGTCGATGATCCGCACATTGGCCTGGTGCGGGATGAAGACGTCCAGGTCGTCCGCAGTGAGTCCGGCGGCGTCCAGCGCCTCCTTGGCGACCTTCGCCATCTCGAACACGGCCCAGCGGAACACCGCCTGGCCCTCCTGCGTGATCGCCGGGAACTTGATGTTGCCCTGGCTGTCGACCGGCAGCCCGGACCTGTCACCGAAGTGGAAACGGTCCCAGGGGACGGTCTGCTTGATGGTCTCCGACTTGTCGCCCTCGGAGCCCCACACCGTCGGGCCGATCGCCGGCTCCTGCGAGGGACCCACCACGACCGCGCCCGCGCCGTCGCCGAACAGGAAGGCGGTGGCCCGGTCCTCCAGGTCGGTGAGGTCGCTGAGCCGCTCCACGCCGATGACGAGCACGTACTCGGCGGAACCCTCCACCACCATGCCCTTGGCGAGCGTGAGGCCGTAGCCGAAGCCGGCGCAGCCCGCGGAGATGTCGAAGGCGGCGGCCTTGTTCGTGCCCAGCCTGTCGGCGATCTCGGTCGCGACGGCCGGGGTCTGGCTGAAGTGCGAGACGGTCGAGACGACCACGGCACCGATCTGCTCGGCGTCGATGCCGGCGTCCGCGATCGCCTTGCCGGAGGCCTCGATCGACATCGCGGCGACCGTCTCCTCGGGGCTCGCCCAGTGCCGGGTCTCGATGCCGGAGCGCGACCGGATCCACTCGTCGGAGGAGTCGATCGTCTCCAGGATCACCTCGTTGGGCACCACGCGGGTCGGGCGGTAGCCGCCGACACCGAGGATGCGCGCGTACGGAGCACCCTTGCTGGGCTTGATCTTCGACATCGCAATGGGCTCCTGATTCAGCTGTGCTCGGCGATGAGCTCGCGGGCCGCGTCGAGGTCGTCGGGGGTCTTCAGGGCCAGCGTCTTCACCCCGGGCAGGGCGCGCTTGGCCAGGCCGGTCAGGGTGCCGCCGGGGCACACCTCCAGGAGGGCGGTGACGCCGAGCTCCTTGAAGGTCTCCATGCACAGGTCCCAGCGGACCGGGTTGGCGACCTGGCCGACCAGGCGGTCCACGATCTCGGTGCCGGACGCGACGGCCTGGCCGTCCTTGTTGGAGACGTAGGTGAACTTCGGGTCCAGCGGCGCGAGTTCCCCGGCCGCCTCGGCCAGCCTCTCGACGGCGGGGCCCATGTGGTGCGTGTGGAAGGCGCCGGCGACCTTGAGGGCGACGACCTTGCGGACGCCCTCGGGCTTGTCCTCGTTCAGCGCCGCGAGCTGCTCCAGGGTGCCGGCGGCGACGATCTGCCCCGCGCCGTTGATGTTCGCGGGGGTCAGGCCGAGCTTCGCCAGGTGCGCCACGGAGACCTCCGGGTCGCCGCCGAGCAGCGCCGACATGCCGGTCTCGGTGATCGCGGCGGCCTCGGCCATCGCCAGGCCGCGCTTGCGCACCAGGCTCAGCGCGGCGGTGTCGTCCAGGACGCCCGCGAAGGCGGCGGCGGTGAACTCACCGACGCTGTGCCCGGCGACCGCGCCCGGCGCGATGCCGGCGATGTCACCGAGTGCCGCGCCGGAGACGAGTCCGGCGGCGACGAGCAGCGGCTGGGCGATCGCGGTGTCCCGGATCTCGTCCGCGTCGGCGTGCGTGCCGTAGTGCACCAGGTCGAGACCGATGGCGTCCGACCAGGCACGCAGACGGGCCTCGACACCGGGGAGGTCGAGCCAGGGGGTCAGGAAGCCAGGGGTCTGGGCGCCCTGGCCGGGAGCGACGAGTACGAGCACTCTCACACTCTCTCTTGGGGACGGCCACGGCCGCCCGTGGGGACAGGGACGAAGAACACGAGGGGGTTTTGTGGGCCCCCGACAAAATCCTATGACTGGGGATCTCCATCGACCAGACGCCCCAGGATCAGCGCGATCCGCAGTGTGAAGGCGGATCGTACATCGGACGGCGACCATCCGGTGACGTCAGTCACACGTCGGAGCCGGTAGCGCACGGTGTTCGGGTGGACGAAGAGCATCCGGGCCGCACCCTCCAGGCTGCTCGCCTGCTCCAGATATACGCTCAGCGTTTCCAGCAGCGCCGAACCGGCTTCTTCCAGCGGTCTGTAGATCTCCTCCACCAACTGCTCGCGCGCGCTCGGATCGCCCGCGATGGCGCGCTCCGGGAGCAGATCGTCCGCCAGCACCGGCCGCGGCGCGTCCTGCCAGGCGGAACAGGCCTTGAGTCCGGCGGCGGCGGCCTGCGCGGACCGGGTGGCCGCCAGCAGGTCCGGCACCACCGGCCCGGCGACGACCGGCCCCGCCGCGTACGGCCCGATCAGCGACTTGGCCACGGCCAGCGGATTGTCGTTGCCGCCCGCGATGACGACGAGGCGGTCCCCGAGCACCCCGGTCAGCACCTGCAGCTTGGCGTGCCGGGAGGCCCGCCGGATCGCCTCGACGGTCAGTTCGCTGTCCCCGTCGGGCGCCGTCCCGAGCACCACGCACACGTGGTCGGGCGAGTTCCAGCCGAGCGCCGCGGCCCTGCTCACCGCCCCCTCGTCGGCCTCCCCGCTGAGCACCGCGTTGACCACCAGCGACTCCAGCCGCGCGTCCCAGGCACCGCGTGCCTCGGCGGCCTGGGCGTAGACCTGGGCGGTGGCGAAGGCGATCTCGCGGGCGTACACGAGCAGCGCCTCGCGCAGCACGCTCTCGTCGCCCGGCGCCGCGACCTCGTCGATCGCGCTCTCCATGACCTCGATCGTGGTCCGCACCATCTCCACGGTCTGCCGCAGCGTGATCGCCCGGGTCAGCTCCCGCGGCGCGGTCCCGAACACGTCTGTCGAGATCGCCTGCGGGGCGTCCGGGTGCCGGAACCACTCGGTGAAGGCCGCGATGCCCGCCTGGGCGACGAGCCCGATCCAGGACCGGTTCTCCGGGGGCATGGCCCGGTACCACGGCAGGGTCTCGTCCATGCGCGCGATGGCCTGGGCGGCGAGGCTGCCGGACGACTTCTCCAGCCGCTTCAGGGTCGGGGAGTGCGGATGGGCCTGACGAGCCGAGGGGTCGGGCTTGCTGGTTACGGGTTCGGGCACGGGGACAAGACTGCCTTATCCGGACGGGAGCCTGCGCCGCCGGGTGCCGACTGCGGTCTACGGTGGTCCCGTGATGGACGTCAGGCGCGCCGCGGAGCGCTACCCGGGAGGCGACCCGGCAACCGGCATCGAGTCGCGGCACGCCTTCTCCTTCGGCCCCCACTACGACCCCGGCAACCTGCGCTTCGGGGCGGTCATCGCCTGCAACGAGGAGCGGCTGGCGCCGGGCGCCGGCTTCGACGAGCATCCGCACAGCCACACCGAGATCGTGACGTGGGTGGTCGAGGGCGAGCTCACGCACCGCGACTCGGCAGGGCACGAGACGGTGGTGCGCCACGGGGACGTCCAGCGCCTCAGCGCGGCGGGCGGCGTCCGCCACGTGGAGCGCAACGACGGCACCGGCCCGCTGGCCTTCGTCCAGATGTGGCTGGCCCCGGTGCGGCCCGGCGGTGCCCCGTCCTACGACATCGTCCGCGGCATCGCCGACTCCACCCCGTACGCGGTCCCGGAGGCCGGCGCGATGCTGCACGTCCGCCGGCTGGGGACGGGGGAGCGGACGGCGGTGCCGGACGGGGCGTACGTGTACGTGCACGTGGTGCGGGGGGATGTACGGCTGGACGGGGAGGTGTTGGGGCCGGGGGACTCCGTACGGGTCACCGACGCGAAGGACTTGGAGGCGTCGGGGATCACGGACGCGGAGTTTCTGCTGTGGGAGATGACGGGGTAGCGACGGTCGTCGAGGAACCGCGGCCTGGACGACGTGCTCATGCTGGTCTGCGACGGGCTGAAGGGACTTCCCGAGGCCGTGGAGATCGTGTGGCCTCGCACGATCGTCCAGACGTGCGTGGCTCACCTGCTGCGGAACTCGTTCCGTCACGCCGCCCGTCAGGACTGGGGCAACGTCGTCAAGGCCCTCAAGCCCGTCTACACCGCGCCCAGCGAGGACGCGGCGAGGGAGCGCTTCCTGGAGTTCCAAGAAGCGTGGGGAGGCAAGTATCCGGCGATCGTGAGGCTGTGGTCGGACGCCTGGGCCGAGTTCGTGCCCTTCCTCTCCTTCGACGTCGAGATCCGCAAGGTCATCTGCACCACGAACGCGATCGAGAGCGTCAACGCCCGCATCCGCAGGGCCGTTCGGGCCCGCGGTCACTTCCCCAACGAGGCCGCCGCCCTCAAGTGCAACGCGTTCCAGGTCGCCTTTGACGGCCGCCTGACCCCGAGCAACAACTGACCACCAACAACCAAGACCAGCCGTTAAATTGACACACCCGCCGGCCAGCTGCGTACCGTGCGCGTGCGCCCACTCCACCAGCGTCGGCAGGCCCGGCCGGCACCGGATCGGCCGCGTACCACGACACCTCCCGCGCCCGGGTCGCACCAATACACCTGCCACCGCGCCAACGGACCCAACGGACCCAACGGACCCAACGGACCGGCTTCCACCTCAAGTTCATCGATCATCAACGAGTGAACACACGGATACCCACAGTCACAGGGTCCCGGCAGCCGGAACGCTGCCAGGACCCGTAGTGCGGCGGGGCTGAAGGTCAGCCGAGGCGGAACTGCTGGTGCGGCTGGTCGCCGCCGGGCCACTGGACCAGTTCGGCGCTGTTGTCGGTGCTCTCACCGTTCACCGACAGGAACAGGCCGCTGTTGCGGTTCTGGAGCGCGAAGTAGCCGTTGTCCTTCTGGACCAGACGCCACTCCTGGTGCGGCTTGGTCTCCCACTGCCACTGAACGATCCGCGTGCCGTTGGCGGTGCTCTCGCCGTTCACCGACATGGCCTTCTGGCTGTGCACGGCGCGTACCACGTAGTACTCGCCGGTGGTCGCCTCAAGGTTCCACTTCTGGTGGTCCTTGTTCTGGAAGACGTACTGGATGACCTCCGCGCCGTTGTCCGTCTTCTCACCATTGACCGACACGGCCTTGTCACTGTGACGGGCGATCAGCGCCGCGGTGAACACAGCAGCCATAGACATTCCTCTCCCGGAGAGCCGGCCCAACGCCGGCAGGAGGCCCACTGACCGGGACCATGCCTTCACAATGGCGACTGCATCGGCTCCTGTGCCGGCCTGACAGCACCAAACCCCTCTTATGAAGGCTGCGGGATCGAACCCAGCTCCAGGGGGCGCGGGTGTGCGCCGGGGGCCCGTTGGGTGACAGCCGCTGACCGGTCTCGTGTCGCCGGACGAGGACGGCGATCACAGCGATCCTGGTGTTCACCGCCGTCGACCGCCTTGCCGGCGACCCGCGCCCCGACGGCGCGTTCGGCAGCGCGGACCTGATGAGCCTCCACGTCGGCCGCTACCGGGTGCTGCACGAGATCCATGACCGGCAAGTACGGGTGAATGTGATCCATCTCGGACGCGTGCGCTGACAGCGAACGGCACCGGAAGGGGGCCCCACCCCGGCCCCGCCGACGTCAGCCGCGCGGCTCCGCCAGCACCGCGTCCGTGAACGGCGGCCACGCCTCGATCGCCCACGGGCCGAACGCCCTGTCGGTCAGCGCGACGCACGCCATCCCCGCGTCCGGGTCCACCCACAGGAACGTGCCCGTCTGCCCGAAGTGCCCGAACGTCCGCGGCGAGGATGAAGCCCCCGTCCAGTGGGGCGACTTGGAGTCGCGGATCTCGTAGCCCAGCCCCCAGTCGTTCGGGTTCTGGTGCCCGTATCCCGGCAGCACGCCCTTCGTGCCCGGGTACTGCACGCTCAGCGTCGCCTCCGCCACCGTCCGCGGGTCCAGCAGCCGCGGCGCCTGCAGCTCGGCCGCGAAGCGGAGCAGGTCGGAGACCGAGGACACGCCGTCCTTCGCCGGCGACCCGTCCAGCGACGTCGACGTCATGCCGAGCGGCTCCAGCACCGCCTGCCGGGCGTACTCCACGAACGGCATCTCCGTCGCCTTGGCGACATGATCCCCGAGCACCTCGAACCCGGCGTTCGAGTACAGCCGCCGCTCCCCGGGCGGGGCCATGACCTGGTGCTCGTCGAAGGCCAGCCCTGAGGTGTGCGCGAGCAGGTGCCGTACCGTCGCCCCCGTCGGACCCGCCGGCTCGTCGAGCTCGACCGCCCCCTCCTCGTAGGCGACGAGGACCGCGTACGCGGCGAGTGGCTTGGTCACGGAGGCCAGCTGGAAGCGGTGTCCGACCGGCCCATGGGTCCCGAGGACCGTCCCGTCGGCACGTACGACGCCCGCCGCGGCGGTGGGGACGGGCCAGTTCTCGATCGACGCGAGACTGTTCAAGGACATGCTCACGACCCTATGCGGCTCAGAGCCGCAGCATCATCGCGGGGTCCGGCTTGTGGACGAAGCCGAGCGCGGCGTAGAGCGGCTCGGCCTCCGCGGACGCGGTCAGCATGACCTGCCCCGCACCCCGCTCACGGAACCAGGCCAGCAGCTCCTCCATGCACGCGCGCGCGTACCCGCGCCGCCGGGCGTCCGGGTCGGTCGCCACGCTGAACACGTATCCGGAGCGGCCGTGCGGGCTGCCCGCCTTGCCGATCCGGTAGTCGACGGTCCCGGCGACCAGCGCGGCCAGCGCCCCCGGCCGGTCCGGATGGTCGACGACGAACGCGGCGAAGTCCCCGTCCGGCTCGCCCAGCCTCTCCTCCAGCGCCGGCCGCGCCTGGGCGTGCCATCCTGTGGAGCTGTCCCCGCCGGGCAGCGCGTCGATCATCACCTGGCGCAGACGCAGCACTTCCGCGGCGTCCTCGGCCGTGGCACGGCGTACGAGACTCATGCCCCGCACGCTAGTCACCGTCCGGCCCGCCCGTCGCGGATATTTCTTACCGGGTACCACTTGCTTCGAGTGCACTCCAAGGTCATAGCGTGGGCGTATGACGGTGATGCACACCACGACCGCGGCCCCCACCCGGCAGTCCGACCGCGCGCCCGCCGACATCTGTTCCGCCCCACCCCGGCGGCATCCGCGACCCGAGGGCCAGGACCGTTACACGATCAGCGAGGTCGTCGCCTTCACCGGCCTGACCGCCCACACCCTGCGCTGGTACGAACGGATCGGCCTGATGTCCAGCATCGACCGCTCCCACACCGGCCAGCGCCGCTACAGCAACCGCGACCTGGACTGGCTCGACTTCGTGACCAAGCTCCGTCTGACCGGCATGCCGGTGGCCGACATGGTCCGCTACGCGGAACTGGTGAGGGAGGGCGAGACGACCTACCCCGAGCGCCGTGAACTCCTGGAGCAGACGAGAAGGGACGTCGTGGCCCGCATCGCGGAACTCCACGACACCCTGTCGGTCCTGGACCGGAAGATCAGCTTCTACGAGACCGGCGGCAACTGAAACGCGCCCTGCCAGGGGCGCTGGGGGGTGCCCCCGGCCGAAGGCTGGGGGAGGAACTGTGTGAGCAACCCCCACCGGCCGGCAGCCGAACAACCGCCCCTCACAACTCCGCCAGCAACTCCGCCTTCTTCGCGGCGAACTCCTCGTCGGTCACCAGCCCCGCCTGATGCAGCTCCCCAAGATGCCGAATCCGCTCGGCGATGTCGGCGGGGTCCCGCCGCCCCGCCTGCACCGGCACCACACCGGCCCCCTTGGCCCGCAGGGCCTCCAGCACCGCGGCCGCGAACGGCAACGACTCGTGCACCGGGCCGTACCCCAGCCCGAACACCACGGCCGCCGGGTCCTGGTCGGCCGGAACCCTCGGCGTCGCCCCGAGGAGGTCCCGCCGCAGCAGTCGCAGGTGCCCCTCGAAGACCTCGGGGGACCGCCACTGCACACCCCCGAGGTCGGCGATGGCGAAGCTCTGGTCGCCGGCCTTCCACTTCGCCGTGGACGCGCCCGTCCACGACCACCGGAAGTGCACGGCCTTGCCGTCGAAGCTCGCCTTCCCGTCGTACGCCTTGAACTGCCGGGGCCCCTCGGGGGCGGCGACCAGAAATCTCTCGGCCGGTCCGGACCCGGTGAGCAGCGGTCGCAGTTCGTCGGCGTAGTACTCGGCGAGGGTCGCCCGCTCGGCGGGGACCACCAGGCGGTAGGGGTCGCTGCCGTCCTTCAGCTGCCCGGCCGCCGCCTCCAGCAGGGGGTCGGCACCGGGGCGCGGTTCGGCCTTCAGTACGACCGTGCCCCGCTTGCCGGGCGTGAGGGTCACGCCCTCCAGCGCGGCCAGCGGCACCCGTCGCTCACCCAGGCTCTGGAACAGCTTGGGTGTTCGAATTCCTCGTTCGTAGCGGATGAGCACGGAGTCGGACTCGAACTCCCAGGCGGCATGAAATCCGGCCAGTACGTCACCCATGCGGCTCATCGTATGCGGCACGTGCTTCCCAGTCCCATCCCCGCGCATACCGCACTTCCTGCTGTCTCTACGCGCGTCCGGCCATCAACGTGCCGGACAAACCCGCCCGGCACCCGTCATCGTCGTGGGCGCAGGTCACCGCGCCGTATGCGCCGATCCCGACGTCCGCGAGGTTGCGCAGGCTGTCCGTGCCCGGCTCGAAGTAGCCGGCGTGTCCCTGCGCGTCGTGCGCCGACAGCACCCGGGCGCCGAAGGCGGAGGAGACGGGGTCGGCGCCGTGGCCGAGCCCGCCGAGCTCCAGGTAGGGGACGTCCTGGATCCAGTCGGTGGCGTCCCGCATCGCCCACACCCGGGCCGAGGTGCCCAGGTGGGAGGCGCTCTCGACGCGCATCCCGGGGCTCGCGGCCACCGCTATGTCGGCCACCCGGTCCGGCATGGAGTGCGCGCCGACCCCGCAGACCACCGAGCCGTAGCTGTGACAGAACATCGACACGGGCGCGTCTCCGGGCAGCGCGCGCAGCAGCGCGTTGAGGCGTACGGCGCCCTGCTGGGCGGCCGTGCCGGTCGCGGCGCCCACGCCGAGCCCGTCGGGCGCGGTGTAGTCGGCCCAGGCGATCACCGCCGTACGGGTCACGGGACTCGCCGTGCGCTCCGCCCGGTACAGCGCCTTGGCCATGCCGACCGGCGCGCTGTACGGGCGGTTCGTCTTCTGGAAGGTGAGCAGGTCGGTGTCGACGCCGGGGACGACGACGGAGATCCGCTCGGCCTTCGTGAGGTCGCCGAACACCTCGGCGACCCGGCCGCTGCCGTCCGGGTCGAAGGCGAGGATCTGCCGGCCCTTCGCCATCAGCGCCTCGTAGCGGTGCATGCGACGGCCGGCGTCCTGCTGTCCGGCCGCGCTGAGCCGTGGGTCGTGCATGCGTTTCTTCTCGACGGCGCGCTGCTGGTCGAGGGCGATGTCGTTGGCGCGGTAGCGCAGTTGGACCGGGGCGCCGTTCATGTTGCCCACGGCGAGCGGGTACCGGTGCACGAGCCGGTCGCGCTCCTGCGCGGTGAGCGAGGTGAAGAACCGGGTGAGGAGCGCGGGCGACGCCTCCGGGTCCGGCAGGTGCAGGCCGTGGACGCTGCCGCGCTCCCACTTGGCGAGGGAGGTCTGCAGGGCGGTGGTCTCGCGGTGCGTGCGCAGAGCGGTCCAGCCGGTGGTCGCGAGCATCACGAACACGACGGCCAGGGCAAGCAGTGCGCGCCAGACGTTGAGGGGCGGGGAGGTGTCGAAGGAAGTCACTGGGAGGACACACTAGGAGAACGAAGGGGTCTCGCGTTAACTGAGTGACTGTTATCACGTTTCGGCAAACGTGAGGCCTGTCTCAGGCCCGCATGACGGAGTGTCAGGCCTCTCGCCAGTTCCCGGTCAGCGCCGGCCCCACCTGATCCAGGTAGGAGGCGGTGAGCTCGCGGATCGCCGTGATGCTGAAGTCGGCGCCCACCGACCAGTGCCGCTCGGTGACCCGGATGACCGCGCCGAACACGGCGACCAGGAGCCGGGGCCGGGGATCGGTTGCCGGGTCGACGCCCTCCCGTCCGGCGACGATCCGCGCGATCTCCTCCTCCGTCTCCGCCTGGCGCCGCAGATGCGCGGCGAACAGGACCGGGGTCGCCTCGATCATCTTGTACGTGCGCAGGAACAGCTCGACCGGCACGTACCGCTCGATCGCCTCCTCGATGGTGTCCCAGCTGTCCATGACCGACCGGCGCAGCGCCTCCAGCGGGGGCTCCTCGGGCGGGCGGCGGCGCACCGCCTCGGCGTAGTGCTCCTCGGTCAGCCGCGGCACGAAGAAGGCCACGTCCTCCTTGCTCGCGAAGTAACGGAAGAAGGTGCGCTGCGAGACGTCGACGGACGCGGCGATCTCGTCGACGGTGGTGTGTTCGTAGCCCTGGGCCACGAACAGTTCGAGTGCGGACCGCAGCAGCATGTCCCGGGTGCGCTGTTTCTTGCGTTCGCGCAGCGTTTCCATGTCTGACAGTTACTGACTAGTGAATTTGTTTGTCAACTGTCAGTGGCTGTCACTAGCCTCGAACGCATGACTAGTCAGACCACGATCGACACGGCGGGGTCGGGGGACAAGGCAGCAGCAGCCCTGCCGGAGCAGCCGCCGGCCGCCGGCCTGCGCGGTCACCCCTGGTTCACCCTGATAACCGTCGCCGTCGGGGTCATGATGGTCGCCCTCGACGGCACCATCGTGGCCATCGCCAATCCTGCGATCCAGAAGGACCTGGGCGCCACCTTCGCCCAGGTCCAGTGGATCACCAACGGCTACTTCCTGGCCCTCGCGGTCTCCCTGATCACCGCGGGCAAGCTCGGCGACCGCTTCGGCCACCGGCAGACGTTCCTGATCGGCGTCGTCGGCTTCGCCGCGGCCTCCGGGGCCATCGGCCTCTCCGGCAGCATCGGCCTGGTCGTCACCTTCCGGGTCTTCCAGGGCCTGTTCGGCGCGCTCCTGATGCCGGCCGCGCTCGGCCTGCTGCGGGCCACCTTCCCGGCCGAGAAGCTCAACATGGCGATCGGCATCTGGGGCATGGTCATCGGCGCCTCCACCGCGGGCGGCCCGATCCTCGGCGGTGTGCTGGTCCAGCACGTCAGCTGGCAGTCGGTGTTCTTCATCAACGTGCCGGTCGGCGCGATCGCCCTGATCCTCGGCGTGGTGATGCTGCTCGACCACCGCGCGCAGAACGCGCCCCGCTCCTTCGACCTGCTCGGCATCGGCCTGCTCTCCGGCGCCATGTTCTGCCTGGTCTGGGCGCTCATCAAGGCGCCGAGCTGGGGCTGGGGCGACGGCAAGACGTGGACCTTCGTCGCCGCGTCGGTGCTGGGCTTCGCCCTCTTCTCCTTCTGGGAGACGCGGGTCAAGGAGCCGCTGATCCCGCTCGGCCTGTTCCGCTCGGTTCCGCTCTCGGCGGGCGTCGTGCTCATGGTCCTGATGGCCATCGCCTTCATGGGCGGTCTGTTCTTCGTGACCTTCTATCTGCAGAACGTGCACGGGATGGACCCGGTCGACGCCGGCCTCCACCTCCTTCCGCTCACCGGCATGATGATCGTCGGCTCCCCGCTGGCCGGCGCGGCGATCACCAAGCTCGGCCCGCGGATCCCGCTGGCCGGCGGCATGGCGGCCACCGCGATCGCCATGTACGGCATGTCCACGCTGAAGGCGGACACCGGCAGCGCCCTCATGTCCCTCTGGTTCGCGCTGCTCGGTCTCGGCCTCGCGCCGGTCATGGTCGGCGCCACCGAGGTCATCGTCGGCAACGCGCCGATGGAGCTGTCCGGCGTGGCCGGCGGTCTCCAGCAGGCCGCGATGCAGATCGGCGGCAGCCTCGGTACGGCCGTGCTCGGCGCCGTGATGGCCTCCAAGGTCGACAGCGACCTGCCCGGCAACTGGGCCGACGCGGGCCTGCCGAAGCTGACCGACGCGCAGCTGGCGCAGGCCTCGGAAGCCGTCCAGGTCGGTGTCGCGCCGGTCGCCAAGGGCACGCCCGCGGAGATCGCCGCGAAGATCTCCGACGTCGCCCACGACACGTTCATCTCCGGCATGAGCCTCGCCTCGCTCGTCGCGTCCGGGGTGGCGGCGGTCGCGATCCTGGTCGCGCTGTTCACCAAGCGCGGCGAGAACGCGGGCGCCGACGCGGGCGTGGGTCACATCTAGCGCAACGCGCCGGGCCGATATGTCCGGTTTCCGGGGGTGGAGTTCACCTATCAGGGTGAGTCCGCTAAAGATTCCTCGCCCCCGGCACGCGCCGCAGGTCACAGTGGGTCAAGTCCTCCGCAGGGCATGGGGGGACGGGCTGGCCGCGGCGCGCTGCTGGAGGGGGGCAGCGCGCGGGCAGGTCTGCGGGCACGGAACAGGGGTACCCGGTCATCAAGCCGAACAGGTCACGGAGACCGAGGAGTTGATGATGGCGAGCTTCGGGCAGCGAACCCGCGGGTACCCCCGTTCACGTGGCCGCACAGGTCCACGGACCGGGCTGGACCGCGACACGCTGGGCATCGTCGGCACGATCTGTGCCGTCGCCGGCTTCTTCACGCTGGGGATCGTGCTGGGGCCTGCGGCGCTGGTGTGCGGGTGGCTCTCGATGGGCCGGGCATGGAACCCGAAGAGTTCGATACCGGCGCTGGTGGCGGTGGTGCTGGGGGCGATCGACACACTGCTGGCACTGCTGTGGCTGGGTGGCGTATCGCCGCTGTAGTCCACGGCTGGGTGGGGGCTGGTTGCGCGGTTCCCTGCGGCTGGGTGGGGGCTGGTCGCGCAGTTCCTCCCCCAGCCTTCGGCGGGGGTACCCCCAGCGCCCCTTACGGGGCGCTGCACTCGCGCCGGCCTCCCGGCTGCGGGCAGCCCGATCGCCTTCCTAGCTGCGGGCAGTCGTGCCGCTGGGGCGATGGGGGTCCCCCCGCTCGAGCGAAGCCGAGAGTGGGGGAGGGTGGGCGCAGCGGCAGCCGGCCAGTGCCGGTGAGCGCAACGCCGTCACCTCAGCCCTGAGCGCCCGTACCTCCTCGGTCAGCAGCGCGATCGCCTCCGTCTGCCGGCGCTCCTCCACGTCGTCCTTCTCGAACCGGGCGATGAACCACGTCGCGATGTTCGCCGTCACCACACCCAGCAGGGCGATCCCGGAGAGCATCAGGCCCACCGCGATCATCCGGCCCAGCCCGGTCGTCGGGGCATGGTCCCCGTACCCCACCGTCGTCATCGTCGTGAACGACCACCACAGGGCGTCACCCAGCGTCCGGATGTTCCCGTTCGGCGAGTCGCGTTCCACCGACAGGACGGCCAGCGAGCCGAACATGAGCAGGCCGATGACCGCGCCGACGACGTACGTCGTCAGCCGGATCTGCGAGGCCATCCGGGCCCGCCGCCCCACCAGCATCAGCGTCGCGACCAGCCGCAGCAGCCGCAACGGCTGGAGCAGCGGCAGCACCACCGCGCACAGGTCTATCCAGTGCGTCCGCACGAACTCCCTGCGGCGGGGCGCGAGCGCGAGCCGTATCAGGTAGTCCACGGCGAAGGAGCCCCACACCACCCACTCCGCCACCGTGCACGCGGCGGTGAGGACATGCCCCGCGGAACCGTCCACGATCGGCAGCGCGTAGGCGACGGCGAAGGCCACCGCGAGCGCCAGCAACGGCCGTTGGGTGACCTGCTCCCAACGGGCCTGTGCGGGCTGTTCCTTCATGTGCGCATCGTAGGCATCAACCGCGCCCCGAAGGGGCGAGGGGAACTGCGCGACCGGCCCCCACCGGCCCGCAGTTGCCCACCGGCCTCCTCACGGAGCGCTACGCGTCGCCGCCCGCCGTGCCCGGGTGCGCCGCGCTGACGTCCAGCAGCTGGTACCGGTCGATGGCCTGCTTGAGCACCGAACGGTCGAGCTTCCCCTCGCGGGCCAGCTCGGTCAGCACCGCGACCACGATCGACTGCGCGTCGATGTGGAAGAACCGGCGCGCCGCGCCCCGCGTGTCGGCGAAGCCGAACCCGTCGGCGCCCAGCGACTGGTACGTGCCCGGCACCCAGCGCGCGATCTGGTCCGGAACCGAGCGCATCCAGTCGGACACGGCCACGAACGGACCCTCGGCGCCGCTCAGCTTCTGCGTCACCCACGGCACCCGCTGCTCCTCCTCCGGGTGCAGCAGGTTGTGCTGCTCGCAGGCCACGGCCTCGCGGCGCAGCTCGTTCCAGGAGGTCGCGGACCAGACGTCGGCCTTCACGTTCCAGTCCTCGGCGAGGATCCGCTGGGCCTCGATCGCCCACGGGACCGCCACGCCCGACGCCATGATCTGCGCCGGGACCGTGCCCGCCGTGCCCGCGCTGATCCGGTGGACGCCCTTGAGGATGCCCTCGACGTCGACGTCGGCCGGCTCGGCCGGGTGCTGGATCGGCTCGTTGTAGACGGTCAGGTAGTAGAAGACGTCCTCGCCGTGCGGGTGCTCGGCGTCACCGCCGTACATGCGGCGCAGGCCGTCCTGGACGATGTGGGCGATCTCGTACGAGTACGCCGGGTCGTAGGCCACGCAGCCGGGGTTCGTCGAGGCGAGCAGCTGGGAGTGGCCGTCGGCGTGCTGGAGGCCCTCACCGGTCAGGGTCGTACGACCGGCGGTCGCACCCAGGACGAAACCGCGCGCCAGCTGGTCGGCCATCTGCCAGAACTGGTCGCCGGTGCGCTGGAAACCGAACATCGAGTAGAAGACGTAGACCGGGATGAGCGGCTCGCCGTGCGTGGCGTAGGCCGAGCCGGCCGCGATCAGGGAGGCCGTGCAGCCGGCCTCGGAGATGCCGTCGTGCAGCATCTGGCCGGTCGGGGACTCCTTGTAGGCGAGCAGCAGGTCGCGGTCGACCGCCTCGTACTGCTGACCGAGCGGGTTGTAGATCTTCGCGCTCGGGAAGAAGGAGTCCATGCCGAAGGTGCGGTACTCGTCCGGTGCGATCAGCACGAAGCGGCGGCCGATCTCCTTGTCCCGCATGAGGTCCTTGAGGAGACGGACGAAGGCCATCGTCGTCGCGATGGACTGCTGGCCCGTGCCCTTCTTCACGGTCGCGTACGTCTTGTCGTCCGGCAGCGCGAGCGGCTCGGAGCGTACGACGCGGGTCGGGACGTAGCCGCCGAGGCCCTTGCGCCGGTCGTGCATGTACTGGATCTCCTCCGAGTTCCGGCCCGGGTGGTAGTACGGCGGCAGGCCGGACTCCAGCTCCCGGTCGGAGATCGGCAGGTGCAGGCGGTCCCGGAAGCCCTTGAGGTCGGCGACCGTCAGCTTCTTCATCTGGTGCGTGGCGTTGCGGCCCTCGAAGTTCGGGCCCAGGGTCCAGCCCTTGATCGTCTTGGCCAGGATGACCGTCGGCTGGCCCCGGTGCTCGGTGGCCGCCTTGAACGCGGCGTAGATCTTGCGGTGGTCGTGGCCGCCGCGGCCCAGGTGCAGGATCTGGTCGTCGGTCATGTTCGCGACCATCGCGCGCAGCCGCTGGTCGTCGCCGAAGAAGTGGTCGCGGATGTAGGCACCGGACTCGGTGGCGTAGGTCTGGAACTGGCCGTCGGGGGTCGTGTTCATCTTGTTGACCAGTACGCCGTCGCGGTCCTGGGCGAGCAGCGGGTCCCAGGTACGGTCCCAGACCAGCTTGATCACGTTCCAGCCGGCGCCCCGGAAGACCGACTCCAGCTCCTGGATGATCTTGCCGTTGCCCCGCACCGGGCCGTCGAGCCGCTGCAGGTTGCAGTTGACGACGAAGGTCAGGTTGTCCAGGCCCTCGCGGGCGGCGATGGAGAGCTGGCCGAGCGACTCCGGCTCGTCCATCTCGCCGTCGCCGAGGAACGCCCAGACGTGCGACTTCGAGGTGTCGGCGATCCCGCGCGCGTGCATGTAGCGGTTCATCCGCGCCTGGTAGATCGCGCCGATCGGCCCAAGGCCCATCGACACCGTGGGGAACTCCCAGAAGTCCGGCATGGAGCGCGGGTGCGGGTAGCTGGAGAGGCCGTCCGGGTACTTCGACTTCTCCTGGCGGAAGCCGTCCAGCTGCGCCTCGCTGAGCCGGTCGAGCAGGAACGCGCGCGCGTAGATGCCGGGCGAGGCGTGCCCCTGGAAGAAGACCTGGTCGCCGCCGAGGCCGTCGTCCTTGCCGCGGAAGAAGTGGTTGAAGCCGACGTCGTAGAGGGAGGCCGAGGAGGCGAAGGTGGCGATGTGACCGCCGACGCCGATGCCCGGGCGCTGGGCGCGGGAGACCATCACCGCGGCGTTCCAGCGGGTCGCGTTCAGGATCTTGCGCTCGATCTCCTCGTTGCCCGGGAAGAACGGCTCGGCCCGGGTCGGGATCGTGTTGACGTAGTCCGTGCTGCGCATCTCGGGCACCGCGACGCGCCGCTCGCGGGCGCGCTCGATCAGGCGGAGCATCAGATAACGGGCCCGCTCCCGGCCGCGCTCGTCCACGGCGGCGTCGAGCGAGTCGAGCCACTCCTGGGTTTCCTCGGGGTCGAAGTCAGGAACCTGACTCGGAAGGCCGCCAATGATGATCGGGTTGCGATCGGATCCGGAAGCCACGCTGTTCCTTACCTGTCAGAGGGGCACTGATTCCCTGTTTTTCCCTGCATTCCCTGCGTCTTGCCTGCGCCGCTGTCCATCGTCCACCCCGGGGCAGCGCACGTCATCTCTACCGTGAGGTAACTCGGGACCGGCCAAAACGCAACGATACGCCCGGGGTGTGACGCGCTTGGCAAACTCGTTCGACCGTCGTATGTGAGGATGATTCCGAAAGGGACATAGCGGGCAAAAGGGAGTGGTATGTGTCACACCCATCCGCGGTACGGTGCCGGGAGTTGCGGCGACACGGCCGGGATCGTCACCGTTTCGGCGGTCTGGACGGCCGGGTACTTGCGCGATCCGTCCCGCCCGTGTGGACTACGGCCAATGCTTCGCGCACGCGCGTGGCTGAGTTCATCACCAAGACATGATCAGGAGGCAACCCGTGAGCGCGACCGCGGACCACGCGGAGGAGCGGACCACCCCTGCCGTCAGGCTGGGGTTCCAGCCAGACCAGGTGGTCCAGGAGATCGGCTACGACGACGACGTCGACCAGGAGCTCCGCGAGTCCATCGAAGAGACCATCGGCAACGAGCTGATGGACGAGGACTACGACGACGTGGCCGACGCCGTGGTGCTCTGGTTCCGTGAGGATGACGGCGACCTGACGGACGCGCTGGTCGATGCCCTCGGCTTCCTCGAGGAAGGTGGCTCGATCCTGCTGCTGACGCCGAAGACCGGCCGCGACGGCTACGTCGAGCCGAGCGACATCGGCGAGGCGGTCACGACCGCCGGCCTCTCGCAGACCAAGAGCGTCAGCGTCGGCAAGGACTGGAACGGAAGCCGGCTGAACACGCCGAAGGCCGCCGCCAAGAAGCGCTGAGCCGCACCGGTGGACGGACCGGTCGCCGGTCCGTCCACCGGCCTGCCGTGATCGCCGCGCGAGAGCCGCCGCATAGGGTGTCCCCACCCGAACAGCCCCTGACGAAGGGATGCAGCGATGGCGATCCAGGTCGGCGACAAGGCGCCCGACTTCGAGCTCAAGGACAACCACGGCAGGACCGTGCGGCTGTCCGACTTCCGCGGCGAGAAGAACGTGGTGCTGCTCTTCTACCCGTTCGCCTTCACGGGTGTGTGCACCGGCGAGCTGTGCGAGCTGCGCGACAACCTGCCGAAGTTCGAGGACCGCGACACCCGGCTCCTCGCGGTCTCCAACGACTCCATCCACACCCTGCGCGTCTTCGCCGAGCAGGAGGGCCTGGAGTACCCGTTGCTGAGCGACTTCTGGCCGCACGGCGAGACCTCCCGCGCCTACGGCGTCTTCGACGAGGGCAAGGGCTGCGCCGTCCGCGGCACCTTCGTCATCGACAAGGAGGGCGTCGTGCGCTGGACCGTGGTCAACGGCCTGCCGGACGCCCGCGACCTGAACGAGTACGTGACGGCGCTCGACGCGCTGTGATCTCCCCTGCCGGGCCCCCTAGGGGTCCGCACGGCCGACACCCCGTGATTCTTCGGGGTCCAGGGCCTGCGTGCGGCGGGAACCCGTCACTAGGATCGAGTCGTTGATCCGGTATCCGAAGCACGACGGGGCTCCCCGCCCCAGACACACATGGGAGGACTCGTGGGAGTCAGCCTCAGCAAGGGCGGCAACGTATCGCTGACGAAGGAGGCCCCCGGCCTGACCGCGGTCCTCGTCGGTCTGGGCTGGGACGTCCGGACCACCACCGGCACCGACTTCGACCTGGACGCCAGCGCACTCCTGCTGAACACGGCGGGCAAGGTCGCCAGCGACCAGAACTTCGTCTTCTTCAACAACCTCAAGAGCCCCGACGGCTCGGTCGAGCACACCGGTGACAACCTCACCGGTGAGGGCGAGGGCGACGACGAGGTGATCAAGGTCAACCTGGCCACGGTCCCCGCCGACGTCGACAAGATCGTCTTCCCGGTGTCGATCTACGACGCCGACAACCGCCAGCAGTCCTTCGGCCAGGTCCGCAACGCGTTCATCCGCGTGGTCAACCAGGCCGGCGGCGCCGAGATCGCCCGCTACGACCTGTCCGAGGACGCCTCGACCGAGACCGCGATGGTCTTCGGCGAGCTGTACCGCAACGGCGCCGAGTGGAAGTTCCGCGCCATCGGCCAGGGCTACGCCTCCGGCCTGCGCGGCATCGCCCAGGACTTCGGCGTCAACGTCTGAGCCAGGTGAACGCCCCGGGGGCGTTCGAAAGTCCGCTCTGTCCGGCGCCGCACCGTTTACGGTCGGCGCCGGACGCGCAGGACAACCGGAGAAACACCGCTAGGGGAGGACCAGCATCATGGGCGTCACGCTCGCCAAGGGGGGCAATGTCTCCCTCTCGAAGGCCGCACCGAACCTCACGAACGTCATGATCGGACTCGGCTGGGACGCCCGCTCCACCACCGGCGCCCCCTTCGACCTGGACGCCAGCGCGTTGCTGTGCCAGGGCGGGCGGGTCCTCGGCGACGAGTGGTTCGTCTTCTACAACCAGCTCACGAGCCCGGAGGGCTCGGTCGAGCACACCGGTGACAACCTCACCGGTGAGGGCGAGGGCGACGACGAATCGATTCTGGTCGACCTGCCCAAGGTGCCCGCCACCTGCGACAAGATCGTGTTCCCGGTCTCCATCCACATGGCCGACGAGCGCGGCCAGACCTTCGGCCAGGTCTCCAACGCCTTCATCCGGGTCGTCAACCAGGCCGACGGCCAGGAGCTCGCCCGCTACGACCTGTCCGAGGACGCCTCCACCGAGACCGCCATGATCTTCGGCGAGCTCTACCGCTACCAGGGCGAATGGAAGTTCCGCGCCGTCGGCCAGGGCTACGCCTCCGGCCTGCGCGGTATCGCGCTCGACTTCGGTGTGAACGTCTCATAGCACCGATCGGTCCGGATGTAGGGCCCGACCCACCCGTAGGACACCGGCGCCCTCTACACTTCGTGGTCAACAGTAGGTAAAGCCGAGTACGGCGCGAGCGAGACCCGTACACACAAGATTGGGTAGCCAGTGCTTCTGAAAACCTTCGGCTGGTCGTTCGCGATCACCGCGCTCGGCCTGGTCGCCGCGGTCTTCTACGGGGGGTGGGAGGCCTTCGGCATCGTGGCGATCCTCGCCGTCCTGGAGATCTCCCTGTCGTTCGACAACGCGGTCGTCAACGCCGGAATCCTGAAGAAGATGAACGCCTTCTGGCAGAAGATCTTCCTCACGGTCGGCGTCCTCATCGCCGTCTTCGGCATGCGGCTCGTCTTCCCGGTCGTCATCGTCGCGATCACCGCCAAGATGGGCCCCATCGAGGCCGTCGACCTCGCGCTCAACAACAAGGACCGCTACCAGGAGCTGGTGACCGACGCCCACCCGGCGATCGCCGCCTTCGGTGGCATGTTCCTGTTGATGATCTTCCTCGACTTCATCTTCGAGGACCGGGACATCCAGTGGCTGCGCTGGATCGAGCGCCCGCTCGCCAAGCTCGGCAAGGTCGACATGCTGTCGGTCTGCATCGCCCTGATCGTCCTGCTGATCACCTCCTTCACCTTCGCCACCCACGCCCACCAGCACGGCGGCGGCCACGCCGACAAGGCGCAGACGGTCCTGATCGCCGGCATCGCCGGCCTGATCACATACATGATCGTCGGCGGCCTCTCCGGCTTCTTCGAGGACCGCCTCGAAGCCGAGGAGGAGCGCGAGCACGAGGAGGAGGAAGAGGCCGAGCGCGCCGGCCGGAAGAAGTCGCCGGTCCTGCTGGCCGGCCAGGCCGCGTTCTTCATGTTCCTCTACCTGGAGGTCCTGGACGCGTCCTTCTCCTTCGACGGCGTGATCGGCGCGTTCGCCATCACCAACGACATCGTGCTCATGGCCCTCGGTCTCGGCATCGGCGCGATGTACGTCCGCTCGCTCACCGTCTACCTGGTCCGCCAGGGCACCCTGGACGACTACGTCTACCTGGAGCACGGCGCCCACTACGCCATCGGCGCGCTGGCCGTGATCCTCATGGTCACCATCCAGTACGAGATCAACGAGGTCATCACCGGTCTCGTCGGCGTCGTCCTGATCGGCTGGTCGTTCTGGTCCTCGGTACGGCGCAACCAGCGGCTGGCGGCGGCCGAGGGCAACGCGGGGTCGGACGACAAGGCCGAGGTCCCCTCCGGGGTCTGAACCGGCTCGCCGGGCCGAAAACGGAGGGTGTGACGCCCTCCTCGACGAGGAACGCTCTGATGGGGGCGGCCGAGCGGTCGGCCGCCCCCAGGCGTTTTCAGGAGTTACTGGGGGCGGGAATGGGTTTCTTCGACGGGCTGCTGGGCGGGAAGGCGGCCGAGTTCGACTCGGGCAGCGCCGCGTCCAACTCCATCGAACTCACCAGGCGGCACCAGCAGGTGTCCCTCACCAAGCAGGGCGCGGCCACCGGCAACCTGCGCATCAACCTGAGCTGGCGGATGCGGACGTCCGACTTCGACGGGGAGCAGCGGGAGAGTCTCTTCCGGCACCCCTTCAAGGCGCTCAGGCCGCCGGAGGTGACCGGCCACGGGCAGAGCATGGTCAACGTCGACCTCGACCTCGGGGCGCTGTACGAGCTGACCGACGGGACGAAGGGGGTCGTCCAGCCGCTCGGCGGCCTGCTCGGGGACGTGAACGCGCCGCCCTACGTCAAGCTCAGCGGCGACGACCGGTTCGGTTCGGCGTCCGGCGAGACGATGTACGTCAACCTGGACCACCGGGACGACATCAAGCGGCTGCTGGTGTTCGTGTACATCTACGACCAGACGCCGGCCTTCGACCGCACCCACGCGATCGTCACGCTGTACCCGAGCAACGGGCCGCGGATCGAGATAGGCCTCGACGAACGGCATCCGCAGGCGCGGTCGTGTGCGGTGGTGATGATCGAGAACGTGAAGGGCGAGCTGGTCGTCCGGCGTGAGGTGAAGTTCGTGTACGGGTTCCAGGGCGAGCTGGACCGGTTGTACGGGTGGGGGCTGCAGTGGGGGCGGGGATACAAGACGGCGGAGCGGTAGTCCGCCTACGGGGGTGGGGACGCCGTGAGTGCGTGAGTGCGCGTGGTTCTCGGTGGCTCGCGCAGTTCCTACCCCCAGCGCCCCTGAGTCGGGGCGGTCACCGCCCGATGAACTGTGGCCCTTGGGGAGGCAGCCGGAAGTCCGCGTTCGGGACCGTTGCCACCGGGATCGGGGCCGGGGGCGGGTAGCCGTAGCCCGACTGCGGCTGCTGGGGCTGGGTGTAGGCGGGCTGCGGGTAGGCGTGGGTGGCCGGCTGGGGGTAGCCGTAGGCGGGCTGGGCGGGTACCGACGTCGGCTGTTCGGGCGGGAGCGGGAGGGAGGCCAGGGGCTCCTCCATCGGCTCGGACTCGTCCACCGAGATGCCGAAGTCCGTGGCCAGGCCCTTGAGGCCGTTGCTGTAGCCCTCGCCGAGCGCGCGGAACTTCCAGCCCTCGCCCCTGCGGTACAGCTCGCCGCAGATCAGGGCCGTCTCGGCGCCGGTCTCCGGCTTGATGTCGAAGTGGGCCAGCGCCTCGGCGTCGGGCGCCGAGCCGTCGTACAGCAGGATGCGCAGGGCGGGTACGTGTTCGAACGGGACGCCGTCCGCCGACGCGACCAGGAGGATTCGGCCGACATTGGGCTCGACACCGGGGAGATCTGTCTGGATCGTGTCGGTGAGGCCCTCGGCCACCCGCTTCTTGCCGAGCCGCCAGACCTTCCCGGAGGGGTGCCGGGGCTGGTTGTAGAAGACGAAGTCCTCGTCGGAGCGCACGCGTCCGTCGGGGCCGAGGAGCAGCGCCGAGGCGTCCACGTCCGGAACTCCCTGCCCGGGCGTCCAGCGCAGCACGGCCCGGACCGTGGTGGCTTCCACGGGGACGTTCGACCCCTTCAGCATCGCGTGCGTCATGCGGTCATCCTGCCCTCTCGGTCCTGGTCACGACAACGCGGGGGGCATTGCGGCCGACACAGGCGGGTTACCTGAAGTTCATGCCCGACGGGAACCCCCGACATGGCTTTGTACGTACTATTACCGGCCACCCTTTACCAATTTCACAGGCTCGGCCCACGCCACGGGGGAGTTCTATGCGTCATTTCGGGCACATCGCACCTGAGGTGCGGCAGCGCCTTTTCCACCAGGAGCCGTGCGAGTTCACCGCCGACTCCCCGGCCCGGCTGCTCTCCGCGGCGCTGGGCGCCACGCTGTACAGTCCGGCCACCCGGCCGCGGCTCGCCGATGACGTCGTCAAACAGGCGGCACTCGGCGTGGTCTCGATGGTGCTGTGCCTGGAGGACTCCATCGGCGACGAGGACGTGGTCGCCGGTGAGGAGAACCTCGTCCGGCAGTTCGCCGACCTCGCCGAGCGGCAGCGGGCCGGCGCGGAGCTGCCGCTGCTCTTCATCCGGGTGCGCGAACCCGAGCAGATCTCCGACCTGGTGCGACGGCTGGGCGCGAGCGTGTCGCTGCTGTCCGGATTCGTGTTCCCGAAGTTCACCGAGGAGCGCGGCATCCCCTTCCTGCAGGCCCTGGACGGCGCCACGCTGCGCAGCGGCCGCCGGCTCTTCGGCATGCCGGTCCTGGAGACGCCCGAGCTGATGTACCGGGAGACGCGCGTGGACGCCCTGGAGGGCATCGCCCGCGCCGTCGACAAGTACCGCGACAAGGTGCTGGCGCTGCGCCTCGGGGTAACCGACTTCTGCTCGTCCTACGGGCTGCGGCGGGCCCCCGACATGACCGCCTACGACGTGCAGATCATCGCCTCCGTCATCGCCGACGTGGTGAACATGCTGGGCCGGGCCGACGGCACCGGGTTCACGGTGACCGGGCCGGTGTGGGAGTACTTCCGGGTCCCCGAGCGCATGTTCAAGCCGATGCTGCGGACCAGCCCCTTCCTGGAGGAGCAGGCCGTGGAGCTGCGCAACCGGCTCATCGAGCACGCCATGGACGGCCTGCTCAGGGAGATCTCCCTCGACCAGGCCAACGGACTGCTCGGCAAGACCTGCATCCACCCGTCCCACGTCATCCCCGTGCACGCGCTGTCCGTGGTCAGTCACGAGGAGTTCTCGGACGCCCAGGACATCCTGCGGCCGGAACGCGGCGGCGGGGGTGTACTTCGCTCGGCCTACACGAACAAGATGAACGAGGTGAAGCCGCACCGCGCCTGGGCCGAGCGGACCATGCTCCGCGCCGAGGTGTTCGGCGTGGCCAACGAGGACGTCGGCTTCGTGGAGCTGCTCGCCGCCGGGATACCGGCTTGACGGGCGTTACGGGACGACACAGGGAACCCATGAACATCGCAGCGAACAACGGGGTCTGGTCCGGCAGCTGGGTCGCCGAGCGGCTCGGCGTCGAACTCGTCGGTGACGACGGCCTGCCGGCCCTCCTCGGCCTCGCCCTGCGCCGCAACCCCAGACGGGCCCACCTCCTCGTCTCCAACGTGCTCGGCAAACACGTGCCGCAGTCGCCGTCCGTGGTCTACGGGCACGGCTTCGCCCTCGGCCGACGGGTGCGTGACCTGCTCGGTGAGCCTGAGGCCGGGCAGGCGGTCGTCCTGGGCTACGCCGAGACGGCGACCGGCCTCGGCCACTCCGTCGCCGACGGCATCGGCCGCGCCCCCTACCTCCACTCCACGCGCCGGCCGGTCGCCGGGTTGGCGCCCGCGGGGGGCTTCGAGGAGTCCCACTCGCACGCGACCTCGCACCTGCTGCTCCCCGAGGACCCGGCCCTGCTCTCCGGCGACGGCCCCCTGGTCCTCGTCGACGACGAGTTCTCCACCGGCAACACGGTCCTGAACACGATCCGCGACCTCCACGCCCGTTATCCGCGGAAACGTTACGTCGTGGTGGCTCTGGTGGATATGCGCTCGGCGGCGGACGCGGGTCGGCTGACGTCGTTCGCCGAGGAGATCGGCGCCGGGGTGGACCTGGTGGCGGCGGCGTCGGGGACGGTGAAGCTGCCCGAGGGTGTCCTGGAGAAGGGCCAGGAGTTGGTGGCGCGGTACGAGGAGAGTGCCGCGACAGGTGCTTCGGCGTCCGCGGCAGCGTCGGGGCCGGTCGCGCAGTTCCCCGCGCCCCTGCCCGGCGTTGCCCCTGAAGCCGACTTCCAGCGCAACCCCCTGGGGGCGCGGGGCTGTGTCGAGTCTGCGGCTGCCGCCGCGTGGGCGCGACCGGCCCCCACCCACCCGCAGGCGCCCGACGACCGCACCACCCCCCACCTCACCCGCATCGACCTGCGCTGGCCGCAGGGCCTCCCCGACGGCGGACGGCACGGCTTCACCCCGGCCCACCGGACACGCCTCGAGTCGGCCCTCCCGCTGATGGCGGCCCGTGTCGCCGAAGCCCTGCCCCCCGACGCCCGCCGCGTGCTCACGCTCGGTTTCGAGGAGCTGATGTACGCCCCCCTCCGGATCGCCCGCGAGCTGGAGGCCCTGGTCGCCGCCGAGGTGCGGTACTCCACCACCACCCGCTCGCCCGTCCTGGCCGTCGACGACCCCGGCTACGCCATCCGCAGCCGCCTCGTCTTCCCGGCCCACGACAACCCCGCCGACGGCCCCGGCGAGCGCTACGCGTACAACGTCGCCGGCGCCGGCTTCGACGCCGTCGTCCTGTTCGTCGACTCGGCCGGCGACACCCCCGCACTGCACGCCCCCGGCGGCCTGCTGGACCGGCTCGGCGCGCATGCCCGGCACGTCCTGCTCGCCGCTGTACCGTCGTACGTCCCCGCGCTGACCGAAGAGAGCCCCGCCATGCTGCCCGAGCCCCTCCGCGGCCCCGCCTTCTCCTCGTACCCGGCGGAGGACGTCGGCTGGCTGCTCCAGGACCTCTCGGACGTCACGCTGGAGGCGCCGACCGAGGAGCGCGAGGAGGCGATCCAGAGCGGCGGCGCGCACTACGCGGAGTCGCTGCCGGTGGAGTACCAGCCGAGCGAGCAGTACCAGGCGCTGTTCCACGCCGCCCTGGAGACGTCGGCGGCGCGCATCGCGCAGGCGGTCGGGGTGGTCACCGAGACCGTGATGGCCGAGCGGTCTCCACGCCCGGTACTGGTGTCGCTGGCGCGGGCCGGCACCCCGGTGGGCGTGCTGATGCGCCGCTGGGCGCAGTTCCGCCACGGCACCGACCTGCCGCACTACGCGGTCTCGATCGTGCGCGGCCGCGGCATCGACGCGAACGCGCTGCGCTGGCTGGCCGCGCACCACGACCCGCGGGACGTCGTGTTCGTGGACGGCTGGACGGGCAAGGGCGCGATCACCCGGGAACTCGCCGACGCGATCACGGAGTTCGAGGCCCGGACCGGCGTCTTCGGGTTCGATCCGGAGATCGCGGTGCTCGCCGACCCGGGGTCGTGCGTGCGGACGTACGGCACCCGGGAGGACTTCCTGATCCCGTCCGCGTGCCTCAACTCGACCGTCTCCGGGCTGATCTCGCGGACCGTGCTGCGCTCCGACCTGGTGGGCCCCGACGACTTCCACGGCGCGAAGTTCTACCGCGAACTGGCCGGCGCCGACGTGTCGCTGGCCTTCCTGGACGCCGTCGCGGCCCGGTTCGCCGAGGTGTCCGACGCCGTGGACGCGGCCGTGAAGGAGCTGGCCGTCGCCGACCGCACGCCGACCTGGGAGGGCTGGGCGGCCGTCGAGCGGATCAGCGAGGAGTACCGCATCCACGACGTGAACCTGGTCAAGCCGGGCGTCGGCGAGACCACCCGGGTGCTGCTGCGCCGGGTGCCCTGGAAGATCCTGGCGCGGGCCGGGGCGGGCGCCGACCTCGACCATGTGCGGCTGCTCGCGGAGCAGAGAGGGGTACCGGTGGAGGAGGTCGGCGAACTGCCGTACACCTGTGTCGGGTTGATCCACCCCAAGTACACGCGTGGCGCGACCGGTGCCGACGGCCGGGCGGTGAACGTCTGATGGCGGTGCTCGTCGCGAGCGACCTCGACCGCACGCTCATCTACTCGGCGGGCGCCCTGGCGCTGACCATCCCGGACGCACGGGCGCCCCGGCTGCTCTGCGTCGAGGTGCACGAGAGCCGTCCGCTGTCGTACCTGACGGAGACGGCCGCACAGCTGCTGGCCGAGCTGGGGGACGCGGCGGTCTTCGTGCCGACGACCACCCGGACCCGCAAGCAGTACGAGCGGATCAACCTGCCGGGGCCGGCGCCCCGGTACGCCATCTGTGCCAACGGCGGGCACCTGCTGGTCGACGGGGTGTCCGACGCGGACTGGCACGGGCGGGTGCTGGCGCGGCTGGCCGACGAGTGCGCGCCCCTCGACGAGGTGCGGGCGTACCTGACCGAGCACGCCGACCCGGTGTGGCTGCGCAAGCAGCGGGTCGCCGAGGACCTGTTCGCCTACCTGGTCGTGGAGCGGGAGCTGCTGCCCGAGGAGTGGGTGAAGAGCCTCGCGGTGTGGGCGGAGAACCGCGGCTGGACGGTGTCGTTGCAGGGGCGGAAGATCTACGCCGTGCCGAAGCCGCTGACGAAGAGCGCGGCGATGCGGGAGGTCGCGCGCCGGACCGGCGCCGAGCTGACGCTGGCCGCGGGCGACTCCCTGCTCGACGCCGACCTGTTGCTGGCCGCGGACCGCGGCTGGCGGCCGGGGCACGGGGAGTTGGCCGACGCCGGGTGGACCGGGCCGGCCATCACCGCGCTGCCGGAGCGGGGAGTGCTTGCCGGCGAGCGAATCCTGCGCGAATTCCTGAAGACGGCGCGCAAGGGGAGTTAGCCGCAGCAGCCGCCGCCGCAACAGCCCCCACCGGAACCGGCGGGGGCGCCGGAGCCGGCGGCGGACGCGGCGGCCGTTCCCCCCACCGCCACCGTCGACAAGAGCTTTACCGTGTCTTGATGCCCCTCCGGGCATGCTGCCGGAGCCGATGACTGGGCCATGGGGCGGGACAGTTCGAATGTGTCGCCGCAGGTGCGGCAGCGGTACTCGTAGCGGGGCATGAGGGACAGGCTAACGGCAGCGATGCGGGAGTGATGGGCATCACTTCACCTCAGAATTTCATGAGTGTTCCTTTCTGTCCGATACTTGTGCGGAGATATTGAAAAGATCGCTGATAATTTGAGCTGGCCGCGAGGAGCCAAAAGACCGGGGGAAGAGGGGGCTCGAAGCGCCGCGCCCACCGCGGCCCTGCCACCCGTCGTGTCTACCTGCGCGCGCAAGACCGAGTGCGAGGGGAGACGCAGTCGTGACGGACGCAACGGAGCGGACGGGCGACCCGGATGACGGCCGTGACCAGGCCGAATCCCGGAGTCGAAAGCCGTTCGAGCCGGACGCGACCCTGCATCTGCAGGTCGACGGCCTGCGTGCGGAGCATGCTCTGTGGCAGAAGGGCGACGACGCCCGGCGCGTGGAGGAGGCCGCACGGCAGAAGGCGGAGGCCCTGTGGAACGAGCTGCACGCCCTGCGGGCCGGGGACGCCGAAGCCGCGAAGGCGGGCTCAGGGGCGGCCGAGGGCGACGACCCGGCGCCCCGCGAGGGTGCGCAGCGGAAGAAGGCGGACCCGCCGGTACATGACGCGACCCTGCATCTGAAGGTGGACGCGCTGCGTGCGAAGGTGCGCGGCTTGCGGAACGACGAGACGATGCAGATACGCGTGCCGGAGCAGGGGCGGCAGGAGCCGCCGGTGCCACGAGCGAGCCGCGCCGAGCGACGGCGCAGCGCGCGGCCCTCCGGGCGGGATCGCGTCGTCGGCGTCTGGGGCAGGATCGGAGCCCTCGTGGGGCCCCGGCTCGCGCCGCTGGCGCCGTACGCGCGCAAGCTGCGGCCGCTGTACCCGCGGCCCGGCCGGACCGGCTGGCGGCGCTGGATGCCGTCCTGGCGGCAGTGGCTGGGAGCCTGGCTGGGGGGCATCGGGCTGACCGGGCTGTTCCTCGTGGTGGCCTACGCCGCCACGGACATACCCTCCAACCTCAACTCGTACGCCACCCAGCAGGACAATGTGTACTTCTGGTCCGACGGGACGCCCATGGCCCGGACCGGCTGGGTGCAGCGGCAGGACATGCCGCTCAAGGACATACCCGTGGACGTGCGCTGGGCGGTGCTCGCGGCGGAGAACGAGAGCTTCTACACCGACCCCGGCATCTCGGTGAAGGGCATCACCCGGGCCCTGTGGCGGACCGTCGGCGAAGGGGACACCGAGGGCGGCTCCACCATCACCCAGCAGTACGTGAAGAACGTCTACCTGACGCAGAACCAGACCGTCAGCCGCAAGTTCACCGAGGCGATGATCTCCCTCAAGCTCGACAACAAGATGAGCAAGGACCAGATCCTGGAGGGCTACCTCAACACCAGCTGGTTCGGCCGGGGCACGTACGGCATCCAGCGCGCCTCCCAGGCCTACTACGGCAAGGACGTCAGCCGGCTGAACGTCAGTCAGGCCGCCGTGCTCGCCTCGCTGCTCAAGGGCGCCGGGCTCTACGACCCGACGCTCAGTGCGGCCAACCACAAGCGGGCGGTGGAGCGCTGGTCCTGGATCCTGGACCGGATGGTCAAGATCGGCAGGCTGTCGCCGGCCGAACGCGCCAAGTACACGAAGTTCCCGGAGCCGATCGCGACCAACAAGATGTACGACACCGGCAGTCAGAGCGACTACCTGGTGGAACTGGCCCAGCAGTACGCCAAGAAGGCCGCGCACATCTCGGACAAGCAGTTCGACCTCGGCGGATACCAGATCTACACCACCTTCGACCGGAAGAAGGAGGACACCCTCACCAAGGCCGTGACCAAGGCCCGCAAGGGCGCCAAGGCCGACGACCCCAAGAACGCCGCGGCCGCCCACTACGGCGCCGCCTCGGTCGCCACCGACGGGCGGATCGTCGCCGTGTACGGCGGACCCGACCACCGCACCCAGGGCTACAACGAGTCCAACGCCACCACCGTCCCGGCCGGCTCCGCCTTCCTGCCCTTCGTCTACGCCGCCGGGCTGCAGAACGGCGTCCACAAGGAACGCGGCCAGGCCGTCACCGACGTCCTGCCCGGGACGCTCTACGACGGCGACGACAAGGTCCCGGTCACCACGCTCGACGGACCGTACTGGGACCGCAGCGGCAAGAAGGTCTACGCGAGGAACGACGACGACAAGTCCCACGGCCAGATCAGCCTCGCCGACGCCCTCGCCCGCTCGGTGAACACCCCGTTCATGCAACTCGGCATGGACACCGGACTCGACAAGGTCCGCGCCACCGCGGTCGCCTCCGGGCTGCTCTCCGAGAGCATGGGCCCCCAGGTGCCCGCACTCTCCATCGGCAGCTCCACGCCCAGCGCGATCCGGATGGCGAACGGCTACGCCACGTTCGCGGCCGGCGGAGACCACACCGAGCCGTACTCGGTCTCCAAGATCACCCGCAACGGCCGCGGGATCGTCCTGGACACCCCCCGGCCGACCCGCGCGGTCCGCGACGACGTGGCCGAGGACGTCGAACAGGCACTGACCGAATCGTTCCGCCTGGCCCACCCGACCCCCGCCCTCACCAGCGCGGCGGCCGGAAAGGCAGGCAGCACCCACGCCAACGGCAAGGACACCGCCGCCTGGTACACCGGCACGCTCTCGAACGTGACGACGTCGGTCGTCGTATACCGCATCGACCTGAACAAGTCCCTGGAGCCGCTGCCGCTCGAGGGAATCGCCGGAACCGGCACCGACAACGTCCCGTACACGGTCTGGGCACAGGCCATGGGCCTCGACTGACCACCGAGGCCACGAAGCTCCCCACGCCACCCACCCGCAGAATGAGCCGAGCATGAAGCCCCGCACGAAGCCGACAACCGGCGGCCACCGCCGCAAGGCGCCCGCCCGTGACCGCCGTCCAGCCCGCCCGGAGGTCATGACCCTGGCCGCCTTCCTGGTCGTGGCCTCCCTCGTCGCGGGCTACCTGGTGCTCACCAGACAGGACGACACCGCACCCACCGCCGCCGGGACCACCAAGGCCTCCCCGTCCGCGTCCGCCTCGCCGAAGTGGGACGGCAAGACCAAGATCCTCGGCGACGGCTCGACCTCGTACACCGGGCCGCAGAAGGACCAGCTGAAGCCCCAGAAGCTCAAGCCGGGACAGAAGCCGCCCCAGTTCGTCGTCTTCTCCTGGGACGGCGCGCTGGAGGGCTCCGACCATCTCTTCTCGCACTACCGGGAGATGGCCAAGGAGTACAACGCCCACATGACCTTCTTCCTCACCGGCATCTACCTGCTGCCCAAGACCAAGAAGGACCTCTACACCGGCCCGATGCACCAGCCCGGCGACGCCGCCATCGACTACGCCACCGACGAGCACATCCGCACCACCCTGGAACAGCTCCGCGATGCCTACGACGACGGCAACGAGATCGGCACCCACTTCAACGGCCACTTCTGCGAGGCCAAGGGCGGCGGCGACTGGAGCGTCGAACAGTGGAAGAGCGAGATCGACCAGTTCTACAAGTTCGTCGAGAACTGGAAGACCAACACCGGCTTCAAGGACATCCCCGCCCTGCCCTTCGACTTCAAGCAGGAGGTCGTCGGCGGCCGCGCCCCCTGCCTGGAAGGCCAGCCCAACCTGCTGAAGGCCCTGCAGAAGTACGGCTACAACTGGAAGTACGACGCCAGCTCCCCCGGCGACTTCCAGATCTGGCCCTCCAAGAAGGACGGCCTCTGGAACTTCCCGCTGGAGATGCTCCCCTACCCCGGCGGTGACTACCAGGGCCTGTCCATGGACTTCAACTTCCTCTACAACCAGTCCAACGGCGAGACCGACGGCGACCCCGCCAAGTACGCCCAGTGGCAGCAGCAGACCGTCCAGTCGTACATGGACGGCTTCAACCGCGTCTACTACGGCAGCCGCGCACCGCTGTTCATCGGCAACCATTTCGAGGACTGGAACGGCGGCATCTACATGAAGGCCATCGACCAGGTCATCCCGAAGATATGCACCAAGAAGGGCGTCAAGTGCGTCTCCTTCAAGGAACTCGCCGACTGGATGGACGCCCAGGATCCGGCCACCCTGGCCCGGCTGCGCACCCTCGACCCCGCCCAGGCACCGTCCGACTGGTCCGACATCGTGAAATGAGCGTCCTACCAGCTCCCGGCAGGCCGTTCAATTCGGCACGGCAGCAAGCGGATTCCAATCCTGCAACCCCCTTCACAGCAGTCACACACGCCATGCGAAGATGCCGTCGCCCGGTAGAGCTGTACCGGCGTAGAGGGGAACATCATTGAAATCCAGAAAACTGAGCCGTAAGCGCAGCCGTGCGGCCATAGTCACGGCGGCTGCCGCCTCGGTCGTCGCCGGCGTCGCCCTCGTGCCCAACTGGAGCGCGGGCGCGGCGGTCGTCGACGACCCGACCGTGAACGCCGCGACCAAGGCGACCTTCCAGAAGCTGGCCGACGCGGTCTTCACCGACCGCACCCAGGCCCTCGTGCGGGGCGCCTCGCAGAAGAAGCAGACCTCCCGCTTCTCCGGCGGCGTCCGGCTCTCCAGCGCCCAGTCGCGCGACGAGAACGCGGCGCTGAGCCAGCTGCGCGGCCGTCAGAGCAGCATCGCGAAGGCCGGCGAGACCTACAGCGCCGGCAGCACCCAGGTCACGCTCGACGCGACCCGCGTGACCGGCCGCACCGCCAAGGCCGACGTCACCGAGACGACGACGCTGACCTACGCGAAGGCCGCCTCCGGCACGCCGAAGACCACCGGCTTCCAGGCCCACCACGAGCTGACCTTCAAGGCGGACCGGCAGGGCACCTGGCAGCTGACGAACATCGAGGACACCGACGACGGCGGCCTCGCCGTCAACACGACGTCCAAGCCCTCGGTCAAGGCGCCCGCCACCGGCGACGACGGCAACACCACGCCGGACGCGCCGCGCGCCGCCACCACGCGCAACCCGACGCCGGTGCCGAAGACCCTCACCGGCGGCACGTACGACTACAAGGCCATGGCCACGTACGCCGAGAAGTACTGGAACAACTACAACACGGACTACCCGAACTACAACAACGAGACGGCCGGCGGCGACTGCACCAACTTCGTCAGCCAGTCGCTCAAGGCCGGCGGCTGGAAGCACGTCCCCGGCTACGTGTACGACTACACGAAGTGGTTCGGCACCGCCGACATCCAGTCGGACTCGTTCGTCGGCGTCAACGAGTGGTCCTGGTTCGCCCAGAACTCCAAGCGGACCACCCCGCTGGCCAACGTCTTCCAGGCGCAGGTCGGCGACGTCATCCAGATGGACTTCGACCGGGACGGCGCGAAGGACCACACGATGATCGTCACGTACGTGGCCAACGGCATCCCGTACGTGACCTACCACTCCAACAACACCTACCGCAGGTCGCTGGCGAGCCTCGTCGCGTCGTACCCCAACGCGTACTACTACGCCTACCGCACCTGATCCCCGGCAGCCCCATCGGCAGCCGTGAGGGCCCGCTGCTCCGCCTCGGGGTGGCGGGCCCGCCAGTACGGGTTGTCGTGCGGCAGGTTCGTACTGACCCTGCCGTACATCCCGAACACCATCAGCACGAGACCCACCACGAAACTGAACAGCACGTTCTGGATCTTGAAGGCCAGGAAGTCGGAATCCGTGTCCAGCAGGCCCAGGAACAGGAAGCCGTTCAGGATGAACAGCACCCCGAGGACCATGTTCAGCGTGGACGCGAAGTTCCCGCCGATCACCATCCCGACGAACAGCAGCAGCCCGACACAGATCGACAGCACGCTCAGCGCGCCGTTGGTGTTCAGGCCGATCGCGGTGTTCCCGCCCGTGTCGAAGAAACCGATGTTGTTGGTCAGCCCGAGGATCCCGAAGGCCACCAGGAACAGGCCCGTCAGCCCCGCCCCGATCCGGTAGACCTGGTTCAGGCGGTGATCGACGGGCAGCGCCTCGTCGAAAACGATCCGCGGCCGCGACATCCCCGAACGCGCTGGATGCCCCGACGGCGCCGTGTGTGAGGCCATCTCCGCCTCCCCATCTGGATTGCGGGTCAGCTCCCAATATCCGCCCACGCCGACCGGACGGCAAACGGCTCAGGGATGACCGGTGCCCCGGTCCTCCCGGATCTGCGCCACCGTCCGCGCCACCGACTGCCGCACCGCCTCCGTCTCCGTCAGGAAGTGCCAGTAGTCGGGATGCCGCCCCTCCAGCGTCCCCACCGCCCGGTCCAGCCGCGCCACCGCGTCGTCCAGCGGCCGCGCGTGCCGCGGATCCGGACTGGACCGCCCGGCCATCGCCAGCCGCTGCGCGTCCCGGATCGCGAACCGCGTCCGCTCGATCTCCGCCTGCGGATCCTTCTGCACCGCGTTGAGCCGGCCCAGCCGGTCACCGGCGGCCGAAACCGCCTCGTCCGTCGCGTTCAGCAGCGCCCGCACCGTCGACAGCAGCGACGTGGCGTCCGCCCACCGCTGCGCGTCCCGCGCGGCCTGCGCCTCCCGCAGCTTCGCCTCGGCCTGCCGCAGGTTCTCCCCGGCCTGCTGCGGCACCTGCTGCAGATCCTGCCAGCAGGCCGCCGAGAACCGCCGCCGCAGCTCGCTGAGGACCGGGTCCACCTGCCCGGCCCTGGTGGTCAGCGCCTGCGCCCGCGTCCGCAGGCTCACCAGCCGGTGATCGATCTCCGCGGCCTGCTCCGGCAGCCGCTCCGCCTCGACCCGGATCGCCTCGGCCTCCCGCTGCACCCGCCCGGCCCGCTCCAGCGTCGCCTGCACACCGTGCTGCCCCGCGCCCTGGTTCAGCCGGGTCAGCTCCGGCGACAGCGCCGCCAGCCGGGCCGCCAGCCCGTCGGCCCCGAGCGGGGTCCGCCGCACCGCGTCGAGCGCGTTGCTGGCCGCCAGCAGCGCCTGCCGGGCCCGCTCCACGGCGGGCGCCAGCCGCGCCAGCTGCGTCTCGGCCTTGCCGAGCAACGGACCCAGCGACTCCCCGAACCGGTCCAGCTCCCCCTTGACCCGCACCAGCTCGTCCTTGGCCGCGGAGATCTCCCCGCGCGCCCGCGCCGCCGTGGCGGCCTCCAGGTCGTCCCGGTCCAGGTCATGGGCGTCGATGGCCTGGATGTACCGGTTGCTCACCTCGTCGATCCGCCGGCCCAGCGCCTCGAAGTCCGACACGGCACGACGCGCGGCCGGCGAGTCGTCGACGGCGGAGATGGTCTCTATCGAGATCCGCAGGTCCCGCTGGGCGGTGTCCAGCTCGTAGAACGCGGTCGCCGCGGCGTCCTTGGCCGCCTGGGCCTCCGCCCGCTGACTCTCCGCCCGCCCCCCGAACCACCGCCGCGTCCCGCCCCCCGCGAACGCCCCGGGCACCACCAGCACCGCCAGCAACGGCAGGCTCACGAGCCCCAGAACATCCCGAAACGGCGTGCGCCGGGCCCGTACGGGAGGCGGGTACGACCGCTCGGATACCGCCGAAGTCGCCGATGTCCCCGTCACTTCGCCCTCTCCCGTGCCGCACTGCGCCCTCTGTACTGGCGGTCGCTCCAAGTCTCCCACTCGTCAAAGACGAACACACGGGCCGGTCAGTTCACGATCGAGCCGACCAGCCGGGGCCGGTTCCGACGCCGACGCGGGCGGTCGGCCCCGATACGGGTTTGCGGGACAGCACCCCCGGCAATGTAGGCTGTCGACTCGTCTCGGGTGCGTAGCTCAGTGGTAGAGCGCCTGCCTTACAAGCAGGATGTCGGCGGTTCGAAACCGTCCGCGCCCACGTCAGCGAGAGGACCCCGGCCGGTGCGGCCGGGGTCCTCTGCCGTTGTCAGTCCTCGTTGTGTGCGTGCTTGAGCCGGCTTCGGGCGGCCGTGCGGTCCGGTGCCGTGACCTCGGCCCAGAAGCGGTGGCCGCTGACGAACACCGCGAGTTCGTGCTCGCGGCGGCGCAACTTCTCGACCTCGGCCTGTTCGTCCTCGGTCCAGCCCGGGGAGGCGGGGCGCTCCACCTTGCGCCAGCCGCCGTCGTCACTGAATCCGTCCAGCGGCTCGACCGACCAGGGGAGCCGCTTCAGCAGGGCCGACAGCTCGGCCCGGACCTGATGCAGCTCCTCCTGACCGGCGAGGAGGTCACTCGGAAAGTCATAGGTCGCAGCCACGCGGCAATGGTACGCCTGTTCGATTTTAGGTGGCGAGTTTGTTCGTGGGGTTCATGTGTTCGACGCGCGGGGCCGTCGGGTGGGTGGAGGGTCTCTCCATCGACCCGTGGGTGGTGGTGATCGGTCGGGGGGCGGAGGAGCCTTGAGGTATGGGGTCACTGCGCTCGGGGCTTGTCGTTCTCATCGGTGTCTGTGTGCTGGTCTTCGTCGTGGCCTGGATCGCGGGTGCCGTCTACTTCGGCATGAAGAGCCAGGCCGGTGTGCGCGGTTGGGCGCGCGGGCTGCGCCGGACGCTGCCCCGCAGGGCGCTGCTGGTCGCGGGTGCCTGGCTGTTCTCCCTGCTGCTCGGGCACACCGCCGGGTTCTGGCACCGCCTGCAGTTCTGGCAGCCCGAACTCGCGCTCCTGGGCGCCCTGCTCGCCGTCACCGGCACCGCTCTGCTGCTGTGGGCCCGCTGGGTCCTGGGCACGATGTGGGCGAGCGTCCCGACGGTCCAGGAGCACCACGAACTGCGCACCGACGGGCCCTACCGGCTGGTTCGCCATCCCATATACACCGGCCTGCTCGCGCTGGTCGCCGGTGCCATGACGGCCTGTGGCTTCGGTGTCTGGACGGCCGTCCTGGCGGTCGCCGTCCCCTGGCTGCTGAGCCGGGTGCGGACCGAGGACGCGCTCATGGCCGGCCGGTTCGGGGCCGCCTACGAGGTGTACCGCGCCCGCGTCCCGGCCCTCGTACCGTGGACCGGGCCGGCACGGATCCGCCCTCGGCACGGGGACGCGAGCAGCAGCGCAGGGTAGGACGGGGCTCCGCTACGGCCGGTGCGGCACGTAGCGGACGGTCAGGTAGGTCTCGCCGGGGCCCGGCGCACGGTTCCAGGGGCGGGTGCGGAGGGTGTGCAGGCGGCCCTGGGTGAGCGCGAACCGGGGGAGGCGGACGCCGAACCCGGTTGCGAGGGCCGTCAGGACGCTGCGTTCGTGCCGCCGGTGCTCGTCGAGACCGTCCGCGGGGAGGCGGAGGGACTCCGGCACCGGGCCCCGGTGCTCGGTGGCGGTGCCGCGGGCCGTGACGCCGTACTGCTCCTCGCCGTTCTCGGCGACGGAGAGGTGGAAGAAGCCGGGGCGGTGGTCGCGGGGCGGGGCGCTCCACACCGTGACCGTGCGGGTGCCCCGGGAGGCGGCCAGGCCGGGGGAGACGAAGCGGCGCTCGTCGAAGCTTCCGCCCGGCCTCGGCTCGAACGCGAAGCTCCAGCCGGGGCCCGCCCGGCCGACGGCGGCCAGTGCCGTGTCCGCCCACGGCGGGACGCTCTCGGCGGCGCGGAAACGCATCCGGGCGTCCCAGGGCGTCGCCGGGGCGTTGAGGACGGCGGGTTCGTCACCGGCGGCGGTGACGAGGGACGGCAGCCGGTGCGGTGCCACGCCTTCCACGAGGAGGAAGCGGTACGAGGTCAGGAGGGAGTTGGGGGGTTCGTCGGCCAGCCAGGCCAGGCCCGGAGGGTCCAGGTCTGCGGTGGGCGGCGGGGTGTCGCCGGGCCGGCCGGCCCGGGGTGTGGCGAGGAGTTCGCGGCCGCGGTCCGGCGTGATCAGGGGGCCGAGGAGCGGGTCGGCGCACAGGCCCACCGGGGCGAGGTGCTCGGGGCTGAGCGGCCGCCAGCCGGGCAGGGCGGCGCGCAGGGTGTGCCAGGCCTCGTCCGTGTCGCCCCAGCGGGCCAGCTCCCGGGCCTCCTCGACGGCCCGGCCGAAGGTGCCCTCGGCGGTGTACCGGTAGGTGCCCTCGCGTATCTGCCGCAGGACCTCGTCCGCCGCCGCACGCACCGCGTCGGAGGCACCCGGCAGGTTGTGGGCCGCCAGCTCGCCGTCCCGGCGCATGCGGACGTGTTCGGCCACCAGCACCGGCATGATCTCCGCGGCGTACACCGGGTCGGCGGTCAGACCGCGGAAGGACACCAGGTAGGTCTCCCCGAGCAGCCGGCGGATCTGGTCGTGCAGCCCCCGCGCGCGTGGCCTGCCGAAGGCGACGGCCTCCGCCAGGACCGTCGCCGCCCGTTCGTGTCTCCCGCCCAGTGCGTCGAGGCGGGCGGTGGCCACGGAGGCGTCCAGGGCCCGGGTCGTCGCGTTGTCGAACAGCGGCCCGCCCTGCTCCGCGTCGCCCGCCCGCAGCCGGTGGAACTCGCGGTACATCGTCTCCATGAACGTGCGGAACGATCCGTACCGCCTGGGTACGTCGGCGTGCCACGGCGCCCACGTGTACACGGCCCACTCACCCGTGTCGTCCACGTCCCCCGGGTCCAGGAGGACGTAGACGGCGTCCGACTCGACGTCCAGCTGCAGTGCCCGGCCCCACATCCCGGCGAGGAGTTCGTCCTCGGGCGTGGGGTCGTCGTCCAGTTCCCCGGGGAAGTACTCGGACAGGCCCGCCGCGTCCTCGTGCCACCGGGCCTGGCCGGTGCCGGCGAGCAGCCAGACGAAGCCGCCCGCGTGCCGCCAGCCGTCGCTCACCGCGAGGAACGACCGGTACGAGGGCGGCAGCCGGTGCCCGAGCCGTTCCTCCAGCTCGCGTATCCGCTGCTCCGGCGCGGGCGGGAACCCCAGCCAGCGCGTCCGCAGGGGCTCCTCGTCCCGCTCCGTCGTGTCCCCGTGCTGTGCGTCCGCCCACTCCTGGCTCCACCGCGCCAGGAGGGACCGCCAGTCCTCGTCCGTGTCCGTCATGCCGGTGATCCTGGCAGCCGCCACTGACAACGGCCGGGCCCGCGGGCTGAGAAGCTGGGGGACAGGATCGTGTTCCCGCCGGGCGGGAGAACGGAGCGAGGACAGGATGAGCGGGCAGCGGCAGCCGGCGTTCGTGAAGGTGTGCGGGCTCACCCGGGAGGAGCAGATCGACTGGGCCGTGGAGCTGGGGTACGACGCCGTCGGGATCGTCGTGACGCCGAGGAGCAAGCGGTACTGCCCGCCCGAGCGGGCCGTGGCGCTCGCCGCCCATGCCCGGGGACGGATCTCCGTCTTCGCCGTGGCCCTGACCCTCGCCGAGACGGCAGCCGTCGCCGAGCACGTCGACGTCGTCCAGATCTACGAGCCGGCCGACATCCCGAACCTCGCCCTCGCCTCCGGCTCCCCGCCCGAGGATCCGGAGGCGTTGCGGTACTTCTTCTACGACGCCAGCGCGGGCAGCGGCGTGTTCGAGGACATCCCCGGCTGGGTCGCCGAGATGCCGGGGAAGGTGGTGATCGCCGGGGGCCTCGACGAGCACAACGTGGCCGGTGTCGTAGAGGAGTTCGGGCCGTACGGCGTGGACGTCTCCAGCAGCGTCGAGACCGCGCCGGGGGTCAAGAGCCGCGAGAAGATGGCCGCCTTCGTCGCCGCCGCCCGCGCCCCCGGGCGGAACGGCCGCTAGCGGCCGGCCTCGCGCAACTCCCTGACGATGCGGGCCGTCACCGGCACGGGTACGCCGTGCCGGTCCGCGGCGCGCAGCAACGCGCCCCCGATCGCGTCGAGCTCGAGTGGCCGGCCGGCCTCCGCGTCGCGTTGCATCGAGGACTTGGCGGCGGGCGGGAAGGCGTCGTACCGGGCCAGGGCCTGGGCCGGGTCGGCGGGGGCGCCGCAGGCGCGGCTGACGGCGGCCGTCTCCGCCACGAGGGACGCCAGTTCCTCGCGGTGGCGGGTGCGGGCCTCGCCGAGGGGGAGGGCGTAGCGGGTGGTGAGGAGGGCGAACGGGGCGAGGAACGCCATCTTCGCCCAGAGGACGGTGGTCTCGTCGTCCAGGACGCGGGTGGCGGGACCTGCGGCGGTGAGGGCTTCGGCCAGGGCCTCCAGGCGGGGGCGGGGGACCTTGGCGCCGGTCAGGTCGATCTCCGCGAAGGGGCTGGTGTGTTCGATCACGCCCGGGGCGGTGCGGGTCGACTCGACGCGGATCACGGAGGGGGCGACGCGGTCGGGGGCGTAGCGGGCGCGCAGTTGCGCGGGGTGTTCCACGCCGTTCAGGAACGGCACGAGGAGGGCGTCGCCGAGGGCTGCGGGCGGGATCCGGGTGAGGGCCGGGTCCAGGGCGGTGGCCTTGACGGTGACCAGGCAGGCGTCGACGGGTTCGCGGAGGGCCGTGTCGGCGTCGACGAGGGCCGTGAAGTCGCCGAACAGGGTGCTGCGGACCTGGATTCCGGTGGCGCGGAGGGTGTGTGCGGTCTCCTCGCCGGCGAGGCAGATGACGCGGTGGCCGGAGCGGGAGAGCAGGGCGGCGAGCAGGCCGCCGACGCCGCCGGGGCCGAGGACGGCGACCGTGAGGTGGGGGCCGGGGGGGTCGGGGGTGACCGGGCTGTTCGGGCTGTCCGGGCTGTTCGGCATGGCGTTGTCCTTTCGTCGGTCGGCCCCGGGAGCGGTGGCCGCCTCTGGAAGATCCTCGCAGGAGGGAGGGGGTCTGCGGGAGACTGGGGACATGTGCCGGAGTATCAAGACCCTGCGTCCGCCCCAGTTGGCCGAGGAGGCCACGGAGGAGGAGATCCGTGCTGCCGCGTTGCAGTACGTGCGGAAGGTGTCCGGGTTCCGGGCGCCGGCCGCGCACAACCGGGAGGTGTTCGAGCGGGCGGTGGATGCGGTGGCGGAGGCGACTGCCGCGTTGCTGGGGGGACTGGAGGTGCGGGGGGCCGCTGTGCGGGGCGCCGCCGACTGAGGCGGGGCGAGCGCGGCGGGGCGGCTTGCGCGCAGGGCCGCGGCCGGCCCGGCGGGACCGCCGGGGGTGGGGACGCTTGCCGGCGCTTGCCGGGTGCTGCCCGCGCCCACCCGTGCCGCCCCAGCGGCACGACTGCCCGCGGCCGGATCGGCTGACAGGGCTGCCCGCGGCCGGGTCGGCTGACATGACTGCCCGCGGCCGGATCGGCTGACAGGACTGACAGGGCTGACCGCGGCTGAATGGCTGGTGCGGTTGCTCGCGGCGTGATGGCTGGGCGGTTGCCCGTGGCTCGGGCGGTGCGTGTTACGCCGGGCGGCGTCTTCGCATCAGGTAGCCGGCGCCTGCGCCTGCGCCGAACAGGGCTGTCACCGATACCGCGGTGGCCATCCAGGTCGCGCCGAGCCACTGGGCGCCCAGCCAGCCGAGGGCGACGCTGTAGACCGCCCAGGTGAGGCCTGCCAGGGCGGACCAGGGGAGGAAGTCGCGGACGCGGCGGTGGGTGGCGCCGGCGCCGAGGGAGACGATCGAGCGGCCGGCCGGGGCGAACCGGGCCAGGACGACCAGGGCGCCGCCGCCCCGGGACAGGGCCTCACCGAGACGTTCCTGGGCGTTGCTCAGGCGTCGGGAGCGGGCGATCGCGCGGTCCAGGCGGGCTCCGCCGCGCCGGGCGAGCCGGTAGGCGAACAGGTCGCCGAGGACCGACGCGGTGGCCGCGCAGAGGGTGAGCGCCAGGATGTCGGGCAGGGCGTGCGGCGGGACCTGTCCGGCGGACGCGCCGGTGCCCGCCGCGGCCGCCGTGGCCGCGGTGATGACGAGCACTCCGCTCGGCAGGACCGGGAGGAACACGTCGAGCAGCACGGAGAGGGCGACCATGGCGTATATCCATGGCCCGGCCTCCAGCGACCCCATGCTCTCCCACACGACGGTTCCCCCGTGATTGTCCTGGTGCGCCCCCCGACGACAGCCATACAGCGTACGCGGGGGGTGTGACAGGAGTGTCACGGGGGGCTCGTATGTTCGGCAAAGGGTTGCCGTGGAACAGTCATGCGAGCGTCATACGGCGACCGGTGTGCCGTCCGGCCGCCGCCGGCCGCTCCGGGTCCGCCTCCGGCCGCGGTCGGCCCTCGGCCGCCGCCGTCCGCAGCACCGCCCGTGCTATCGCGTCCGCGTCCGACAGGGTCACCGAGTCCACGCCCGGCCTGGCTCCCGCCGCGGTCACCCAGTGCACCCCCTCGGTGGGCACCCCGAAGGCGAACCGCCGTGCGTGCGGGCGGCCGTGACGGTCGACGAGGCGGTACGGGCGCGGGGTGACGTCGACGCCGCCGGTCTCGTGGCCGTCCACGGCATGCGGGCGGCACGCGCCTTCGCGGAGCAGGCCGGCCAGCAGTTCGTCGGCGGTGCGGCGCAGGTCCGGCTCCGGGAGCCGGGCCTCGACGACGGTGGTCACCCGCACCTCCGAGCCGGGGACCTCGGGGGAGCGGGCCACCCAGGCGCCGTCCCCGCCGCCTGCCGCGTCCGGGTGGTCCACCTCCACCCGCGGGCCGAGCACCTCCACCACGCCCGCCGCCAGCAGCGCCGCCAGCTCCTCGATGCGGCGGCGGGGCGGGCCGATGGACAGGAACGCGTTGAGCGGGGTGTACCAGCCGTCCAGGTGGGCCCGCCGGGAGGCGCCGGCCAGGCCGCCGTGGTCGACGATCAGCCGTATCTCGTTGCGCAGGTCGCGCAGTACGTCCAGGGCCGCCTTCAGCGGGCCGCGCACGTTGCCGAGGGCGGCCTGTGCCGCGTCCTCGCGCAGATGGCCCAGCAGCCAGGTCCGCCACTGCGCGGGGTCGGCGAACCTGCGGTCCCCGTACGGGCGCTGGAGGCGTTCCCAGGACCAGCGCTCCGGCTCCGGCACGCCGTGCGCGTCGAGCACGGCCGTCTCGGCGTACCGGCCGTCGGCCGCGAGGAAGCGGGCGGTGAGGTCGGGGTCGCCGGTCAGGGCGGAGTAGTAGACCGTCTCCACCTCCTTCGCGACCAGCGGCCAGACCTCCGCGAGGAAGTCGGGCGGCGCGCCGGAGTCGGTGCGGTCGCGGAAGCCCGCGATCACCTCGGGGGTGAGCAGGAGCGGGGTGTGGCGGCCGTACGGGCCCTTCGCGTTGTCACCGCGTGCCTGGTACGGGACACCGCGCCGGGAGCCCGCGTACAGGCGGGGTTCGCGGCCGGAGGGGGAGTAGCGCAGGGTACCGCCGGGGGTGCGGGTGAAACGGCCGCCCCGGCCGGTGGTCAGCAGCGCCAGGTGGTCGAAGAAGTTGAGGCCGAGGCCGCGCAGGAGCACCGGTTCGCCGGGCGCGAGCGGGGTGAGGTCGACGTCGGCCGGGTTGGCGGGCGGGACGTGCCGCAGGCCGTGCCGGGCGGCGTGGGCGGAGAGCCGGCGGTCCGCGGCGGACGGCGTCGCCGGCAGGTGGCCCTGGGCCAGCACGACCGCCGCCAGGCCGGGCAGGGTGCGGCCGTCGTGGAGGGTGAGCGTCTGACGGCGGCCGTCGGGGTCGTCGTCGAGGCGTACGGCACGGGCGCGGTGGGTCTCGACGCGGACGGCCGCCGGTGCCCGGGAGACGGTCCGGGCGAACACCCACTCCAGGTAGCGGCCGTAGAGGGCGCGGGTCGGGTAGTCGTCGGGTCCCAGCGCACCGCCGTCCGTGGCGGCGGCCCACGCGTGCAGGCTGGGGCCGGGCCGGACGGGGCCGGCGCAGTCCACGCTGGCGTCGGTGAACAGCGTGACCTGGCTCGCCACGGTGTTCATCAGCAGTTCCGCCGGCTGCGCCGTACGCCAGACCCGGCCGGGTCCCGGTGGGGCGGGATCGATCACGTGGACGGTGAGGCGCCGTCCCGGAGGCAGCAGTTCGGGTGCGGAGGCGCAGAGGCGTTCCAGGACGCTGGTGCCGCGTGGGCCGGCGCCGACCAGGGCGACGGAGACCGTCGCGGACTCCTGGACGGGCTCACGGGCGGACTCCTGGGACTCCTGGGGGGACTCCTGGGGGGACTCCTGGGGGGAGGAGGACAAAGACGTGACTCCCGGGCGAGTGGGGGCGCAGGGCAGTGACGCCGCCCGCACGGGAACAGGAAGCGGACGGTCCGCCTCATCATGCCGTCGCGCTTGGCGGATGCCAACGTGAGCCCCACGCAACACAGTTGTCACCCGGCTGTGCTCACCGGATGGTGAGGACGGACTCCGTCACGGTCTGCAGGGTCCCGTCCCGCCGGGCCCGTTCCAGCCGCAGCCGGGCCGAACGGCCGTGCAGCGTCAGCGTCATGAGCTGGTTGCCGAACCACGGGCCGCCCCGCTTGCGCCACGTCACCGGCGGCGGCGCGCACCGCCCGTGCCGGGTCAGCCGCCGCCCGAGGAACCGGGCCAGGGCGCTCCAGCCGAACCGGAAGCCGGCCCGGATCGTCGGCGGCACGGAGTTGTGAACGGGGGAGCAGGTGAGTTGCAGCACCCGGGAGCCGGGCGCGCTCCCGGCGGGCCACGCGGGCTCGGCGACGTAGGCGTGGTGGACGTCCCCGGAGAGCACGCAGACGGAGGCGGGTGCCCCGGGCCCGGAGCCGGTCCGGGCGAACAGGTCCGCGAGTTCGGCGAAGGACGCGGGGAAGGCCGCCCAGTGCTCCAGGTCGGCCGCGCGGCGCAGCCGTTCCCCGAACCGGGCCCAGCGGGCGCCCCGGTCGCCCCGGCACAGGGCCGCGTCCCAGGTCTCCAGGTCGTGTATCAGGTGCGGCAGCAGCCAGGGCAGCGAGGTGCCGACGAGGAGATGGTCGTACGACTCCGGTCCGTCCAGGGCCTGTTCGCGCAGCCACCCGGCCTCGCCGGGGTCGAGCATGGCGCGGTTCTGCTCGTCCAGGACCCGCGCCGCCCGGGTGTCCACCATCAGCAGCCGCACCCGCCCGAAGTCCCGCCGGTAACTCCACCGTACGGAGGCCGGATCGGCGTCGGCCCCGGCGGCGAAGGCGCGCAACTCGTCCGTGCCGTCGGGCGCGTCGCACACGGCGGCGTACAGCGGGTCGGCGGCCAGCTCGGCCGGGGAGAGGTTGCCCAGGTGCTGGTGGACCCAGTACGACATCAGTCCGCTCAGCAGCCGCTCCTGCCACCAGGGCGTGGCGCGCAGGTCGGCCAGCCAGGCCGCGGAGGTGTTCCAGTCGTCGATGACGTCGTGGTCGTCGAAGATCATGCAACTGGGCACGGTGGAGAGCAGCCAGCGCACCTCCGGGTCGAGCCAGGACTCGTAGTAGAGGCGGGTGTACTCCTCGTAGTCGGCGACCTCGGCGCCGGGCGGGTCCGCGAGGCCGCGGCGGGCGGCGAGCCACTGCCGGGTGGCCGCCGAGGTCTCGTCGGCGTACACCTGGTCGCCCAGCAGCAGGAGCACGTCCGGCCGTTCGCCGCCGACGGCGATGCGCGCGGCGAGGCTGTCGAGGGCGTCCGGGCCGACCGGGTCCCGGCCGTCGGCGGGCGGTGCGGCCCAGCGGCAGGAGCCGAAGACGACGCGGAAGGTGTCGCCCGCGGCCGGGGCGCGGATCACCGGCGGCGGGAAAGGGGAGTCGGGCAACGGCCACACACGGGTGCCGTCCAGGAGGACGTCGTACGACGGTGCGGTCCCCGGGGTCAGCCCGGCGACCGGGACGAGCGCGTAGTGGTGGCCGGCCACCTGGAAGGTGTGCGCGGTGCCGCCGGCGCCGTCCGAGCAGCGCACCTCGGCGGTGCACGGACGGCTCGCCTCGACCCAGACGGTCGCCGACGAGCCGTCGGTGTACCTCAGCAGCGGTCCCAGGCGCAGTCCGGACACAGTCCCCTCCTCCGTCGCCCCGTACGGTACGGAACGACGGAGGCCCGCGGGGAGGTTCCGGTGCTCAGCAGGCGGAGAGGCAGCCGGTGAGCGCGCTCTTCTCGGCGGAGTCCACGGAGAGGTTGTAGTAGTACTTCACCTGGACCCAGGCGCGGACGTAGGTGCAGCGGTACCAGGTGAGGGACGGCATCCAGGTGGCCGGGTCCTGGTCGCCCTTGGACTGGTTCACGTTGTCCGTGACGGCGAGGAGCTGCGGGCGGGTGACGTCGTCGGCGAAGGCCTCGCGCTGGGCCGTGGTCCACTTGCCGGCACCGGAGTCCCAGGCCTCGGCGAGCGGTACCAGGTGTTGTCCGTACCTTGGTTTCGGTGCCGCTGACGGTGCTGACGGAGGGGCGCGGTGGCCAGTACGCAGCGGGTGGCCATGGGCGATGGCGTGACGCGAGAAGCGGGCCCGCACTGCCCTTGCCGAGCTGACCAAGGCACGCAAGCCGATCAGTTTCACCGCGGTAGCCCGCCAGGCCGGGGGTCAGCACGGACTTCCTCCACCGAAGCCCCGAACTGCGTGATCAGATCGAACGGCACCGAGCCAGGAGTGGAGCGGCTTCCGCGATTCCGGCGGGTCGTCCGACCGAACTCCTCGACCTCGGCTGCTGTGCGAGCGCTGAGTGCACGCCTGACGCGGCAACAGCAGGCTCACCGCGAGGAGGTGGCAAGGCTCCGCAAGGCCCCGGAAGTCGCGCAAGGCGAGAACCTCGCTCTGCGGCGGGCGCTTGCCCAGTACGAGTGACAGGCACTGGCCGGTGACGCCTGATACCAGACAAACGTCACCGGCCAGTTCCCTTCTAGCCGATGCCGGTGACGCTGAGAGCCGTGGTCCAGTTCGTCTTGATCGCGGTGCGGGCAGCGTTGAGGGTGATGGTGCCCTTGCACACCGCGTTCTTCAGTTTCGTCTCCACACCGTCCTTGGTGGTGGAGTTCTTGGTGCCGGAGTGCGGCTCGGGCCACAGGTTGCCCGGGTCCCGCGGTGATCCGCCGAGTTCGAGGGGGATCTGGTGGTCTTCCTCATAGTCGGACATGTTCGTGTCGCTGTAGCCGTAGTCGATGATCCCCTGCGCTTTGAGCGCGTTGGTGTAGGAGGTGGGCGGGCGGACGGTCGCCGTCCAGCCGGACACGCAGATCGTGGAGTTGATCGTCGACTGGGTGACGTCGGGGTTGTACACACCCGGCGTGCACGTCGGGTCAGGAAGCGGCAGATAGGACTGGGAACAGGTGCTGGCCTGTGCGGTGCCGGCGCTGGCGCCGAGGATGAGGCCGCTGATCGCCAAGGCGAGAGCAGAACCGGTGGCAGTCGCTATCCGTATTCGGGAAGGCATGGGAATCTCGATCTCCTCGGATGGTCAGGCTCATGACAGGGGCGTTTCGCGGACGTTGGGCAGCGGTCTGTCGTCCGGGCTGTGCCGCCGATCGTTGGGCCCCGCGGCACACTCCGGGCTACAGACCGCGGGCCTCGGCGGGCAGATTCGTCTCCGTATCAGGAGCGGCCGTCCGGCCGGTCCGGGGCGCCATCGCGTGTGTGAGCGGTATGTCGTCAACGTCTTCAACTGCTGCTTCAGGCGCCTGGTGCATCACGGGGGCGGATGCCAGGTGGTCGATGTCGACGTCGGACGCGGCGGTCCAGGTGGCGCCGTCGTAGGGGGAGTACCAGGAACCGCTGGTCGCGGTGCAGGCGGAGTTGGTGACGGCGTTCGTGCCGTCCCGCTCGAGGATCCACTCGCGGGTGTTGCAGGTGCCGCTGACGGTGTCCCGGGTCGGGAAGAGGTCGCGCTCGTAGCCGGTGCGGTTCTCGGCGGCCACGGTGAGGGAGGCGGGGTAGGTGCGGGCGGTGGAGGCGCTGACCGGGGTGGGGAGGGCGGTGGAGGCGCTCGGGGAGTCGAGGAGGGCGGCGGAGGCTGTCGGGCCGGTGAACGCGGCGAGTATGCTGAGCCGTCGACGCGCGTAGAATCTCGGCATACGAACTCCCTTGTGGGGGTGGGGTGTTGGAGCGCGGGCGTGGGAATGCTCGCGTTCTGGTGTTGCCGTGGGGTGAGCGCCCGGTAAGAAGTTAGTGACGTGTGCATGACGCGACAAGGTGTGCGACGTGACTCACAGACGGGGACCTCGGCCTTGGGGATCGGCGCGGTCGTCACGTACCGTGGTGGCTGTTGAAGGGGAGTAGCTCTTCGCCGGACCGTCGACATACTGCTCAGCTCGTCTGAGCCGGCGCCCGGAGGCGACCTCGGCCATCTCGGTCGCGAGTCCGCCAGCGAGACCTTCGGCAAGCAGTGCACGCCCGTGCCGTACGGCACGGGTGCCCGTGTGCGCTGGCCTGCCGAGGTGATCGTCCGCGAAGTGCGGTGCTCTCGGTGGGGTGGCCCCCGACCGATTGAGGACTCTTGATCAGCATCACCGTGACGGCGCTCGTCTTCGGCGTCATCTTCCTCGCCGAACTGCCCGACAAGACCGCGCTCGCCGGTCTCGTCCTGGGCACGCGCTACCGGGCGTCGTACGTCTTCGCCGGTGTCGCCGCGGCCTTCCTCCTGCACGTCGTGCTCGCCGTGGCGGCCGGCAGTGTCCTGACCCTGCTCCCGCAGCAGATCGTGCACGCGCTGACCGGCGTGCTCTTCCTCGGTGGCGCGGCCGTGCTGCTGATGAGGAAGGACGAGGAGGACGAGGAGATCCGCAGGCCGGCCGACCAGTCCTTCTGGAAGGTCGCCGGCACCGGGTTCATGCTCATCCTGGTCGCCGAGTTCGGTGACCTCACGCAGATCATGACGGCGAACCTCGCGGCCCGCTACGACGACCCGCTCTCCGTCGGCCTCGGCGCCGTGCTCGGCCTGTGGGCGGTCGCCGGACTCGGCATCGTCGGCGGCAAGGCGCTCATGAAGAAGGTGCCGCTGCGGCTGATCACGCAGATCGCGGCGGTGCTGATGCTGGCGCTGGGCGTGTGGAGCCTGTGGGAGGCGATCGCGGGCTGAGCGGGCCGGAACCGCCCCCGGTCCGCCGGGTCGAGCTGAAGAGTCGGTGAACGGTCGGCGAAGGTGGTGGCGGGATCGGCGTTCTGTTTTGTACCGTGGGGGAACAAAGTGGCTCCCGCCCGTTTTCCCTGACCGGCGGGCGGGGCCGCCTTGTTTCTGCCCGGCCTGCTTTCGGCCCGTGTACTAGGAGCTGCCCGATGACGGCCACCGTCCTCACCGCCCGCGCCCTCCTGCTCGACATGGACGGCACCCTCGTCAACTCCGACGCCGTCGTGGAACGCATCTGGCGGCGCTGGTCCGAGCGGCACGGGCTGGACGGCGACGAGGTCATGAAGGTGGTGCACGGGCGCCAGGGACATGCGTCCATGGCCGTGCTGCTGCCGGACCGGCCGATGAAGCAGAACCTCGCGGACAACGCGCGCATGCTGGCGGAGGAGACGGCCGACGTGGCGGGCGTGGTGGCGGTGCCGGGCGCCGCGGCCTTCCTCGCCTCCCTCCAGGGGCTGCCGCACGCGCTGGTGACCTCGGCGGACGTGGCGCTGTCCACGGTGCGGATGGCCGCCGCCGGGCTGCCGCTGCCGGCGGTGCGGGTGACCGCGGAGTCGGTGGGCGCCAGCAAGCCGGACCCCGAGGGCTTTCTGAAGGGGGCGGCGGAGCTGGGCGTCGCGCCGGCGGACTGCGTGGTCTTCGAGGACTCGGGCGCCGGGATCGCGGCGGGGCACGCGGCCGGGATGCGCGTCATCGGCATCGGCGCACGCGCCGGCGCACACGGACCGGACGCGGTGGTCCGCGACCTGACACAGGTACACGTCGAGTCACTGGCGGACGGCGCGATCCGAATCCACGTCGACGAAGCCTGAGGCCGGGGGTAGGGACGCTCACCGGCGCTCGCCGGGTGTGCCTCCCCCACCTTCGGCCGGGGGAACCCCCAAGCGCCCGCCCGTGCCGCCCCAGCGGCACGACCGCCCGCAGCTGAGCAGGCCCCCTAAGGGGCGCGGGGAACTGCGCGACAAGCCCCCACTCACCCGCGGACACCCACTACCGCAACCAACGCCGCAACCGTCCCGACCAGGCACCCCTCGCCGACCCCGACGGCCCCGTACCCCCCGTCGGCCCGCCCCCTACGGCTCCGACGTCTCCGCCTCCAGCGCCGCCCGCGTAGCCGTTCCGTACACCCCCGACTCGTCGGTCAGGATGCCTCGCGCCAGCTGGTACGTGCGTACCGCGTCCTCGGTCCGGCGGTCGTAGTGGCCGTCGGCCTGCCCGGTGTAGAGGTTCAGCTGCGCCAGCCGCTGCTGGAGCTCGGTCACCTCCGCCCCGGTGTCGCCGGGGCGGAGGACCGGGGCCGTGGACGGCTGCGCGGAGGCCGCCGTGCCCGCCGTGGTGGCCGAGCCGGCGGGGGGCGCGGAGCGGGAGGGGGTGGGGGAGGCCGGCGTGCCGGACGGCGTCGGGGACGGGGAGCGCGACGCGCTCGGACTCGCCGGCCCGGACGGTGTGGCCGAGGGCGAGGACGACGGCGAGGAGACCGGCGCCGCGGCCGAGGGCGACGCGGTGCTCGGGGTCACGTCCGGGACGCTCTGCCGTACGTCCGCCGGTGCCGCCCCGTCCCTCGTCGGCGTCATGCGGGCGAACAGACCGCTCGCTAACCCCGCCACCGCGATGATCGCGGCCACCGCCCCGGCGACCGCCAGCAGCAGGGCCCACCGCGGTCCCCGGCGCGGCTGCCGGGCCGGCGCCGCCTCGGCCGCCTCCGCGGCCACCGTCCGCAACGGCACGGTCGGCTCCGGCAGGACCGGCAGCGGCGCGGTCCCGTCACCGGGACCGACCGCCGCGTCCGCCTCGATGGCGACGTACGGCCGTATCCGCAGCGGGTCGAAGTCCTCCGCCGCCGCCTGTTCGGCCGTACGCGCGTCGCGCAACGCGTCGGCGGTGCGCTGGTTGCACTCGCAGGCGGGGGAGCCGTCCGGCCCCTTCGGCGTCCCGCACTCCGGGCACTGGTGGCCCCCGCTCCCCGGCGTATCCGTCACGGCGTTCGTCCCTCCCCTCACGAACTCCACAGATTATGCGGAGCGCCCTCACGTACGTTCTCCGGATCCCCTCGTCTCACAGGCACCGAAAAGGACTCGACGGGCCATACCGGGTGACACCGTCCACGATGGAAGATGGCCGAAAGCCCCGGGAGGTCTCCATGGCCCTGGAAACGACGCCCACCCAGGCGAAGGACGCGGAGCGGGTACCCGGCAACGTGCTGGTCCCGATCGGCGCGCTGCTGCTCGGGCTGCTGCTGGCCGCGCTGGACCAGACGATCGTGTCGACGGCGCTGCCGACCATCGTCAGCGACCTCGGGGGCCTCGAACACCTCTCGTGGGTGGTCACCGCCTACCTGCTGGCCTCCACCGCCGCCACCCCGCTGTGGGGCAAGCTCGGCGACCAGTACGGGCGCAAGCGGCTCTTCCAGCTCGCGATCGTGATCTTCCTCGTCGGGTCGGCGCTGTGCGGGATGGCGCAGGACATGGGCGAGCTGATCGGCTTCCGCGCCCTGCAGGGGCTGGGCGGCGGCGGCCTGCTGGTGCTGTCGATGGCGATCGTCGGAGACATCGTGCCGCCGCGCGAACGGGGGCGGTACCAAGGGCTGTTCGGTGCCGTGTTCGGCACGACCAGCGTGCTCGGGCCGCTGCTCGGCGGGGTGCTCACCGAGCAGCTGAGCTGGCGCTGGGTGTTCTACGTCAACCTGCCCGTCGGCGTCGTCGCGCTCGCGGTGATAGCCGCCGCGCTGCACATCCCGCGCCGCAGGGCCCACCACGTCATCGACTACCTCGGCACCCTCCTGATCGCCGCCGTCGCCACCTGTCTGGTCCTGGTGGCCTCGCTGGGCGGGACGACATGGGCGTGGGGGTCGGCGCAGATCATCGGGCTCGTGGTCGTCGGGGTGGTGCTCGCCGGCGCCTTCGTCGCCGTCGAGCGGCGGGCCGCCGAACCGGTGCTCCCGCTGCAGCTCTTCGGCATCCGCACCTTCACCCTCGCGGCCGTGATCAGTTTCATCGTCGGGTTCGCGATGTTCGGCGCGATGACCTATCTGCCGACCTTCCTCCAGGTCGTGCAGGGCATCTCACCGACCCTGTCGGGCGTGCACATGCTGCCGATGGTGGTCGGGCTGCTGCTGTCCTCCACGCTCTCCGGGCAGATCGTCAGCCGCACCGGGCGCTGGAAGGTGTTCCCGGTCACCGGCACCGGCGTGACCACCATCGGGCTGCTGCTCCTGCACCGGCTCGACGAGCACAGCTCGACCGCCGAGATGAGCGCCTGCTTCTTCGTCTTCGGCCTGGGCCTCGGCCTGGTCATGCAGGTGCTGGTGCTGATAGTCCAGAACGCCGTCTCGTACGAGGACCTCGGCGTCGCCACCTCCGGCGCGACCTTCTTCCGCTCCATCGGGGCCTCCTTCGGGGTCGCCGTCTTCGGCTCCGTCTTCGCGAGCCGGCTCGCCGACAAGCTCGCCGACGCCTTCCGCGGCGTCCGCCTGCCGCCCGGCATCACCCCGGACGCCCTCAAGGCCGACCCGCGCGGCATCGCGGGCCTGCCGCCCGCGCTGCGCCCGGCCGCCCTGCACGCGTACGCGTCCTCGATCACCGACGTCTTCCTGTACGCGGCCCCGGTCGCCCTCCTCGGCTTCGCGCTCGCCTGGCTCCTGAAGGAGGACCCGCTGCGCGGCTCGGTCACCGCACCGGACGCCTCCGAGACCATCCCGCCCAACCCGGTCCAGCGGTCGTCCTACGACGAGTGCTCCCGGGCGCTGTCCCTGCTCGGCACCCGGGAGGGGCGCCGGGAGGTCTACCGGAAGATCAACGCGCGGGCCGGGTACGCCGACCTGCTGCCCGCCGCCGGCTGGCTGCTGCTGCGGATCCGGAAGTACGGCTCCGTGGAGCCGGGGCGGCTCGCCGAGCGCGGCGTCGTCCCGATGAACGTCGTCCTGGCGGGCGCCCGCCAGCTGGAGGAGCGGCACCTCGCCGACCGCCTGGGCCTCGACCTGACCCTCACCGAGCAGGGCCGCGAGGTCGCCGACCGGCTCGCCGGGGCCCGCGAGGAGTCCCTGGCCGACCTCCTCGGCGACTGGTGGAGCCCGGACCGGCCCACCGACCTGGACCGCCTGGTGAAGGAACTGACCGACGAACTCTGCGGCACCGAACGCGAGCAGCCGCAGCACCCCGCGGCCGGGCAGGTCAGCTGACGAACTCCTTGGCGAACCAGTGCTCGGCGTAGAGGTCGTCGTTGTGCCGCGCGGTCTCCGTGTAGCCGAGCCGCGCGTAGAGGGCGCGGGCCTCCACCAGGTCGGTGCGGGTGTCCAGGACGATCCGCGCGGCCCCGAGGGCACGGGCCGCCTCCTCGGCCGCCGCGACGAGGAGCGCGGCCCCGCCCCGGCCGCGCAACCCCTCGTGCACGAAGACCCGGGTGAGTTCGGCGGTGGCCGGGTCCAGGAGCCGTACGCCCGCGCTGCCGGCCGGCTCGCCGTCGTACCGTGCGATCAGCAACAGGCCGGTGGGCGGCGCCAGTTCGGAGCCCGGCCGGGCCGCGATCTCCCGTTCCAGCTCGGCCGGGTCGGTGCGGCGGCCCTCGTGGCGGAGGTACCAGCGGTCGCTGACCTCCGTGTAGTACGCCCGCCACAGGGCGCGGGCGGCGGCGGAGTCCGGGCGTTGCGGGGTGATCGTCCAGGAGGTCATGGGCCGTAGTGTCCGGCGGCCCGGGGCGGTCCGCGCAACCGGATATCGGCGGCCGGTTCCGGGTCCGCCCGGCCGGGCTGTTTGCGAGGCGGTGTGCGGGTCACCCGGTGGGGGAGACGGCCCGTCGGGCCGAGACACCGGAAGGCAACCATGTCCACAGGCTTGATCATCGCGATCGTGATCGTGGCCGCCGTGGTCGTCGTCGCGGCCCTGCTGGCCGTGCGTGCCAGGGGCAGCGGCCCGCAGGGCCTGAAGCGGCGCTTCGGACCCGAGTACGAGCGGACGGTGGCCCAGCACGGCGGCGACACCAAGGCGGCCGAGCAGGAACTCACCGAGCGGGTGCGGCGCCACGGCGAACTGCACGAGCGCGAACTGGAACCGGCGGAACGCGAACGCTACGCGGCCCGCTGGACCACCGCACAGGAGCACTTCGTGGACTCGCCCCGGGAGTCCGTGGCCGAGATCGACCGGCTGCTCGCCGAACTGGCCGCCGACCGCGGCTTCCCGGCCGGAGCCGACTACGAGGACCAGGTGGCCGCGCTCTCCGTGCACCACGCCGACCACGTCGACGGCTACCGCCGCGTCCACCGCGTCGTCCAGGCGCCCGTGGGCGGGTCGCCGCAGAGCCAGGCCGGGACCGAGGAGATGCGGACGGCCATGATCGAGGCCCGCTCCCTCTTCGACGACCTGGTCGCCCCCTCGTCCCACGAGTCGTCCCACGAGCACGGCCGGCACCGCGCCGGTGTCGGTGCCGACACCGGCGGACACCTGCCCTGGTCCGCCGACCAGAGCCGCCCGAAGGAGAGTTGACCGACATGACCGACGCCAGGACCGGATCAACGGGCCGCCGCCCCGTCGGCGGCGACGTGTATCCCGGCGGTACCGCGATGCCCCCGGGACGCGAGGAGGGGACGACCGACCGGGACGAAGCCGCCGTCAGCGGTGTCACCCCGGGACAGCAGGAACGGGAACCCGAACGCAGGGCGGCCCCGGACGACCGGGGCGCGGCCGGGCAGGCGGTCCTGGTGGCCGGCGACGGCCCGGGACACGAGGCGGACGCGGGCCGCGGCGGCGAGCAGCTGATGCCCCGCGAGGAGTGCGGACAGCTGGAGCGCCGGCTCCAGCACGCGGTCACCGGTTTCGTCGACGAGCCGCGGACGGCCGTCGAGGAGGCCGACCGGGCCGTCGAGGAGATCAGCGCCCGCTTCACCGACGCCATCGACCGGCGCCGCCGCACCCTGCGCGGCAGCTGGCAGTCCGCCGACGCGAACCGCCCCGCCAGCGCCGACACCGAGCAGCTCCGGCTGGCCCTGCGCGACTACCGCGAACTGGCGGACCGGCTGCTGCACATGTGAGTCACTCCCCGGGTGCGTCCGGCTCCCCGGCCGGTCCCGCACCTGCCGCTGCCCGGCGCTCCCGCCACTCGCGTACGACCTCCTCGACGTCGTACGGCTTCTTGCCCAGCGGGGGCCCGGGCGGCGGCTTGAACATCATGTCGCGGATCCGGACGTTGACATCCGTGATGATCCTGCGGACGATCCGCTCCGAAGGCGCCGCGTAGGCGGCCGCCAGCGCGTCCTCGGCCTCCTTGCGCAGGGCGAGCGTCGGGGGCAGCACGGCCAGGCCCTCCCGGGCCATCTTCCGCTTGATCCACCACAGTTCGTCGTACGACGTCTCCAGGGCGGCGGGCAACGGCTCGCCCGCGCCCGGCAGCCGGTCGAACTCACCGCGCCGCTGGGCGTCTTGGATCTGCTTGTCCACCCAGGACTCGAACGGCACCCCGGGTGGCTTTCGCTCGGTCATGACTCCATTGTGCCGGACGCGGCCCGGCCGGGCGTTTTATCATGCGCCGGAGATCCACGACGGATCACGAAGGATTCAGGAACCGCGCAGGGGGAACGCACGTGCTCGAACTCACCATGGCCTCCGTGTCCGGAGAAGCGGGCGAGACGGCCGGAATGCTCATGGCCGACGCGCCCAGCGACCCGGGTGCCGTGCTCCGGGTGGGCCGCGACGCCGCCGCCTGCCGGCTCACGACGCCCGACGACTGGCTGTTCGTCTCCCGGGTGCACCTGGAGTTCCTGTGCGGGCCCGAGGGCGGCTGGCAGGTCACCTGGCTGCGCGGCTCCCAGGCCGAACCCTCCTCCGAGGTGCTGCTGACCGTCGGCGAGTACGCCCAGGCCATCGCGTACGGCGGCACGGTCGCGCTGCCCCGGGGCGGCTCCGGCGAGATCGTCATCCGGGACCGCACCGCCCCGCGCAGCGTCAACGTGGGCTTCTACCAGGAGGGTTGAGCGGCGTCTTCCGGGCGGCCCGGCCTGGTCAGTCGAGGACCCGCGCCAGCGCGAAGCCGTCGTAGCCCTTGCTGCCGACCGTCTGGATCGCCGTGCCGGTCAGCCTCGGGTGGGCCGCGATCAGCTCGATCGCGGCGCGGGTGCCGACCACGTCCGGCTCGGCGCTCTCGGCGTCGACGACCCGGCCGCCGCGCACCACGTTGTCGACGACGATCAGGCTGCCGGTGCGGGTGAGCCGCAGCGCCCACTCCACGTAGTGCGGGTTGTTGGCCTTGTCGGCGTCGATGAAGACCAGGTCGAAGGGGGCCGGGTTCTCGTCGGCGAGCTTGGGCAGCGACTCCAGGGCGGGCCCCACCCGCACCTCGACCAGCTTCTCCAGTCCCGCGCGGGCGATGTTGCGGACCGCGATCTCGGCGTGCCGGGCGCTGTACTCCAGCGAGATCAGCCTGCCGTCGGCGGGCAGGGCCCGGGCCAGCCAGATGGTGCTGTAGCCGCCGAGGGTGCCGATCTCCAGGATGTTCCGGGCGTCCTGGATCTGGGCGAGGAGCTGGAGCAGTTTGCCCTGGTTGGCGGTGACGTTGACGTGCGGAAGCTCGTTCGCCTCGCTCTCCCTCAGGGCCGCCTGCAGCGACTCGTCGTCCGGTGACAGGTGGCTGGTGAAGTAGAAGTCGACGTCGTCCCAGAGCTGAGAGCCGCTCATGCGTCCGCTGCCTTTCGCCTATGCACATGGCTGTCCAGTGACAGCTACCTGGATAGCACTACTGGGGGCGGCGGCGGGGGTGGCAGCGGTGGGCGACGGGAGTGTCGTACGGCCGTGAGGCAGGCGGTCGTGACGGCCGGCAGCAGTACGGCGGCGGCCGTCAGCAGCCAGGCCGGGACACCGGCCACCTCACGCAGCCGGTCCTCGTGGACGACCTGCTGGAACGGGGTGTCGGAGGCCGCCTGCCGCAGCACGTGGTCGCCGGTGATCCGGGAGGGATGGGGGAACTCCTGGCCGATCGCCGTCAGGTACGGGGTGCCGGCGGCCAGCTCGCCCAGCTCGCCCGCCGGGTGGCCGAGACGGCCGGCGTAGACGACCCGGGGGCGTTCGCCGCCGATCGCCGAGCGCGGCTCCATGCGGTGCGCGGCGAGAACGTACAGGCCGAGCGACTGCGGGGTGACCGCGAGCCCGGACAGCCGCATCGGGTAGACCGGACGGTCGCTGGCGAAGGCGAGGCGGAGCGGGTCGAGGGCGCCGTGCAGCGCGGTGTCCGCGGTCTCCGGGGCGAGTCTGACGGCGACGTACTCCCAGTGGTCCGCGACGTAGGGCTGGAGCGCGGTGCCCAGGCGGGGCGGGAAGGGGAAGCCGTTGCTGCGCAGCCAGCCGTCCAGGGCGCCGGGGTCGGTGGCGGTCAGCTGGGCCACGTCGAACGGGCCGAGCCGCTGGCGGTCGACAACGCCGACGCGGGGGGCGTGGGCACCGGCGCCGGGCGGGCCGGGGGAGGCGGCCCTGCTGGTGGTGAGGGGTCAGTCGCCGTCCTTTGGCCAGAAGTGGAGGCGGGTGCGGTGCACCGGGGCGGTGAGGGTGTGCAGCTGGTCGAAGAGGGCCGGGTCGGCGAGGGCGACGGTGGCGCGGTGCGGGACGGGGTGGCGCGGTGCGGGACGGGCATGATCCAGGCGGCGCGGTCCGCGTCGCCGTCGACCGTCAGGCGCATCACGATCTGTTCGCGGGTGCCGTCCCAGCGCAGGACGGACTCCTCCCGGCCGACGGTGACCTGCCGGCCGGCGCCGGGGACGAGGGCGCCGCGGGCGAAAGCGGGGGCGGCGAGCCGGCCGAGCTGGATGCCGGTGAGGACGAGGAGGACCGCGAGCACGCGGGCGCGTCCGCGGGGTCGCCGCCGGCCGAACATGAACCGATGCCCTCCGCGCTGCCGTCGATCAGGACCGCGGACGGTATGGCGGAGGGCGTGCTCCCTGGGCCGTTCCGGACCGCCACCGTCTGTCCACCGACGGTACGGGCCGAGGGGGCGGGTTGTTCGAGGGGCGCAGGTGAGTGGTGGATCTGCACAGTTCCTCCCCCGGCCTTCGGCCGGGGGTACCCCCGGCGCCCCCTCGGGGCGGTTCTAGCGGGGCGGTTCGATGGCCGGTGCCGAGCCCGGGAGGGGCTTGCCTGCTGTCTCTGTCATGCGCCAGGCGGCGAAGCCGCCCACCACCGCCGCGGCCATCATGTAGTACGCGGGCATCATCAGGTTTCCCGTCGCTCCGATCAGGGCCGTCACCGCGAGCGGGGTGGTGCCGCCGAAGAGGGAGACCGAGATGTTGAAGCCGATCGACAGGGAGCCGTAGCGGACCCGGGTGGGGAAGAGGGCCGGGAGGGCGGCCGGCATCGCTGCGGTGAAGCAGACCAGGAGGAGGCCGAGGGCGCCCATGCCGAGGCCGACCGCGAGCAGGCTGCCCTGGCGGATCAGCAGGAGGGCGGGCACGGAGAGGAACAGGAAGCCCGCACAGCCCGCCGCGATCACCGGACGGCGGCCGACACGGTCGGTGAGGGCGCCGGCGAACGGCTGGACGATCATCATCAGCGCCATCACGCCGAGGACGACCAGCAGGCCGTGCGTCTCGTCGTACTTCAGCTCACTGGTGAGGTAGCTGGGCATGTACGACAGGAGCATGTAGTCGGTGACGTTGAAGACCAGGACCAGGGCCATGCACAGGAGCAGGGCCGGCCACTGGCTGGTGATCATCTCGCGGAGCGGGACCTTCGGGCGGGCGGACTCGGCCTTCTCGACCTCCGCGGCGAACGCCGGGGTCTCCTCCAGGCGCATCCGCAGGTAGAGGCCGACGATGCCCATCGGGCCCGCGATCAGGAAGGGGATGCGCCAGCCCCAGGAGGTCAGGTCGTCCGCGGACAGCAGGGCCGTCATCAGGGTCACCAGGCCGGCGCCGCCGATGTAGCCCGCCAGCGTGCCGAACTCCAGCCAGCTGCCGAAGAAGCCGCGCTTCTTGTCCGGCGCGTACTCGGCGATGAACGTGGACGCGCCCGCGTACTCGCCGCCGGTGGAGAAGCCCTGGACCAGGCGGGCGGCGAGGAGCAGCAGCGGGGCGCCGACGCCGATCGACGCGTACGACGGGATCAGGCCGATCGCGAAGGTGCCCGCCGCCATCATGATCATGGTGAGGGCGAGGACCTTCTGGCGGCCCACGCGGTCGCCGAGCGGGCCGAAGACCATGCCGCCGAGCGGGCGGACCAGGAAGGCCGCGGCGAAGGCGCCGAACGTGGACAGCAGCTGGGCGGTCGGGCTGCCGGACGGGAAGAAGACCTTGCCCAGCGTCACCGCGATGTAGCTGTAGACGCCGAAGTCGAACCACTCCATGGCGTTGCCGAGCGCGGCCGCCTTCACGGCGCGCTTCACCAGCGCGGGGTCGGTGACGGTCGGCGCGGGGGCGGTGGCCGTACGGGGGCCGGGAACCTGCGCGGACGGGGTGACTGCTGTGGCGGTCGCCAAAACGGGGCTCGCCTACCTTTCGTGGGGGACAGGGGCGCGGCCCGTACGGCGCTGGACGGGACGAAAAGCGACGATAGGAGCACTTGGGGGCGTTACGTCGCGCACGCACTTACCTGCACAGTGCAGTTAAATGCGCTGTACGCAGGCACGTCTGCCCGCTCACGTGGCCGTATGCAGGCCCGGCACTGTGATCCTTGTCGCGCTCCGTGGGGGCAACCACGCGGCCCGTGCCTTGTCGACTTCGTCGTCTTCCGGTCAAAAGGCGACCGGATGTCAGGTGAAGAGTGGGTTGCCTGCGTCTGTGCACAGAGGTGGTGGGAGCCTCGAAGGGTTCCCAACGATGTGCGGGACGCGGCGGGAGGCCGGCGAGGCGTGGCGAACGTGGAGCACAGCGGGCGAGCGGGAGAGGCATTCGGCGGGGCGGAAGCCGGAGCGCGGTTCAGAATGGTCCGGCTCGGCCTGTGGGCGGTGGCCGCGATCCTCGTCGTACGGCAGCTGGCCGTGGTCCTCGCCACCCCGAGCGGGGACCGGCTGACGGACCTGGAGACCTGGGTCGGCCCCGAGGGCGTGCTGCACGTCAAGGGGTCCCTGTACGACTCGACGCAGTTCACCGGCACCCCGTTCGGCGGGCTGGTGCTCAAGCCGCTCACCAGAGCCGCCGAGCAGGCCCTCGGCTGGGGCTGGACCTTCGGCACGCTGCTGCTGGTGGTCGCCCTCGGCCTGGTCGCCGCCCGCGCGCTGCCGCAGCCGGTGAGCCGCCGCACCTCGCTGCTGGCCGCACCGGTCGCGATCAGCCTGCTGATGCTCTCGCTGCCCGTCCGCAACACCCTCTGGCTCGGCCAGACCAGCATCATCCCGGTGCTGCTGGTGCTCCTCGGCTGCTTCGCGGCCCGCGGGCAGCGCGACAGCGGAGTCTGCGTCGGACTGGCCGCCGCCCTCCAGCCGGCCCTGCTGCTCTTCGCCCCGTTGCTGTGGTTCACCGGCCGCCGCCGGGGCGCCGTCGCCACCGGCGCGACCTTCGCCGTCTGCACGGCGCTGGCCTGGGCGGCGCTGCCGCACGACTCGTACACCTACTGGATCCACCACATCGCCGGCACCGGCCTCGGCGGCGAGGCGGACGCGCTCGCCAACCAGTCGCTGCACGGCGCCCTGCTGCGGTTCGGGCTGAGCGGCCCGCTGGAGATCGTGCTGTTCCTGGCGCTGGGCGCGGCCGTGTCCGTCGTCGCGCTGCGCCGCGCGGTGCGCTACGCCCGTGACGGGCAGCTGCTGCTCGCCGTCGCGATCACCGGCTGTGCGGTGGTGGCGATGTCACCGACCGCCTGGCAGCACCAGCTGCTGTGGGTGCTGCTCGCGGTGGTCGGCCGGGCCGGGCGGCGCACCGCCGACCGGACCGTGTGGCCGGTCGTGGTCCTCCTCGTGATGACGCTGCCCGGCAAGGCGATGCTGCCGAACCAGTCGCTCTTCGTACCCGTGCGGGACAACACGATCCTGCTCGCCGCCCTGGCCGCGGCCACGGTCGTCCCCTTCCTGTCCCGCACCGCCCCGGAGTTCGCCCGGCCGGTCCCGACGCACTACGCGCGGCCGGTCCCGGCCCGCTTCCGGCAGGTCCCGCCGGCCTCCTCGCTGCGCCGGGTGCTGACCCGCCCCAACCTCTTCCTCGAACTGGTCGCGATGCGGCTGGTCTACTTCGCCTACCAGCAGATACGGCTGGCCGCCGCCGGCGACGGGAACGGCACCTCGGGGCGGGCCCGCGCCGAGCGCCACGGGCACCAGATCCACGACATCGAGCGGTTCCTGCACCTCGACATCGAGCACTGGGCCAACCACACCGTGTACGGCATCGGCCGGCTGCGGAGCTTCCTCGACTTCTACTACGAGTCCTTCCACTTCGTCGTCCCGCTGACCGTGCTCGCCGTCCTCTACCTCCGCCGCCCGGTCGACTACCGCTGGGCCCGCACCGCCCTCGGCTTCGCCACCGGGTTCGCCCTGATCGGCTTCTGGCTCTACCCGCTGGCCCCGCCCCGCCTGATGCCGGGCCTCGGCATCATCGACACCGTGCACGGCCCGCAGGACTTCGCCAAGCCGGACTACGGCACCCTCACCCAGCTGACCAACCAGTACGCGGCGATGCCCTCGCTGCACTTCGGCTGGGCGCTGTGGTGCGGGATCGTCATCGCCGTCGTCGCCCCCAGGTGGTGGCTGAAGGCGCTCGGCCTGATCCACCCCCTGCTCACCGTCACCGCCATCATCGGCACCGGCAACCACTGGGTGCTGGACGCGGTGGGCGGGGCGGCGGTGGTCGGCGCGGGGTTCGGCGTGGGGTATCTGCTGCAGGGGCCGCGGGCGGCAGCGCCCCGAAGGGGCGCGGGGAACTGCGCGACCAGCCACGACGGCGTCGCGGACGAACGGCGGCCCATTGCGGCACTTCCAGCCGCAGAGCCGCCGTCCGGAGCAGCTCCTACAGCCGCTGGAGGATCGTCCCGGTCGCCAGGGCGCCGCCCGCGCACATGGTGACGAGGGCGAACTCCTTGTCGGTGCGCTCCAGTTCGTGCAGGGCGGTGGTGATGAGGCGGGCGCCGGTCGCGCCCACCGGGTGACCGAGGGCGATCGCGCCGCCGTTGACGTTGACCTTGTCCAGGCTCTGCTCGAAGACCTGCGCCCAGCTGAGCACCACCGACGCGAACGCCTCGTTGATCTCGACGAGGTCGATGTCCCTGAGGCTCATGCCGGCCTTGCCGAGCACCGCGCGGGTCGCGTCGACCGGGCCGTCGAGGTGGAAGTGCGGGTCGGCGCCGACCAGGGCCTGGGCGACGATCCGGGCCCGGGGGCGGAGCTTGAGGGCGCGCGCCATCCGCTTGGACGCCCACATGACGGCGGCGGCGCCGTCCGAGATCTGGGAGGAGTTGCCCGCCGTGTGCACGGCGGTCGGCATCACCGGCTTCAGACCCGCCAGCGCCTCCGCGGACGTGTCCCGCAGCCCCTCGTCCCTGTCGACGAGGCGCCACATGCCCTGACCGGAGTGCTGCTCCTCCTCCGTCGTCGGCACCTGGACGGCGAAGGTCTCGCGCTTGAAGCGTTCCTCGGCCCAGGCGTGCGCCGCCCGCTCCTGCGACAGCAGCCCGAGCGCGTCGACGTCCGCCCTGGTCAGGCCCCGGCGGCGGGCGATGCGCTCGGCGGCCTCGAACTGGTTGGGCAGGTCGACGTTCCACTCGTCGGGGAAGGGCTTGCCCGGCCCGTGCTTGGAGCCCGAGCCCAGCGGCACCCGGGACATCGCCTCGACCCCGCAGCTGATCCCGACGTCGATGACCCCGGCGGCGATCATGTTGGCGGTCATGTGCGAGGCCTGCTGCGAGGAGCCGCACTGGCAGTCGACGGTGGTGGCCGCGGTCTCGTACGGCAGCCCCATGGTCAGCCAGGCGGTACGCGCGGGGTTCATGGACTGCTCGCCGGCGTGGGTCACCGTGCCGCCGACGATCTGCTCGACCGCGTCGGCGGGGATGCCGGTGCGGCCGAGGAGTTCACGGTAGGTCTCGCCCAGGAGGTAGGCGGGATGGAGGTTGGCGAGCGCGCCGCCGCGCTTGCCGATGGGGGTGCGTACGGCTTCGACGATCACGGGTTCCGCGGCCATGGGGGCTCGGTCCTCTCCTCGGTCACCCGCGCGGCGCAGGGGCGTCCCGGCCCGGCCCGCCACGCAGAACTAGAACGCGTACTAGTTCTGCGTGCAGTCTGCTGACAGTCCTTCCACAACCGCAAGAGGGGTGCATGCAATTGGGGGGACCGTGCCCCTTGCGACTTGTAGAACCCGTTATTACCTTCACGGCAACCGGCATTCCTGATGGTCCGTCAGACGGCTGTCCGGCCGACCGCCGGGACGCCGACACGTCCAGTCCGTACACGGTGGGAGTGAGTCGCCATGCCCTGTCCCGCGCTGCCCGACGGGTTCGACCTCACCGACCCCGACCTGCTCCATCACCGGGTGCCGCTCCCGGAGTTCGCCGCGCTGCGCCAGGCCGAACCGGTCCGCTGGATCGAACAGCCGCACGGCATCGCCGGCTTCGCGGACGACGGCTACTGGGCCGTCACCCGGCACGCGGACGTCAAGTACGTCTCCACGCACCCCGAGCTGTTCTCCTCCTGGCTCAACACGGCGATCATCCGCTTCGGCGAGCACATCCAGCGGGACGCGATCGACGCCCAGCGGCTGATCCTGCTGAACATGGACCCGCCCGAGCACACCCGGGTCCGCCAGATCATCCAGCGCGGCTTCACCCCGCGCTCCATCCGGGCCCTGGAGGAGCGCCTGCGTACCCGCGCCGGGGCGATCGTCGAGGCGGCCCGCGCCCACACCGGCCCCTTCGACTTCGTCACCGAGGTCGCCTGCGAGCTCCCCCTGCAGGCGATCGCGGAACTCATCGGCATCCCGCAGGACGACCGGGCCAAGATCTTCGACTGGTCCAACAAGATGATCTCGTACGACGACCCGGAGTACGCGATCACCGAGGAGGTGGGCGCCGAGTCCGCCACCGAGCTGATCGCCTACGCGATGAACATGGCGGCCGACCGCAAGCAGTGCCCGGCCAAGGACATCGTGAGCACCCTGGTGGCGGCCGAGGACGAGGGCAACCTCAACTCCGACGAGTTCGGCTTCTTCGTGCTGATGCTCGCGGTGGCCGGCAACGAGACCACCCGCAACGCCATCACCCACGGCATGCACGCGTTCCTGACCCACCCCGACGCCTGGGACCTCTACAAGCGCGAGCGCCCGGCGACCGCGGCCGAGGAGATCGTCCGCTGGGCCACCCCGGTCAACTCCTTCCAGCGCACCGCCACCCAGGACACCGAGCTGGGCGGCAAGCTGATCCGCAAGGGCGACCGGGTCGGCGTCTTCTACGCCTCCGCCAACCACGACCCCGAGGTCTTCACCGACCCCGACGCCTTCGACATCACCCGCGACCCCAACCCCCACCTCGGCTTCGGTGGCGGCGGCCCCCACTACTGCCTCGGCAAGTCCCTGGCCGTCCTCGAGATCGACCTCATCTTCAACGCGATCGCCGACGCCATGCCGGACCTGCGCCTCGTCGGCGACCCGGACCGGCTCCGCTCGGCGTGGATCAACGGCGTGAAGCACCTCCAGGTCACCACGTCGTAGCCCGCCTTCGCCACTCCCCGGACCCGGGCCGACGGCTCCCGGCGCCGCCGGCCCGTCCCGAGGGAGGCAGGAGCACCCCCTCCCTACGCCCCCGTTCCTGCCTCCCCCGAGACGCCGGTCACCGCCCGCTTCGGCGGTGTGCCGGGACACACGACGGCACCCTCGCCCGGGGAAGGGGCGAGGGTGCCGGGGTTCAGCAGCGCGCGACGCCGGGGATCAGCGGCGGGTGCGCGGCTCGGCCGCGATCGACCGCGGGTGCGCGCGGGTCGGCCGGCTCAGTACCAGCCGTTGGCCTGCCAGAAGCTCCAGGCGGCGGTCGGGCTGCCGTAGCGGGAGTTCATGTAGTCCAGACCCCACTTGATCTGGGTGGCGGGGTTGGTCTTCCAGTCGGAGCCGGCGGACGCCATCTTCGAGCCGGGCAGGGCCTGGACCAGGCCGTAGGCGCCCGAGGAGGAGTTGGTGGCGGAGGGGTTCCAGCCGCTCTCGTGCGAGACGATCTTGCTGAACGCGTTGAACTGTGCGGCGTCCGGAATCATCTTGTGCGCGATCGCCTGGGCGGAGGAGGCCGACGTGGTGGCGGCCTGGGCGGGCGCCGCGGTCAGAGCCAGGCCGGCGGCGGCAGCGGCCACGGCGGCGGTGGTGAGGGCCTTCTTCGGGGAAGCGATGCGGCGGATGAAGGACACGGACACGGAGAACCTCGTTCGTCGGGGACAGGGAGTCGCCGGGTGCTCCGGAACCACCCGCGGGGGCTGTCCGTGTGCGTCGGCGCCGCGACCCGCTGGGGGCTCGTGGCGCCTGGCGACGTCGTCCAGAGAAGCAGTCCGGAAAGCCGCCCGCAATCACCCCTTTTACTAGTGGTGGTCGCACAGGCGTGGTTGGTCCGCAGTGTGACGTGGGTCTCGAACCGCAGGTCAGAGTGGGTGGCAAACCGGATATGGCGGGAAAGTCCGACTACTGTTCCGGATCGTAGGTGACGTGCGTCATGTGGGGTGCTTCACCGGTCGCGTCACCGGGCGCGTACGGCCCCTCACGTCCCGGGGCCGTCGAATGTGACCGCGGTCTCGAAAGCGGCCCGCCGGGTGGCCCGGCGCAGCGCCCGCAGCAGCGCCGGTCCGAGGAGGAGGGTGAGGGCGACCGTGCACAGGGCCCGGCCCAGGTTCCAGCCCATGGCGGTGGCCAGGCTGTAGGCGAGGAAACGGGCCAGGTTGGCGGCGGCCCCGGCGTGCGGGTCGAAGGAGAGGTTCGAGGCGTTGCCCGCCAGCAGCGGCCAGCCCGCCAGGTCGACGACCAGGCCGTAGCCGAACGCGGCCAGGAAGCCGTACCCCGCCAGCAGTGCCAGCTCGCCACGGCCGCGCAGCCGCCCGGCGCCCGGCAGCAGACCGGCCCCCATCGTGAACCAGCCCATCGCCAGCATCTGGAACGGCAGCCACGGCCCGACCCCGCCGGTGAGCAGCGCCGACGCGAACATGGTGAGCGAGCCGAGCGTGAACCCGAAGCCCGGCCCGAGCACCCGCCCGCTCAGCACCATCAGGAAGAACATCGGCTCGATCCCGGCGGTTCCGGCGCCGACCGGCCGCAGCGCCGCCCCGGTCGCGGCCAGCACGCCCAGCATCGCGACCGCCTTCGGGCCCAGCCCCGACTCGGCGATCGTCGCCGCCAGCACGGCGACCAGCAGCACCAGCAGGCCGGCGAAGAGCCAGGGCGCGTCCTGGGCGTGCGAGGCGATCCGGGAGGACGGCGGGGCGAGGAACGGCCAGCCGACGGCCACCACCCCGACCGCGCTGACCAGGACGAGAGCGGCCAGCGAGCGGGGGCCGAGCCGCACCGGGCCGGTCATGCCAGGGCCTCGCGGACCTGGGTCACGGTGAGCCACGGCTCGGGTGCGAGGACCTTCGTCACCTGCGGCGCGAAGGACGGCGAGGAGACGACGATGTCGTCGGTGGGCCCGTCCGCGATGACCTCGCCCTCCGCGAGCAGCACCACCCGGTGCGCCAGCTCCGCGGCCAGCTCCACGTCGTGCGTGGCCAGCACGATCGCGTGTCCGTCGGCGGCGAGCCCGCGCAACACACCGACCAGCCGGGCCTTCGCCGCGTAGTCCAGGCCCCGGGTGGGCTCGTCGAGCAGGAGCAGCGGCGGCCGGGCGGCGAGGACGACGGCCAGCGCGAGGGCGAGCCGCTGCCCCTCGGAGAGATCACGGGGGTGCGTGCCGTCCGCGACCCCCGGCAGCAGCTCGGACACCAGCCCGCGGCAGGTCCCCGCGGCCGCCCCCGCGTCCCGGTCGGCGGCCGCGCACTCGGCACCGACCGTGTCGGCGTACAGCAGGTCACGGGGTTCCTGCGGGACCAGCCCGACCAGGCGTACGAGGTCGCGGGGGCGCGTGCGGTGCGGGACCGCGCCGCCGACCCGGACCGCGCCGGAGCCCGGTTCGACGAGCCCGACCAGGGCGCCCAGCAGCGTGGACTTCCCGGCGCCGTTGCGCCCCATGAGGGCGACGGTCTCCCCGGCGGCGACGGTCAGGTCCACGCCCCGCAGCGCGTCGACCCGGCCCCGGCGGACGCCGAGGGAGCGGACCTCGGCGAGGGGAGCAGCGGGACCGGCCGCAGGACCGGCCGCAGGGCCGGTCGCGCTCGCGGGCCGCTGCTGCGGGACCAGCCCGGCGAGCCGCTCCCGCAGCCCGTCGGCCGTCGCCCGCCGCCGGGCGTCGCGCACCGTCATCGGCAGCGGCGACCACCCCGCCACCCGCCCCAGCTCCACCACCGGCGGACACACCGGAGACACGGCCATCACCTCGGCGGGCGTCCCGTGCACCGGCGCGGCCCCGTCCCCCGGGAGCAGCACGACCCGGTCGGCGTACTGCACCACCCGCTCCAGCCGGTGCTCGGCCAGCAGCACCGTCGTGCCCAGGTCGTGCACCAGTCGCTGGAGCACGGCCAGCACCTCCTCGGCGGCGGCCGGATCGAGCGCGGAGGTCGGCTCGTCGAGGACCAGGACCGCGGGATGCGGGGTGAGCACCGACCCGATCGCGACCCGCTGCCGCTGCCCGCCGGAGAGCGTGGCGATCGCCCGGTCCCGCAGCTCGGCGAGCCCCAGCAGATCCAGCGTCTCCTCCACCCGCCGCCGCATCACCGCCGGGGCGATCCCCAACGACTCCATCCCGTAGGCGAGTTCGTCCTCCACCGTGTCGGTCACGAAGTGGGCGAGCGGATCCTGGCCCACCGTGCCGACGACGTCCGCGAGTTCACGCGGCCGGTGGGTACGGGTGTCCCGGCCGGCCACCGTCACCCGGCCGCGCAGGGTGCCGCCGGTGAAGTGCGGCACGAGCCCGCACACCGAGTTCAGAACCGTCGACTTCCCGGTCCCGGACGGGCCCACCAGCAGGACGAGTTCACCCTCCGGCACCTCGAAGTCGACGCCCTGCACGGCGGGTCGGGCCGCGCCCTCGTACGTCACGGAGACGTCCTCGAAGCGGATCACGACGGCTCCTTCGGCACGGCGAGGGCGGGCAGCAGACCGAGCAGCACGGCGGCCGCGGGCCACAGCGGAAGAGTGGGGGACACCAGGGGTACGACCCCGGGTTGCAGGGCGGCCGGGTCGCGGACGGACGCCAGGGTGAGCAGGGCGGCGACGGCGGCGCCCGACCCGGACACCAGCCAGGCCCGCGCGTCCCACGGGTCCGGCCGGTACCGGGTGCGCGGCGAACGCCGGCCGCCGAGCCGCAGCCCCGCGAGCGCGGCGGCCACCCCGGCCGGCAGGACGGCCGCTCCGTAGCCGCCGCCCTCGGTGGTGAGCAGCCCGTACAGCCCCGCGCAGACGCCGAGCAGGCCACCGAGGGTGAGCCCGGCCGTCGTACGGCGGACCCGGTCCGGGACGTCGGCGCTGCGGCCGTACCCGCGCGCGTCCATCGCGGCGGCCAGGGCGACCGACCGCTCCAGCGCGCCCTCCAGGACCGGGAGGGCGACCTGGAGCAGGCCGCGGAGGCCGGAGTCGGGCCGGCCGCGCAGCCGCCGGGCGGCCCGCAGCCGCTGCACGTCGGCCACCAGGTGCGGTGCGAAGGTGAGCGCGACGACGACGGCCACGCCCAGCTCGTACAGGGCGCCGGGCAGGGACTTGAGCAGCCGGGCCGGGTTGGCGAGCGCGTTCGCGGCACCGACGCAGACGAGGAGGGTGGCGATCCGGAGCCCGTCGTAGAGCGCGAAGACGAGCGCCTCGGCCGTGACCTTCCCGCCGAGGCGGATGCCCTGGGCCCAGTGCGGGAGCGGTATGTCGGGGAGGGCGACGAGGGTGTGCGCGCCGGGCACGGGCGAGCCGAGGACCACGGTGAACGCGAGCCGTACGAGCAGCACGGCGAGGCCGAGCCTGGCGAACGCGGCGTAGGAGCGGGACCAGGGGGCGGTCCGGCTGCGGCAGGTGGCCACGACGTACGCGGAGACGGCGATGAGCAGACCGAGCAGGAGCGGGTTGGTCGTCCGCGACGCACCGACCCCCAGCGAGAGGGACCAGAGCCACCAGGCGCCGGGGTGCAGGGCGCGGGCACGTGGGGACCGGGCCGCTCGCCCGCGCTTGCGGGGTACCGCCTGCGCCCACCCGTGCCGCCCCAGCGGCACGACTGCCCGCAGCCTGAACAAAGAACTGCACCGCCCCTCCAGGCCCGCAGAGAACTGCGCGAGCACCCCCCACCGTCCCGCGGCGCCCCGACTGCCCGCGGCGGGGTCGTGCCCCGTCAGGGGCGCGGGGAACTGCGCGTCGAGCCCCCACCGGCCCGCGGTGTCAGTCATTTCTGCGCCGTCGTGCCTGCCAGAAGGCTCCCGCGGCGAGGACCACGACGACCCCCGCACCCGCCAGCAGCCCGAGTGACGGCCCGCCGTCCGACGTGCCCCCGGCCGCCCCCGCGGTCACCTTCTCGCCGCACCCTCGCGCCGGATACCCCCCGATCGCGCACAACAACGCGTTCGTGTCGTACCGCAGCGGCTTCGCCACCGTCGCCAGGGCGTCCGCCGCCGTCGCGTCCTCGGGCACCACCGCGCAGGCCGTCCGCCGCGTGGGCGGCTTCTCGCCGGGGGGCGCGTCCGCCGTCGTACCGAAGTCGACGACCAGCCCCACCCGCTTCCGGCCCCCGACGGCGGGCGTGTCCGCACAGATCGTGCCGAACTCGGCCGTGCCGCGCGGCTGCGACGCGTCCGCCGAGTCCTCGCTCACCGCGAAGCGGAAGCCCTCGACCGAACCGTCGCCGGGCCGCGCGGTCGACGGGCCCTGCGTGGCGTACGTCCAGCGCGCACCGTCCCGCTCCCAGAAGGACCAGTAGCGGTATCCGGTGGCCGCCGCCGGCCCCACGGCCGTCGCGCACAACGTCAGCGCGGCCAGGAGCAGCAGCCCCGCACGGCGGACCGCGGTCACAGCTGCCGCTGCTTCCGGCGGCCGCTGAACAGGAAGCCGATGCCGATACCGGCGACGAGCCCGGTGCCGACGATCCACCACACGCTGCTGCCCGACTTCTTCTCCCCGGCCTTCTCCTCGGCCTGCTTCGTGGCGGCCGCCTCCGGGGCCGGTCCGGTCGCGTTCAGCGCCGTCACCAGGTTCGTGCCGCCGAAGTCACGGGGGTCCTTGCCCATCGCGTGCGCCGCGAAGATCAGCTCGGCGTAGGCCGCGGGTCCGCTCTGCCTCGCCCACGGCACGGCGTGCGCCTCCAGCCAGGCGTACGGCTTCTGCGCGGGCTTCGTCCAGCCCTGCGCGGCCATGGCGACCACCGCGTCGGCGGTGTTGCCGTAGTCCGGCTGGGGCTCGGCGCCGGGCAGGGCGGAGACCAGGTAGCCCTTGGTGGCGGTGGCGTCCCCCAGGTAGGCGGCGCCGTTGCGGGCCAGCTCGGCGGGGGTGAGGGCCTTGTCGGAGTTGGCGCAGACATACCCCTCCGCCGGGGCCTTCCCGGCCGTCGTCACGAACCCCTTGCCGAGGGCCTCGAGCACCCCCGCCGCGGTCGCGTCCGCGTTGGCGGTCAGCTTCCCGGTCTTCTTGTCCGGCTGGTAGGCGAGGGCCCCGCCGCCGTCCTGGTCGCAGGGGACGGACCACTTGGCGAGGAGGTCGTAGGGCGACCTGTCCGCGCTCGCGCCGGCCGTCGCGAGCGCGCCGACGACCACGCCGGTGGAGTTGGTGTCGCTGGGCGAGCCCGTGGTGTAGCCCCAGCCGCCGTCCTTGTTCTGTACCGACTTCAGCCAGGTCACCGCCTTGTCCGCGGCAGCGTCGTGCCCGCCGACGGCCTTCAGCGCCTGTACGGCGGCGGCCGTGCTGTTCGTGTCGACCGGCACCTTGGCGTCACAGGCCGCCGTCGGCTCGGCGCGGAACGCGGCGAACGCGCCGTTCGCGCACTGCTGCCCGGCCAGCCAGTCCACCGCCTTCGCGGCCGGGGTCACCCCCACCGCGCGCTGGGCCAGCAGGGCGAGGGACTGGCGCCAGACGCCGTCGAACTTGGGGTCCGAACCGCCGTAGAGCCCCGACGGGAGCACCGTCGACGCGGACGGCGACGGGGAGGTGGTACCGGCGGCCAGCGCGGTCGTCGCGGGCACGGCGGCCCCGATGACGGCGGTGGCGGCCAGTACCCCGGCGGTGCGGCGGAGGACGGTCATGGTCGGCGGGTGCCTCTCCCTGCGGGGAGCCGGGCAGCGCGGGAGACCCCGGCGGCTCGGCTCCGTAAACCTCGACGGTGCCGTGCGACGACGGGCGTCGGCGCACGTGAGCCGATCAACGTCCCGGGCGCGGCGGTCCGGCTTGCCATGGCAGGTGGCTCACGGTTGCGGGTCAGCGCCGGAATTGCACCGGCTTCCCCCCGTACGGGTGATGACGACCCGGCTACTTTACCGGCCGCCCCGGGGAAGCTGAGAGGGGGCTGTGCGGGGACCGTCTCGTCGGGGTCGTGCCATGACGGGGAGACCGCTCGGGGTGGGGCGTTCCGCCGACGTGTACGAGATCGACCAGGCGTGGGTGCTGCGCCGGGACCGGGACGGCTGGGGGCGCGGCCGCCGAGGGCGCGGTGCGGGCGTGGGTACGGGGGGGCGCGGGTGTCCGGCACCCCGGGCGCGGCCGACCGGGTCCCGTACCGAACCGGTCATGGCGCGGCTCTCCGGCCCGACCCTGCCGGCGGCGCTGCTGACGGGCGGGACGGGCCCGGCGGCGGCCCTGCGCCCGCGCGCGGTCAATCCGGCGATGAGCCGAGCGGGAGTCGAAGTGCTCGACGCGGCGGGCCGGTTGGTACGGTCGATCGGCTTCTGGCCTTCCGGTCCGCTAGCCTTCCGCCGCCGCGGACTGCCCCCGTGTGAAACCGTGGCTCCGTTCCACCTTCGCCACGTGCAGGGTGTAACTCTCGTACCACTCGGCCCGCCCGCGCCGCTGCGCCGCCCGGTGCTCGGCGTCGGTCCGCCACCGCGTGAGCGCGTCGGCGTCGCGGAAGTACCCGACGGTGATGCCCAGCCCGCCGGGGGTCTGCGCGTGGTCCATCCCCAGGTACCCGGGGATGTCCTTCACCAGGTCCTCCATGCGTGCGTTGGTCTCGCCGTAGCCGCTCTGGTCCTCGGTCCGCACCGAGGTGAAGACGGCCACGTAGTAAGGGGGTTCGTAGGCCTCGACGGGCACGACGGGCGCTTCGGTGTGATCGCTCATGGCCGCACCGTAGGCCGGAACGCGCCCGCTGATCCAGCGCCTTTTGGGAACGTGGCGGCGCCCCGAAGGGGGCGCTGGGGGTACCCCCGGCCGAAGGCTGGGGGAGGAACGGCGCGCTCGGCCACGACGGCGCCGTAGCCGACGGACCGCACGGCGCGGCACGTCCTCAAGCGCGCTCAGGCCGCGTCCGCGAGCGGCGCGATGCCCGCCGAGAGGTGGCGGGCCATGCGGCGCAGCGCGTCCTCGCAGGCGTCCGGGGTCTCGCCCACCGCCACCCAGAGGGCCAGCCGGTCGGCGGCGGTGGCGTGCGGGCCCGCGGTGACGGGGTTGCCGGTGTGCTGGAGGAGGAGCATGCGGTCGGCGCCGGGCTCGCCGGCGGCGTCGGGGGAGAGGTCCAGGTGGTCGAGGCGGCCGGTGACGGCCGGGTACGCGAACTGGATCGCGGCCGTCCGCTGCCGGGTGGGTGTGGTGTCGGGCGTCTCGCCGGTGGCGAGGGCGGCCGCGGCCCGGGCCAGGTCGACGCCGGTGGCCCGTCGGACGAGGAGCGGGATCAGGTCGCCCGGGAGATGCGGGGCGACGTCGGTGACCCGGGGGCCGCGGTCGGTGAGGGTGAGGCCGATGTGCAGGACGCCCCGGTCGACACCGAGGGCGTGCACGGTGCGGTCGACGGCCAGGCGCAGGAAACGGTTGTGCAGGAGGCCGTCGTGGGCGTGCACGGTGTGCCGGAGCGGCTGCCGGGCGGGCGCCGGACCCAGGGCCGTACGGGTGATGGCGGCGATGCGGATCTCGCCGTCGAGGACGACCGCCTCGGCCGAGACGCGGGGCGTGCCGGGGTCGTCGGGACCGCCGGTGGGAACGGTGTGGGCGGCCAGCAGGGCGCGCAGTGCGGGCGGGTCGCTACAGGCTTCGGCCGCGGTGAGGGAGGGGCCGGGCAGCCCCAACTGCCCGGCGATCCTCGCGGCGGCGACCGCGTACTCGCCCGAGAAGGTCAGCACGCCGCGGACTCTGTGCCGGGCCGCGAACCGCACCACCGCCGACGCCGTTGCGCCGCCTTTGCCGGGGTCCGCCGCGAGCCGACCGGCCAGGCACGGCTGTGCCCAGGCGGGCGGCGCGGCGTCCACCAGCAGCACCGGCCGGGCCGCGGCGACACGCGCCAGCACGAACTCGTCGTACGCGCAGCGGCGTCCGGCGCCGAGGAGCAGGACGGGCTGCGGCATCGGTTCGCCTCACCTTCCGGGGAGGAGGCGGGGCGGCTGGTCGCCCTGGCTGCCGCTCCCCCATAGGCGACACCCGGGGCGGGTCGGTTCGACCGTGGCCTGGTGACGTGATCCTTTCCTGTCAGACCGTCATATGTCAACAATTACTGCCTACTTGCGCAGTGGTACTTGTCATGTCTGGTGGGCGGTACCGGTGATTCGGTAGCCTCGCGTCTGCCCGGCCCGTTCGGCCGGCCGGCCGATCACGCGCGCGCAGGGGGACCTTGGTGAGTGACGCCCGTGCCCCGCTGACCGGCGTACTGGAACGGCTCGGGGAACTGACCGGACGTCCCGGACGGCTCTGCGAGGTCCTGGACGTGGCCGACCTGTCGTACCGCACCGGCATCCCCGTCGGGGTGGTCGCCGAACTCCTCGCGGGCGGCGCCGCACCCGAGGCGGGGCTCGCCGAACGGGTCCGCCAGCGGCTCGACTTCATCCGTGAGAACCGGCGCAGGCCGGACGGCAAGCGGTACTCGCTGGGCGAGCTCGCGGCGATCGCCGGCACCAGCAGGCAGTGGCTCAGCGAGTGGCGCAAGAGCGGGCTGCCGAGCCTCGAACACACCGACCGGCTGCGGCGGTTCTTCGGCCTCCCGCCCGGCTTCTTCACCGCCGACGAGCCCGAGGCGCTGTACGAGGCGCTCCAGCCGGTGCTGCAGGGCCTGCAGGCCCAGGCCGACCCGCTCTCCAGCCTCCGCGAGAACGGCCTGGTCCGCCTCGCGGCCCGCGCCCCCCAGATGAACCCCCGCCAGCTCGCCACCCTCGCCGACCTCGCGGAGATGCTCATCACGGCCGGGGGCGCGGTCAACTGAGCCGGATCGGCCGGACCGCCACGTAGGTCACCGGCTCGCTCCCCGGTACCGCCTCCGCGCGGCCCAGCTTCACCAGGCGGCGCAGGTGTGCCTCGGCCTCCGAGACGGCGATGTTCCGCGATCCGTAGGGGATCTGGTCCCACGGCCGGTTCCACTCCATGCGCACCGCCAGCTGCCACGGTGTGAGCGGCTGCCGGAGGAGGGTGAGCAGGCCGGAGAGGCGTTCCTCGTGGTGGGCCAGGAGTTCGTGGACCCGTCCCGGTGCGTCGGTGAAGGTGTGCTGGTGGGCCGGGAGGATCTCGGCGGGGGCGAGGCGGCCGACGCGCTCCAGGGAGTCGAGGTAGTCGCCGAGGGGGTCGGTGACGGTCGCGTCGTCGGGGTCCTCGTAGAGGCCGATGTGCGGGGTGATCTCCGGGAGGAGGTGGTCGCCGGAGAACAGGCGTCCGTGGCCGGGCAGCCGGGCCGGGTGCTCCTCCTCCAGGTGCAGGCAGACGTGGCCGGGCGTGTGTCCCGGTGTCCAGACGGCACGCAGCCTGCGGCCCGGGAGGTCGAGGAGTTCGCCGGGGAGGATCTCCCGGTCGGGAAGCGCGGGGGCCAGGCCGGGCGGGGTGCTCCGACGGCGGGGTCCCGCGCGCAACGGCGCCACGTGCTCGTCCGGCGCCCCCGCGGCCGTCAGCTTCGCCGCCATGTACGTGAACCACCGCTCCGGCCGGGTCTCCCGCGCCCGGCGCACGATCGCCGCGTCGGCCGCGTGCATCGCGATCCAGGCCCCGGAGGCCTCGCGCACCCGCCCCGACAGCCCGTGGTGGTCGGGATGGTGGTGCGTGATGACGACCCCGTGCACCTCGCCGACGCCCGTACCGCACGCCTCCAGCCCCGCCGCCAGCACGTCCCACGACCCGGGGTCGTCCCACCCGGTGTCGACCAGCACCGGCCCCCGGTCGGTGTCCATCACGTACACCAGCGTGTGGCCGAGCGGATTGTCCGGGATGGGCACCGCGACCGACCGCACGCCCCCGCCGAGATCCCGTACGGCCACCTCCGGCGCCGCCCCCGCCGACTCGCCCAGACTGTCCGCCATCAGCCTTCCTCCGCCCCCGTCCGGTCCCGCCGGCCCCACGGCCGCTTCCCACTATAACCAGAGCTGATGATCCGTCAGATAGTCGGTACGGGCCCGGTGCGACCGCATATCGGATTGCCGTCGGCCGCACCGGCCGGATAAGAAACGAACATGCTCAGAGGTGACACGGTCGGGCTCAGGGCCCGGTACGAAGAGGACATCCCGGTGCTCCGGGCCGAGCTCTACGACGACGTGGTCAACTCCTCGCGGGCCGAGAGCCGCCCGTGGCGGCCGGCCGCACCCGGCTCGAAGGACGCCCGGCTCCTGGTGGACGACAACGACGAGGGCAGCGTCAGGTTCTCCGTGGTGGAGCTGGCGGGCGGCACCCTGGTCGGCACCGCCGCGCTGTGGGGCATCGACACCCACAACCGCCTCGCGCACGTCGGGCTGGGCCTGCTGCCCGCCGCCCGCGGCAAGGGCTACGGCACCGACGTGGTCGCGGTCCTGTGCCACTACGGCTTCGCCGTGCGCGGCCTGAACCGACTGCAGGTCGAGACCCTCGCCGACAACACCGCGATGCTGCGCGCCGCCGAGCGCAACGGCTTCGTCCACGAGGGCGTGCTGCGCTCCTCGGCCTGGGTGCTCGGCGAGTTCCTGGACGAGGTGCTGCTCGGGCTCCTCGCCGCGGAGTGGCGGCCGGCCGCGCAGGCCCACGCCCGGAGTGCCGGACGGACGGGCGCATGAGGCCCGCCGCCGAGGGCGCGGCGCCGGGCACGGAGGTCTCCCCGCTGCTGCGCCAGCTCGCCCGCACCCGCCGCTTCACCCTCGGCGCACCCACCCGTCCCACCGTGGCGCCGGACGGAGCCCGGGTCCTGTTCCTGCGGAGCCGGGCCGGGGACGACCCGGTCACGTGCCTGTGGACGCTCGACCCGGCGACCGGCACCGAGCGGCTGCTGGCCGACGCCGCCGGACTGCTCGGCGACGCGGCCGACGAGGTGCCGGAGGAGGAACGCGTCCGGCGCGAGCGCGCCAGGCAGCAGGCCGCCGGGATCACCGACTACGCCACCGACGCGGCGGCCCGGACGGCCGCGTTCGCGCTCTCCGGACAGCTGTGGCTGGTGGACACGGAGTCCGGCGCCGTACGGCGGCTGCCCGCCCGGCAACCGGTGGTCGACCCGCGGCCGTCCCCGGACGGCCGGTACGTCGCCTACGTCTGCGGCGGGGCGCTCCGGGTGATCGGCGCCGACGGCGGCGGCGACCGGACGGTGGCCGCGCCCGAACCGGCGGAAGGCCCGGACGTCTTCTTCGGCCTGCCCGAACACGTGGCGAGCGAGTCGATGGACCGCCACCGGGCGTACTGGTGGGCGCCGGACGGGGAACGGCTGCTGACCACCCGGGTGGACAACCGCCAGGTGGCGCTCTGGTACCTCGCCGACCCGGCCGACCCCGCCAGGCCGCCGCGCGCGATGCGCTACCCGCGGGTCGGCACCGCCAACGCCGACGTCACACTGTGGATCGCCGACCTGGCGGGCCACCGCACCGAGGTCCGCTGGGACCGGACGGGCTTCGAGTACCTGCCCACGGCCGGCTGGGACCGGCACGGTCCGTTCGCCGTCGTGCTCAGCCGCGACCAGCGCACCTGCCAGGTGCTGGCCGTCGACCCGGCGGACGGCTCGACCGGCCTCCTGGCCGAGCGGCGCGACGAGCGCTGGGTGGAGTTGCTGGTGCCCGGGGTGCCCGCGCGGACGGACACCGGCCGGCTCGTCGACTACCTCGACCGCGACGAGACGCGGCATCTGACCGTCGACGGCACCCCGGTCACGCCGGACGGCCTGCAACTGCACGAGGTGCTCGCGGTGGACGGCGAGACGGTGTTCTTCACGGCGGCCGTGGAACCCACCGAGCGCCATGTGTGGAGGTACCGTCCGGGCCAAGGCCTGCACCGGCTGACGGAGCGGCCGGGGGTGCACTCCGGCGCGTTCGGCGGCGGCACCTTCGTCCGCGTCACGCGCACACCCGAACTGCCGGGCTCGCACACCACCGTGCACCGGCCGGCCGGGGACGGCGCCCCGGAGCCGGACGGCCCCGCTCCCGTCGAGATCCGCTCGCACGCCCAGCGGCCGCTGCTGTCCCTGCGCGTCGAGTCCGCCGTCGTGGGACCGCGCGCACTGCGCACCCACCTCTTCCTGCCCTCCTGGCACCGGGCCGGCGACGCCCCGCTGCCGGTGCTGCTCGACCCCTACGGCGGCCCGGCCATGCAGAAGGTGCTGGCCGAACAGACCTCGCACGCCTTCGTCTCCCAGTGGTTCGCCGAACAGGGCTTCGCGGTGCTGGTGGCGGACGGCGCCGGTACGCCCGGACGCGGGCCGCGCTGGGAGAAGGAGATCTTCGGCGACCTGCTCGGACCCACCCTCGACGACCAGGTCACCGCCCTGCGCGCGACGGCCGCGCGCCGTCCGGAGCTGGACCTCGGCCGGGTCGGCATCCGCGGCTGGTCGTTCGGCGGGATCCTGGCCGCCGCCGCGGTGCTGCGCAGGCCCGACGTCTTCCACGCCGCGGTGTCCGGCGCCCCGCTCACCGACCAGCGACTCTACGACGCCTGCTGGAAGGAGCGCTTCCTCGGCCTGCCCGACCGGTACCCGGAGCACTACGAGTCGTCCTCGCTGCTCGCCGACGCCCCGAAGCTCAGCCGCCCGCTGCTGCTGGTGCACGGACTGGCCGACGACAACGTCTTCGTGGCCGGCACCCTGCAGCTGTCCGCCGCCCTGCTGGCCGCCGGGAAACCGCACGAGGTGCTGCCGCTGAGCGGCATGACGCACGCCGCACCGGCCGACGACACGTTCGCCCGGCTGCTGGGGCACCAACTGGAGTTCCTCAGGCGCCACCTGACCGGCCACCCCGCCACGACGCCCGGCTAGCGCGCCCCTGGCTTACTTCAACTAGAACTGGTATCAGTTCTGAAACATCGTCAGGAAGGGTGGCGGGGCGCCATGACCGAGTTCCTGGAACACGGACAGCTCTTCATCGGCGGGGAGTTGACCGACCCCCTGGGCAAGGACGTCATCGAGGTGGTCTCTCCGCACACCGAGGAGGTCTTCGGGCGGGTACCGCACGCCTCGCGGGCCGACGTGGACCGGGCGGTGGCGGTGGCGCGGCGGGCGTTCGACGAGGGGCCCTGGCCGCGGATGACGCTGGAGGAACGGATCGAGGTCGTCACCCGGATCAAGGACGCGATCGCCGTGCGGCACGAGGAGATCGCCCGGGTGATCTCCTCCGAGAACGGTTCGCCGTACTCCTGGAGCGTCCTCGCGCAGGCGCTCGGCGCGATGATGGTGTGGGACGCGGCGATCAGGGTCGCGCGCGACTTCACGTACGAGCACGCGCGCGACGGGGTGCTCGGGCGGATCCTGGTGCGGCGGGAGCCGGTCGGGGTGGTGGCGGCCGTGGTGCCGTGGAACGTGCCCCAGTTCGTGGCCGCCGCGAAGCTCGCCCCCGCGCTGCTCACCGGCTGCACGGTGGTGCTGAAGCCGTCCCCGGAGTCACCGCTGGACGCGTACATCCTGGGCGAGATCACGAAGGAGGCCGGGCTGCCGGAGGGCGTGCTGTCGATCCTCCCGGCGGACCGCGAGGTGAGCGAGTACCTGGTGTCCCACCCGGGCGTCGACAAGGTCTCCTTCACCGGCTCGGTCGCGGCCGGCCGGCGCGTGATGGAGGTCGCCGCGAAGAACCTCACCCGGGTGACCCTGGAACTCGGCGGCAAGTCGGCGGCCGTCGTGCTGCCGGACGCGGACGTGGCCGCCGCCGTCGCCGGCATCGTCCCGGCGGCCTGGATGAACAACGGCCAGGCCTGCGTCGCCCAGACCCGCATCCTCGTCCCGCGCTCGCGCTACGACGAGTTCGCCGACGCCTTCGCGGCCGCGGCGAGCGCCCTGAAGGTCGGCGACCCGCTGGACCCGGCCACCCAGGTGGGCCCGCTGGTCGCGCGCCGCCAGCAGCAGCGGAACCTGGACTACATCCGCATCGGGCAGGAGGAGGGCGCGAAGATCCTCACGGGCGGCGGCCGTCCCGCCGGTCTGGACAGGGGCTGGTACGTCGAGCCCACCCTCTTCGGCGACGTCGACAACTCCATGCGGATCGCGCGGGAGGAGATCTTCGGCCCGGTGATCTGCCTGCTCCCGTACGGCGACGAGACCGAGGCCCTGAAGATCGCGAACGACTCGGAGTACGGCCTGAGCGGCAGCGTCTGGACGGCGGACGTGGCACACGGCATCGAGATCGCGCGGCAGGTCCGCACCGGCACCTACTCCGTGAACACCTTCAGCCTCGACATGCTCGGCCCCTTCGGCGGCTACAAGAACTCCGGCCTGGGACGGGAGTTCGGGCCCGAGGGGTACGGCGAGTTCCTCGAACACAAGATGATCCACCTGCCGGCCGGCTGGGAGGGGTGAGGGGCCGCCATGGGTGACCGCTGGCACGTCGAGGTCGACCGTTCGATCTGCATCGGCTCGGCCCAGTGCGTCCACCGCGCCACCGGGGCCTTCCGCCTCGACTCCGCCATGCAGTCCCACCCGGTGGACCCGGAGACGGACGCCAGCGGAAGGGTCCTCGACGCGGCGGAGAACTGCCCGGTGGAGGCGATCACGATCACCCTGCTGGACAGCGGGGAGGCGGTGTTCCCGCCGGAGGACTAGCGCCTTTCCAGAGCGGCGAACAGGCCGCGGGCGCGGGAGCCGTCCGGCCGGTCCCAGGCGCCGGTGACCTGCCCGACCGCGCCGTCGGGTGCCGTCGCCCCGGCCGTCAGCACCCGCCGCAGCCGCAGCACCAGGCCGTCGCCGTCCGGTACGGGGAACTCGGTGCTCTCGTCGGTGTCGACGGGGGCGCCGAGGGCGGGCACGGGACCCGCACCGGTGTAGGACCGGGCGACCTCGCGGTCGGGGGTGTCGGTGACGCTCTGCGCCTGGGCCTCGGCGCGGCCCTCGATCAGGGCGAGCAGTGCGCCGGTGAGGACCGGGTCGTGGCAGCCGTCGTAGGCCCAGCGGGTGCCGAGGACCCCGTGCTCCATGGTGCCGACGAGCGCGTGCTCGGCGCCGGGCAGCGGCGCGCCGCGGTAGGTGAGCGGCACGAGACAGGCCGCCGGGCCGTCCGTGACGACCATGAACTCGATCCCGACCTCGCCCGCCGGGTCGTCCAGCCGGAATCCGCCGGCCCTCGTCAACTCCGGTGCGGCGGGGCCGTGGTACCAGGGGCGGGTGGGGAGCCAGCCGGCGAGGAGCTCGACCTTGGTGGGCTTGAGGGTGGTGTGGTGGATGAGTGCCATGGGGGGATTCTGCGGTCGGGCGGCGGCGCCCCGCCAGGAGGTTTCCGGCTGTGGGGGGCACCTCTATCAGGAAAAGTCCAAAAAATCCATCTTTGGGGGTTCTCTTCTGCTTCAGGCGTTCTATGCTGGAAGCAGCCTACGAGGCGAGTGAGGGAGTCCGAGCGGAGTAGCCGACTCAGGCGTGACGCAGATGCAGAAGCATCCGCCGGTGCCGACGTCGACGGTCGGGCTGAGAGGCCGGAAAGCAGCAGTCGGGCCGGACGGCGACCCCCAGGACCTGATCCGGACCATGCCGGCGAAGGGAACCCGTCTCGTAGGTCTTCGCATGTCCTGCCGCGGTCTTCGCATGTCTACCGCGCCGCCCGGGGCTCCGGCTCCGTCAGGTCGATCAGGCGGCACACCGTCTCGATGTCGATCTTCACCTGCGCGATGGAGGCGCGGCCCGAGAGCCAGGTGATCAGTGCCGAGTGCCAGGTGTGCTCGATCACCCGGACGGCGGACAGCTGGGCCGGGGTGGGGTCGGTCAGGCCCATCGCGTCCAGGATGATCGCCGTCGTCTGCCGGGAGACCTGGTCCACCTCGGGGGAGACGCTGCGGTCGGCGAAGGTGAGGGCGCGGACCATCGCGTCGGCCAGGTGCGGCTCCCGCTGCAGGGCCCGGAAGGCCCGCATCAGGGTCTCGGCGACCCGCTCGGAGGCCGTCGCGCCCGCCGGCGGCTTCTTGCGCAGCGTGCCGTGCATGTGCTCCAGCTGGTCCTGCATCGTCGCGACCAGCAGGTGCACCTTGGACGGGAAGTAGCGGTAGAGCGTGCCCAGGGCCACCTGGGAGGACTCGGCCACCTCCCGCATCTGCACCGCGTCGAAACCGCCCCGGCTGGCCAGCTGGGCGCTCGCGTGCAGGATCCGGCGGCGCCGGGCCTCCTGCCGCTCGGTGAGCGGCGGGGTGGCCGATCTGGCGCCGATGTCCACCTTGGCTTCCGCAGGCATGGGTCCCGTCCGTGACAGTCGGTGAGGGCAGTGCTCAGGGCGAGTGATCAGACAGCATGGCAGGGGTTCCGCCGTGGCGCGAATCACCCGATGCACTGCTCACTCCGCCCCTACCTGCCGGTAGATTCAGAGCCTCTTGAACGATCAAGTCTGAAACTTGTTCTAGATTAGCGTCCCGGCGTAATCTCGCGGGAAAGTGCAGGGAGAAGGGGGCCCGGGGTGACCGCTGAGGCCAGTCGGGCGGGTGCCGACGAGGAACCCGCCGCCGACGGCGAGCGACCGCTCGACATCGCGCTCCTCACCTATAAAGGGAACCCGTTCTGCGGCGGGCAGGGTGTCTACGTACGGCACCTGTCGCGCGAGCTGGCCCGGCTCGGGCACCGGGTCGAGGTGATCGGGTCGCAGCCGTACCCCGTCCTGGACGAGGGATACCCCCGGCTCACCCTCACCGAGCTGCCCAGCCTCGACCTGTACCGCTCCCCGGACCCCTTCCGGACGCCGAAGCGGGACGAGTACCGGGACTGGGTCGACGCCCTCGAAGTGGCCACCATGTGGACCGGAGGCTTCCCCGAACCGCTGACCTTCTCGCTGCGCGCCCGCCGCCATCTGCGCGCCCGCGCCGGGGAGTTCGACGTCGTCCACGACAACCAGACGCTGGGGTACGGCCTGCTGGGCGACATCGGCGCCCCACTGGTCACCACCATCCACCACCCCATCACCGTCGACCGGCAGTTGGAGCTGGACGCCGCCGAGGGCTGGAAACGGCGCTACTCCGTACGGCGCTGGTACGCCTTCACCCGGATGCAGAAGCGGGTCGCCCGCCGGCTGCCCTCCGTGCTCACCGTCTCCGGCACCTCCCGGCAGGAGATCGTCGACCACCTCGGTGTCCGCGAGGACCGCGTCCACGTCGTCCACATCGGCGCCGACACCGACCTCTTCGCGCCGAATCCCGCGGTCCCCCAGGTGCCCGGCCGGATCGTCACCACCTCCAGCGCGGACGTGCCCCTCAAGGGGCTGGTGTACCTCGTGGAGGCCCTCGCCAAGGTGCGGACCGAGCACCCCGCCGCCCACCTCGTCGTCGTCGGCAAGCGGCCCACCGAGGGGCCCGTCGCGCAGGCGATGGAACGTTACGGCCTCGCCGGTGCCGTGGAGTTCGTGAAGGGCATCTCCGACGCCGAACTGGTCGACCTCGTCCGTTCCGCCGAGGTCGCCTGCGTGCCCTCGCTCTACGAGGGCTTCTCGCTGCCCGCCGCCGAGGCCATGGCGACCGGCACCCCGCTGGTCGCCACGACCGGCGGCGCGATTCCTGAGGTCGCCGGGCGCGACGGGGAGACCTGCCTGGCGGTACCGCCGGGCGACGCGGGCGCGCTGGCCGCCGCGCTGAGCCGGCTGCTCGGCGACCCGGAACTGCGGCTGCGGCTCGGCGCGGCCGGCCGCGAGCGCGTGCTGCGGCACTACACCTGGGCGCGCGCCGCTCAGGGCACGGTGGCCCGCTACCGCGAGGCGATCGCCCGCGCCGCGGCCGGTACCGGCGCCGCCTCCGTCGCCCCCGCCGCGCCCCGCAGTCCCGGCCGCGACGCGGCCTCAGCTGGTGTTCGTCACGAGAGTGAAAGCAGGGCCACGTGCTGACCGTCGACTTCTCCCGGTTCCCGCTCGCGCCGGGCGACCGCGTCCTGGACCTCGGCTGCGGGGCCGGCCGGCACGCCTTCGAGTGCTACCGGCGGGGCGCGCAGGTGGTGGCCCTCGACCAGAACGCCGAGGAAATCCGCGAGGTCGCCAAGTGGTTCGCGGCGATGAAGGAGGCGGGCGAGGCCCCGGCCGGCGCGACCGCCACCGCCATGGAGGGCGACGCCCTCGCGCTGCCCTTCCCGGACGAGTCCTTCGACGTCGTCATCATCTCCGAGGTGATGGAGCACATCCCCGACGACAAGGGGGTGCTCGCGGAGATGGTCCGGGTGCTCAGGCCCGGCGGCCGGATCGCCGTCACCGTGCCCCGCTACGGCCCCGAGAAGGTCTGCTGGGCGCTCTCCGACGCCTACCACGAGGTCGAGGGCGGCCACATCCGCATCTACAAGGGCGACGAACTGGTCGGGAAGATCAGGGAAGCCGGGTTGCGGCCCTACGGCAGCCACCACGCGCACGCCCTGCACTCCCCGTACTGGTGGCTCAAGTGCGCGTTCGGCGTCGACAACGACAAGGCGCTGCCGGTGCGGGCGTACCACAAGCTGCTGGTCTGGGACATCATGAAGAAGCCGCTGGCCACGCGGGTCGCCGAGCAGGCGCTGAACCCCGTCATGGGCAAGAGCTTCGTCGTCTACGCCACCAAGCCGCACCTGCCCCCGGTGTCCGGCGAGGCGGGGAAGACCGGGAAGACCGGGGTGGCCGCCAAGTGACCACCCCCCGGACAGAACACCTCGTCCTGCCCGGGGTCCTCACCGCCGAGCAGGCCGCCGCGACCGTCCGCGGCATCCTCGCCGTGCAGCGGGAGGACGGCGCGATCCCGTGGTTCCGGGGACACCACCTCGACCCCTGGGACCACACCGAGGCCGCGATGGCGCTGGACGCGGCCGGGGAGCACGCGGCGGCCGAGCGGGCGTACCGCTGGCTGGCCCGGCACCAGAACGAGGACGGCTCCTGGTACGCCGCCTACGCCGACGGCGCGCACGACGACGTCACCGACCGCGCCCGCGAGTCCAACTTCGTCGCGTACATCGCCGTCGGCGTCTGGCACCACTACCTCTCCACCGGCGACGACACGTTCCTGGACCGGATGTGGCCCGCCGTCCACGCGGCCGTCGAGTGGGTGCTGCGGCTGCAGCAACCGGGCGGCCAGATCGGCTGGCGCCGCGAGGACGACGGCACGCCCACCGACGAGGCGCTGCTGACCGGGAGTTCCTCCGTCCACCACGCGCTGCGCTGCGCGCTCGCCATCGCCGAGCAACGGGAGGAGCCGCAGCCCGACTGGGAGTTGGCGGTGGGCGCGCTGCGGCACGCGATACGGCGGCACCCGGAGCGGTTCCTGGACAAGGACCGGTACTCGATGGACTGGTACTACCCGGTCCTCGGCGGGGCGTTGACGGGCGCGGAGGCGGGCGCGCGGATCGAGAAGGACTGGGAGCGCTTCGTCGTGCCCGGGTTCGGGGTGCGGTGCGTCGTCCCCAATCCGTGGGTGACGGGCGGTGAGTCGGCCGAGCTGGCGCTGGCGCTGTGGGCGGTGGGGGAGTCCGACCGGGCGCTGGAGATCCTGCAGTCCATCCAGCACCTGCGGGACGCCGGGTCGGGGCTGTACTGGACCGGGTACGTCTTCGAGGACGACGCGGTGTGGCCGCGGGAGCTGACGACGTGGACGGCGGGGTCGTTGCTGCTCGCCGTGGCCGCGCTCGGGGGGCATGACGCCACCTGTGCCGTCTTCGGGGGCGCGGAGCTTCCGTCCGGGCTCGAGGTGGACTGCTGCGCCTAGCGGGGCAGGGGGAGCCGTGGTACCGCGGGGGCGGGCCCGTCCTCTCTCGCGCAGTGACCCGCGCCCCTGTCAGGGGCGCGGGTCCGGGCCGGGGCTCTTCAGTGGCGGTGCATGCGATTCGCTATCGCGTGACCGATGAACAGGTAGACGACCGCTGCCAGGCCGTACCCCGCCACCACCCTCGCCCACGCCTCGTCGAAGGTGAACAGGTCGTGCGACCAGCCGGCGAGCCAGTCGGCCGCGTCGTGGACGAACTGGACCAGGCTGTTCGCCCGGTTCGCGTCCAACAGGTACATCAGGATCCAGAGGCCCAGGATGAGGGCCATGACGTCGGCGACGAGCGCGACGACCCTACCGGCCTGATTGGCACCGCGTTCAGAGGACATACCCTGCGGCTTGCCGCTGAACGGTCCTTGAAACCTGTACCGTGTCCGTCCCGAGTGGCGAGGTGCGGCCATCTGGGTGAGGCTGCCGGAGGAAGCAACCCGCTCGGGGAGGACACCGAGACACACGGGAGGATCCCGTGCCCGTACCGATACGGCGCCTCGTCGTCACGCTCACCCTCTGCTGTGCCCTGGTCGCCGGTGTCACCGCCTGCGCCACCGGCACCCGGAGCAGGTCCGTCGACACCGGCGTAGCGGCGGCCGCGGTGGCCGCCACGCCCAGTCCGAGCACGTCCGCGCAGAAGCAGAAGTTCGCCAAGACCCGGTTCGTCGCCAACGCGGGTCTCGCCGCGGGCGCGACCTACCAGTGGATCGTCAAACCGTGGAAGGCCGGGAAGTTCAAGAAGGGCGCCCACGGCCGCACCTTCACCCTGGTCAAGGCGGCCCTGGCCGGCACCTTCGCCTACAACCGGCTCAAGGCCGCCCAGCGCAACGCCCAGGGCGACCCGCTGCTCGCCAAGGCCCTCGCCCCGCTGACCGCCGCGATCGACGGCCTGAAGGACCTGCCGTCCAAGCTCCGCAAGGGCGACGGGGACGCGGCGAGTTCGTTCCAGGACGTCATCAACAACGTCAAGGACGCGGGCAAGAGCGCCGGCGCCCCGGTCACCAACCAGGTGCCCAAGACGTCCCAGCTCACCCACTGACGACCACGACCGCCGTCGGGCGGCTAGGAGTTGAGCTCGGCCAGCACCCGCAGGGTGTGCGGGTCGGGGGACACGGCCAACAGGTCGGTCACCGGGCCCTTGCGCCACAACTCCAGCCGCTCGGCGATGCGTTCGCGGGGACCGATCAGGGAGATCTCGTCGGCGAACGCGTCCGGCACCGCCAGCACGGCCTCTTCGCGCCGCCCGGCCAGGAACAGCTCCTGGATCCGCCGCGCCTCCTCCTCGTACCCCATGCGGGCCATGAGGTCGGCGTGGAAGTTGCGGGCGGCGTGGCCCATGCCGCCGATGTAGAAGCCGAGCATGGCCTTGACGGGGAGGAGCCCCGCCGCCACGTCGTCGCAGACCCTGACCTGGGCCATGGGGGCGACGAGGAAGCCCTCCGGGAGGTCGGCGACCGCCGGGCCGTACACCTCGGGGCGGCTCGGCGCCCAGTACAGCGGCAGCCAGCCGTCGGCGATCCGGATCGTCTGGGCGACGTTCCGCGGCCCCTCGGCCCCGAGCAGGACCGGCAGGCCGGCCCGGAGCGGGTGGGTGATGGGCTTGAGCGGCTTGCCGAGACCGGTGGCGTCCGGCCCCCGGTACGGGAGCGGGTGGAAGCGCCCGTCCACCGTCACCGGTCCCTCCCGGCGCAGCACCTGCCGTACGACGTCCACGTACTCCCGGGTCGCGGTCAGCGGTGACTTCGGGAACGGGCGGCCGTACCAGCCCTCGACGACCTGCGGCCCGGACAGCCCGAGCCCGAGCAGCACCCGGCCCCCGGACAGGTGGTCCAGGGTCAGCGCGTGCATCGCGGTGGTGGCCGGCGACCGGGCCGCCATCTGGGCAACGGCCGTACCCAGCTTGATCGTCGACGTCTGCGCGGCGATCCAGGTGAGCGGGGTGAAGGCGTCCGAGCCCCAGGACTCGGCCGTCCACACCGAGTCGTACCCGAGTCGCTCCGCCTCCCGCGCCAGCGGCACATGGTCGGAAGAGGGCCCACGCCCCCAGTAACCGAGTGCCAACCCGAGCCTCATGGCCGCCTCCTGACGTCACGTCAGACAATCGCCGGGCGACTGTACGACAACGGCCCCTCACCCGGAAGGGCAAGGGGCCGCAGGTGCGGGGCTGTTCAGCCGCGCTGGATCCCGGAGGTGTCCTGGAGCACGCCGCGGCGGCCGTCCTGGGTCTGCGCGACCAGCGCGGCACCGCGCTGCTCCACCGCCAAGTACCAGGTGCCGGGAGCGAGTTCGGCGATCGGTGCGGTCGAGCCGTCCTCCGCGAACAGCGGCCGCGGCACCGGCACGGCGAACCAGAACGGCGAGAAGTCGGGGGCCGGCGCCTGCGGCGCGGCGGCCGGCTGCTGCTGGCCGTAGGGCTGACCGGGCTGCGGCTGCGGCTGCGCGCCGTAGGGCTGACCGGGCTGCGGGGCGCCGGCGCCCGGGTAGCCGTAGCCGCCGGGGGGCTGGGCGCCGTAGGGCTGCGGGGCCTGCGGCTTGGGGGCCGGGATCAGGGCCGCCTGGAGCGCCGGGACCAGCGGGGTGGCGATCGCGGCCGCGGCCAGGACCAGTGCCGCGATCAGACCGAGGATCAGACCGGAACCCGCGCCGACGTCGGCGCCGCCCAGCTGGTCGGAGAACGCGCCCAGCGGGTCGATGGTCGACCAGAACGCGGTCCACAGGGAGAACACCGTGAGGCCGACGCCGATCTGGCCCAGGTCGAGACCGGCGAACTTGAACGGCTGCGGCAGCGCGCGGGCGAGGACGATCAGGACCGCGCCGGCGATGCCGCCGACGTACATGCTCATCACGAGGCCGAGGTTGTCCCAGGCGTTCGGGCCGGACTTGTCGAACGTGTCGAGGAACGACGCGACGAACAGCAACACCGCTGCTCCGATCACCGCGCCGTCGCCTCTAGTGAGGGAGCGGATATTCACTTCAGGTCCTTCGTGGGTCGTCTCGTCGGCGGAGGAGGCGTCGCGAGGGTGTGCCCCTCATCGTAGGAATCGATTGTAGGAATCGCAGGGACGACACTATCGCCCGAACGATCAGGGTGTCCGCCCGGACCGGCCCGCCGATGCCTACCCCCGCAGGAAACTCACGATTCCCTCAGACATCCCCTGCGCCGCCTTCTGCCGCCACGCCCCGCTCGTCAGCAACGCCGCGTCCTTGCTGTCGCGCATGTTGCCGCACTCGATGAACACCTTGGGAACCGTTGACAGATTGAGACCGCCGAGGTCCTGGCGCACGTCGAGACCGGTGCCGCCGCCCACGTAGTTGGACGGCGCGCTGCCCGTGACCTTGGCGAAGTCGCTCTCGATGCGCTCGCCGAGGGTGCGCGAGGAGTCGACGATCGGGCGGGTGTCGGCGGCGCCGGAGTGCACGGAGGCCGGGAGGATGACGTGGAAGCCGCGGTCGCCCTCGGGTGCTCCGTCGGCGTGGACGGAGATGGCCGCGTCGGCGTGCGCGTCGTTGCCGATCTCCGCCCGCTTGGTCACGCACGGCCCCCAGGCCGGCCGGTCCCCGTCGTGGGTCAGCTTCACCGTGGCGCCCTGCCGCTCCAGCAGGGTGCGCAGCCGGTGCGCGACGTCGAGGGTGAAGCGGGCCTCGCTGTACCCGTCGTTGGTGGAGGTGCCCGTCGTGTCGCACTCCTTCCAGTTCGTCCCGATGTTCACCTTCTGGTTGATCTCGGACGTGTGCTGGAAGTTCCCCGGGTTGTGCCCCGGGTCGATGACGACGACCTTGCCCTGCAGCGGGCGGGCCGCACTCGGGCTCGGGCTCGCACCGGGCACCTTGGCGTCGTCGGTCGCCGCCGCGGCCGCCGACTTGGGCGCCACCGCGCCCGCCTGTCCGTCGCCGCTCCCGCCGGAGTTCCCGCCGGGCTTGCCCACCCCCTCGTACACCACCCAGCCGAGCAGTGCACCGGGCACCAGCGCGGCGAGACCGACGGCGAGCGGCGCCCGCCGGAACCGGCGCTGCTGCGGGGGATCGAGTTCCGGGCCTGTGTACGACACGTCTGCGACTCTAACCGCGCCGTCAGATCCCTGCCCCCGTTCGCCGCAGGACGCGCAGCGAGTCGTGGGCCGAGACCTCCGTGAAGGCGCCCGACTCCAGGGCGCGGAGGTAGACGCGGTAAGGGGCCTGGCCGGTGAACTCGTCCTTCGGGTCCGGGAAGACGTCGTGGATCAGAAGGAGGCCGCCTTGGGCCACATGGGGGGCCCAGCCCTCGTAGTCGGCGGTGGCGTGCTCGTCGGTGTGGCCGCCGTCGACGAAGACGAAGCCGAGCGGCGAGGTCCACAACGCGGCGACCTGCGGGGACCGGCCGACCACGGCGACGACGTGCTCCTCCAGGCCGGCCCGGTGCAGGGTGCGCCGGAAGGTGGGCAGCGTGTCCATCAGGCCGAGCTCCGGGTCGACCGTCTCCGGGTCGTGGTAGTCCCAGCCCGGCTGCTGCTCCTCGCTGCCCCGATGGTGGTCGACGGTGACCGCGGTGACCCCGGCCGCGCGGGCCGCGTCGGCGAGCAGGATCGTCGAGCGCCCGCAGTACGTGCCGACTTCCAGCAACGGCAGGCCGAGCCGCCCCGCCTCGACGGCGGCCGCGTACAGCGCGAGTCCCTCGCCGACGGGCATGAACCCCTTCGCCGCCTCGAACGCGGCCAGGATCTCGGGCTTGGGGGCTGCCGCGGTCATGGGCGTCCTCTCCCTCATTCAGTCGTACGGCTGTCCGGGCGTCCATGCTGCCGCACCCGCTCCGCCGGCCGGCCGCCCGGGGGGTGCGCCGCCCGGGCCGGCCGCGGGGGCTGGCTCTCAAGTGCACTCCAACTCCTACACTGGCGCGGCCAACCCGCCCCACCTGCAACGGAGTTCCGACATGCGCTATCGCGTCCTCGGCAAGACCGGCATCGAGGTCAGCACCCACTGCCTCGGCACGATGATGTTCGGGGGCGTCGGCAACCCCGACCACGAGGACGGCGCCCGGGTCATCAACGCGGCGCTCGACGCCGGGATCAACTTCGTGGACACCGCCGACATGTACTCGGCCGGTGAGTGCGAGGTGATCGTCGGCAAGGCGCTCAAGGGCAGGCGCGACGACGTGGTGCTCGCCACGAAGGTGCACTTTCCGCTGGGGGAGGGCCGCAACCGCAGCGGCAACTCGCGGCGCTGGATCGTCAGGGCCGTCGAGGACAGCCTGCGGCGGCTGGACACCGACTGGATCGACCTCTACCAGGTGCACCGTCCCGACCACACCACCGACATCGAGGAGACGCTGTCCGTCCTCGGCGACCTGGTGACGGCGGGCAAGATCCGGGCGTTCGGCTGCTCCACGTTCCCGGCCGAGGACCTCGTCGAGGCGCACCACGTGGCGGAACGGCGCGGGCTGATGCGGATGCGCACCGAGCAGCCGCCGTACTCGATTCTCGCCCGCGGCGTCGAACGGGCCGTGCTGCCCACCGCGCGGCGCCTGGGCATGGGCGTGCTGACCTGGTCGCCGCTCGCCTCCGGGTTCCTCTCCGGCGCCCACCGCGAGGGCCGGCCGGTCGACCTCACCACCGGGCGGGCCCGGCTCACCCCGCACCGCTTCGACCCCGCCGCCCCCGGCAACGCCGCGAAGTACGCGGCCGTCGAGCGGCTCGTCGCGCTCAGCGAGGAGGTGGGCTGCACCCTGCCGGAGCTGGCCGTCGCGTTTCCGCTGGTACACCCGGCCGTGACGTCGGTGATCATCGGCCCGCGCACCATGGACCAGCTCACCGCCCTGCTCAAGGGGGCCGACCTGCTCCTCGACGACGCGGTCCTCGACCGCATCGACGACATCGTGGCCCCCGGCACCGACCTCTACCGCGCCGACGGCGTCTGGCAGCCCCCGTCCCTCACGGACGAGTCCACCCGCAGACGCCCGACCGCCGAACGCGCGGCCGCAGCCTGACCCCGACCCCGGCAACGCCCCGCAAGGCGCGCCCGGAACAGCGCGCCCAGCCACGACGAACGGAGCCCACGGCCACGGGCTGACGCCGGCCCCGGCAGCGCCCCGCAAGGCGCGCGGGGAACTGCGCGCCCAGCGACGACGACGGCGCGGCAGCCGGCTGACGTCCCGGGTCCCGCGCCAACGGGGTCCACCGGCCGCGGGCTGGCGCCGGGTCCGGCAGCGCCCCGCAAGGGGCGCGGGGAACTGCGCGCCCAGCGACGACGGCGCGGCAGCCGGCAGACGGCGCAGCGGAGCGCGCGGCGCCCGCGGCAAGCGGGGGGTGACCGCGTCGTACTCGGCCGCCCCCACTGAGTGCTACGCGCTGACCGTCTCCCCAGGCAGCGCCAGGTCCAGGTCGACCGCGCGGGCGTCACCGGTGTGGGTCGCCGACGAGGCCAGCGGGCCGTGTCCGGCGGCCTTCGCGGCCAGCACGTACGCCCCCTCGGCCGGCACCACGATCGCGTACGTACCGTCCTCGGCGGACACCGTCGCCCCCGCCTGCCTCCCACGCCGGTCGATCAGGGTCACCTTGGCGCGGGCCACCGGCACACCCGCCGCGTCCAGGACACGGCCGCGGAAACCCCGCAGCACCTCCTCGGCGTCCGCGAGCACCGCCTCCTCCTCGCTGCTCGCCCGCAGCCGGGTGTGCTGGGCGGCCTCGGCCGGCCGGTCCCGCTTCGGCAGCAGCAGGGCGAGGACCAGGCCCACCGCGACCGCTCCGGTGGCGATCAGGAACGAGACCCGGAAGCCGTGCATGGTCGGGACGGCGACGCCGCCCACGTGGTTCGCCGTGTTGGCCAGCACCATCCCGATGACGGCGCTGGACACGGACGTGCCGATGGACCGCATCAGGGTGTTGAGGCCGTTCGCCGCGCCCGTCTCCGACGCCGGGACCGCGCCGACGATCAGCGCCGGGAGGGAGGAGTAGGCGAGGCCGATGCCGGCGCCGAGGACGACCGCGATGACCAGGCTCTGCCAGGCCGCGCTCATCAGGCCGATGCCGCCGCCGTAGCCGATGCCGATGATCAGCATGCCGAGGATCAGGGTGGTCTTCGGGCCGTACTTGGCGGAGAGGCGCGCGTAGACGGGGGCCGTGAACATCATCGTCAGGCCCAGCGGGGCGACCAGCAGACCGGCGCTGACCATCGACTGGCCGAGACCGTAGCCGGTGGCCTTCGGGAGCTGCAGCAGCTGGGGCAGGACCAGCGAGACGACGTAGAAGCTGACGCCGACCATGATCGAGGCGAGGTTGGTGAAGAGCACCGCCGGGCGGGCCGTGGTGCGCAGGTCGACCAGCGGGGCCGAGTGGCGCAGTTCGTAGACGCCCCACAGGAGGAGGACGGCCACCGAGGCGGCGAACAGGCCCAGCGTGGTGCCGGACGACCAGCCCCAGTCGCTGCCCTTGGTGATGGGCAGCAGAAGCAGCACCAGACCGGCCGACAGGCCGATCGCACCCGGCACGTCGAAGGAGCCCGCCGCGCGCATCGGGGATTCCGGTACGACGAGGAGGGTCAGGGCTATGGAGAGCACGCCGAGGCCGGCGGCGCCGTAGAACAGGGCGTGCCAGTCCATGTGCTGCGCGACCAGGGCCGCGGCGGGCAGCGCGAGGCCGCCGCCGACGCCGATCGAGGAGCTCATCAGGGCCATCGCCGAGGCGAGCTTCTCGCGCGGCAGCATGTCGCGCATCAGGCCGATGCCCAGCGGGATCGCGCCCATGGCGAAGCCCTGGAGGGTCCGGCCCACGATCATCGTGAGCAGGTCGCTGGTGAGCGCACTGATCAGCGCGCCGACCACCATCACGGCGAGGCTCAGGATCAGCATCCGCCGCTTGCCGTAGAGGTCGCCGAGGCGCCCCATGATCGGGGTGGCCACGGCGCCCGACAGCAGCGTCGACGTCAGGACCCAGGTGGCGTTGCTGGGCTCGGTGCCCAGCAGTTGCGGGAGGTCCTTGATGACCGGAACGAGCAGGGTCTGCATCACCGCGACCACGATGCCCGCGAAGGCGAGGACCGGGACCACGGCCCCGCTCGCGCCCCGGGCGGGCTGGTCGGTCGTCGTGTGCGTCATTGAGTGGGGCCTCCGGGCCGAGAGAGTGACGGGAAGTACGGCATGCGTGCGGAATAAGTGCTCGGTAAACCTCGTATGCACAGGCAACTATTCCGTTGCTTCGAGCTGCTAACGAATCCTTGACCGTCCCATGGGTTTCTGATCGGGCGTCAGGGGCTGGCCTGTTTGTGGAACGTGTTCTAATCTCACGCGTCATGGCTGCTGTGAAGGCGTACCTAGCCGGCGTCGGGATGACCAAGTTCGAGAAGCCGGAGAGCCGTGACTGGCAGTACTGGGACATGGTCCGGGAGGCCGGCGGCTCCGCGCTCGCCGACGCCGGGATCACCTACGCCGAGGTGGAGCAGGTTCCTGTCGGCTACTGCTTCCAGCCCTCCACCGCCGGCCAGCGCGCCGCCTATGAACTGGGCCTCACCGGCGTCCCCGTCTACAACGTCAACAACAACTGCGCCACCGGCGCGACCGCCCTGATGCTCGCCCGCCAGCTGGTCGAGGGCGGCGCGGCCGACTGCGTCCTCGCCCTCGGCTTCGAGAAGATGAAGAGGGGCGCGCTCGGCGGCGGTGCCGACGGCGGCGACTTCTCGACCTCCCCCGTCGCCCGGCACTACGGCGTCATGGCCGCCCGGCACGGCTTCGAGGCGACCCCGCCCACCGCGCAGATCTTCGGCGACGCGGCCCGCGAGCACATGGAGCGGTACGGCACCACCGAGGCACAGCTCGCCGCCGTGGCCGCCAAGAACCACCGGCACTCCGCGGACAACCCGTACGCCCAGTTCCGGGACGTGTACGACGTCGCCGGGATCCTCGCCGCCCGCACCGTCCACCGCCCGCTCACCAAACTCCAGTGCTCGCCCACCTCCGACGGCGCGGCGGCGGCCGTGGTCGTCTCCGAACGGTTCGCCGAACGCCGCGGCCTCACCGGTCTCGTCGAGATCGTCGCGCAGGCGATGACGACCGACACCGAGGAGTCCTTCGCGTCGGGTTCGTGCATCGACGTCGTCGGGCAGCCCATGTCACGGGCCGCGGCCCGGCAGGTGTACGACCGCTCCGGCCTCGGCATCGAGGACGTCGACGTCGTCGAACTCCACGACTGCTTCTCCGTCAACGAGCTGCTGACCTACGAGGCGCTGGGCATGTGCGCGGTCGGCGAGTCGGGCAAGCTCGTCGAGTCCGGCGCGACCACCTACGGCGGCCGGTGGGTGGTGAACCCTTCCGGCGGGCTCATCTCCAAGGGGCACCCGCTGGGCGCGACCGGCCTCGCGCAGACCGCCGAACTGGTCTGGCAACTGCGCGGCACGGCCGGCGACCGCCAGGTGCCCGGCGCCCGGGTGGGGCTCGCCCACAACATCGGGCTGGGCGGCGCGGCGGTGGTGACGCTGCTGCGACGGGCGGCGTAGGCCGCAGGGCCGAGGGCCCGCGACCCGGGACCGAGGGCCGTGAACCGCGGGCGGGGGGACCGAAGGCGGGGGACCGAGGGCCGTGAACCGAGGGCCGGGACCGAGGGCCGTGAACCGCGGGCGGGGGGACCGAAGGCGGGGGACCGAGGGCCGTGAACCGAGGGCCGGGACCGAGGGCCGTGAACCGGGGGCGGGGGACCGAAGGCGGGGGACCGAGGGCCGGGACCGAGGGCCGGGACCGAGGGCCGGGCGGGCCACGTGGGCCGAAAAGCCGATGCAAGGACCGTAACCGCCTTGAGAGCATGACACCCATGCTCGAAGCCACGGACACCTCACACATACCCCGCCGGGTCGCGCCCCCCACCTGGCTGGTGGTGTCGCTGGCGTGCGCCGGGCAGTTCCTCGTCGTGCTCGACGTGTCCGTGGTGAACGTGGCGCTGCCGTCGATGCGCACCGACCTGGGGCTGAGCGCGTCGGGCCTGCAGTGGGTGGTCAACGCGTACGCCATCGCCTTCGCCGGGTTCATGCTGCTCGGCGGCCGGGCCGGCGACCTGTACGGCCGCAAGCGGATGTTCCTGGTCGGACTCGGCCTGTTCACGCTCGCCTCGCTCGGCGGCGGCTTCGCCCAGGACGGCTGGCAACTGCTGCTCGCCCGCGCCGTGCAGGGGCTGGGCGCCGCGGTCCTCGCCCCCTCGACACTGACCCTGCTGACGGCCGCCGTGCCGGAGGGGCCGGGCCGGGCGCGGGCGATCGCCACCTGGACGGCGGTGGGCGCGGGAGGCGGTGCGGCCGGCGGACTGGTCGGCGGGGTACTGGTGGACGTGCTGTCCTGGCGCTGGGTGCTGCTGATCAACGTGCCGGTGGGCGCGCTGGTCCTCGCCGGGTCCGTGCTGTGGCTCACGGAGAGCCGGGCCGGCGACGGACGGCGCCTCGACCTGCCCGGCGCCCTGCTGGTGACGGCGGGCCTCGGGACCCTGGCGTACGGCATCTCGCAGACCGAGGCCGAGGGCTGGACGGCCGCCGCCACCCTGGTCCCGCTCGCCGCCGGGCTCGCGCTGCTCGGCCTGTTCCTGGCCGTCGAGGCACGTACGGCGGCCCCGCTGATGCCGCTCGGACTGCTCGGCCGGCGGCCGGTGGCGTCGGCCAACGCGGCCATGCTGATCTCCGGTTCGGCGATGTTCTGCATGTGGTACTTCATGACGCTCTACGTCCAGAACGTCCTCGGCTACACCCCGCTGGAGGCCGGTCTCGCCCTGGTGCCCAGCTCGGTCGCGGTGCTCGTCGGCTCCAAGACGGCGCCCCGGCTGATGCGGCGGGCGGGGGCGCGGACGGTGGCGGTGTCCGGCACGCTGGTCGCGGCGAGCGGGTTCGCCTGGCAGTCGACGATGGGCCCGCACGGCGGCTACGTGACGGCCATCATGTTCCCCGGCATCCTGATGATGCTCGGCGCGGGCCTGGCCGCGACCCCGCTGGCCGCGCAGGCCACGGCGGGGGCGGCGCCGGCCGAGGCCGGACTGCTCTCGGGGCTGATCAACACCTCGCGCACGATGGGCGGTTCGCTGGGGCTCGCCGTGATGTCGACGATCGCGGCGGCCCGGACCGACGGGTCCGGCAGCGCGGCCGCCCTCACGGACGGGTACGCGGCCGCCTTCCGCACCAGCACCGGGGTGCTCCTGGCCGGGGCGGTCCTGATGCTGCTGTGGCTGCCGGGGCGGAAGGCCACGGCGAAGTAGGCGGGAGGGCTTCCGGGCGGCGGCCGGAGGGCTCCCGGGCGGCGGACCGTTCGGCTTCCGGGCGGCGGACCGTTGGGCTTCCGGCGGCGGACCGTTGGGCTTCCGGGCGGCGGACCGGCGGGTTTTCGGGAAGCAGGCCGGAGAATTCCGGGACGGCGGGCAACGGTCCGGGCGGCTCGTGGACTCCTTCTTGTATCTAGGAGGTGCCCATGGGGGAGCGGAAGGACGCTCGGAGCGAGGAGTTCCAGAGCTTCATGATCGGCCGCTGGCCGCGGCTGATGCGTACGGCATTTCTCCTCACGGGGGAGCAGCACGCCGCCGAGGACCTGGTCCAGTCGACGCTCGAACAGGTCTTCGTCGCCTGGCGAAAGGTCGGCTCCGCCGACGACCCGGAGGCGTACGTGCGGCGCGTGATGATCAACGCACACGCGCGCCGGCACAGAAGGAAGCTCAAGGAGTTCCTGGCGTCGAAGGACGACTTGGGCCTGGTGCGCGAGGTGCCGGACATGGGGGACCGGATCGCCCAGGCCGACGACCGCAGCGCTCTGCTCAAGGCACTCGCCCAACTGCCGCCCCGGCAGCGGGAGGCCGTGGTGCTGCGCTATTGGGAGGACCTGACGGAGACCCAGGCGGCGCAGGCGATGGGCTGTTCGGCGGGCACGGTCAAGAGCAACGCGGCCAAGGGGATCGCGAAACTCCGTGCCATACCGGGACTGGCCGACATGGTGACGCAGGGAGGCCGTAACTGATGAGCATGAACCGGGAGAACCACGACATGACACAGGCGGAGTCGGACATCGCCCTCCTCCTCGCTGACGCCGCCGACGGGGTCGAGATCGGCATGGCCCCCGTGCAGACGGTCATGCGCGGCGGCCGGCGACGCCGGACCCGGCGGTGGGCGGTGGCGGGGGCCACGGCGCTGGTGCTGGCCGCCGGTTCGACGGCGGGCGCGCTGGCGATGACGGGGCTGCCGGGCGGCGGCCACGGGGACCGGGGCAGTGAGGTGGCGGTCCGGCCGACGTCACCGGAGTCGCGCCACGTGTACTCGCCCGAGTCGACGGATCTGGCGCTGGGCAGCTACCAGGGCAAGAAGTGGGGTGTCGGAGTCATGGTGTGGGGCGCGCCGCTCACCCGCGCCGAGGCCGAGAAGCAGTGGAAGGCGATGCGCGACTGGCAGCTCGAACCCGCGGACGCGCACAAGCCCGCTGACCTGATCGGCAAGACGTCCTTCTTCGTCACCCGCGGTTATGACGGATTCCGCCGCCAGGTGGTCATGTTCAACACGGTGCGGGAGGTGGAACCGCTCTCGGGGACCGACCTGGATGCCGCCGCCGCCAGGCTCGGTGACGATCCGGGGAGCGCCGACCGACTGGTGGTCGGCAAGGTCGCCACAACGGCCGCGGAGGTCACCTGCCACTGGAAGGACGGCACCTCGACCCGGGTCGCGCGCGTCCCCGCCGACTCCCCGTACTACAGCGGGCAATCGGAACTCCGGCCGGTCCGCGACTACCCGGGGGCCAACTGGTTCGTCTGCGTCGCCCCGCAGGGCACCTCCTACGAGTCGGCGGAGGTGACGAAGTAGCGTCTTCGGCCGGCTCGCCGGGAGGTCACAGCCACCCCTGCTGCCGGGCCTCCCGTACCGCCTCCGCCCGGTTGCGGGTGCCGGTCTTGCCGATCGCGGCGGAGAGGTAGTTGCGGACGGTCGACTCCGACAGGTGCAGCTTCGCCGCGATGTCGGCGACGGTCGCGCCGTCCACCGACGCCTTCAGCACGTCGCATTCGCGGGCGGTGAGCGGGTTCGGCCCGGCGCTGAGCGCGGCGGTGGCGAGCGCCGGGTCGACCACGGTCTCCCCGGTGAGCACCCGCCGGATCGCCCGGGCCAGTTCCTCCACCGGTCCGTCCTTGACGAGGAACCCGGCCGCCCCGGCCTCCATCGCGCGGCGCAGATAGCCGGGTCGGCCGAAGGTGGTCAGGATCAGCACCCGGCAGTCCGGCGCCTGCTCGCGCAGTTCCGCCGCCGCGTCGAGGCCGCTGATGCCCGGCAGTTCGATGTCCAGGAGCGCCACGTCGGGCCGGTGCGCGAGCGCCGCGTCCACGATCGCGTCGCCCGTCCCGACCTGGGCGACGACCTCGATGTCCGGCTCCATCCCGAGCAGTAGGGCCAGGGCCCCGCGCATCATCCCCTGGTCCTCGGCGAGCAGCACCCTGATGGACTTCGCGGGCCGGTGGTCCCGGGGCATCTCGTTCGCAGGCTCGTACACAGCCCAAGCGTAGCCTCGGGCCCGGCAATTAAAGAACAGTCATTGTTCCGCGCCGCAGGTCTTGACGCCGGTTGACCGTGCTCAAACAATCGCCTCTGCAATTCCCTGAATGGTCGGCGAATGGTCGGCATTTCGACAGCTGAATGAGTTCGGTATTTCGATCGAACGGTGTTCGGGATACCGGACGTCAGGAACCCGCACCGCCCTACGAGGAACCAGGAAGAGGTGCACCGTGTTCTCAGTGCCTGTACGGGTACGAGCCCCGCGCTCCCGCCGGCCGCGCGTGCGGAGAGCCGTCCTGTCCGTGCTCGCCGCGTTCGTGACCGTCGCCGCGCTCCTGGTCGGGGCCGGCGCCCCCGAGGCGTCCGCCGCCGGTTCGCTGCCCTGTGACGTCTACGCCGCCGCCGGCACCCCGTGCGTCGCCGCGCACAGCATGGTCCGGGCGCTGTACTCGTCGTACGGCGGCTCCCTCTACCGGGTGCAGCGCGCCTCGGACGGCGCCACGGCCGACATCGGCCTGCTGGCCACCGGCGGCTACGCCGACGCGGCCGCGCAGAACTCCTTCTGCGCCGGTACGACCTGCATCGTCACCAGGATCTACGACCAGTCCAGCAAGCACAACGACCTCACCGTCGAGGGCGCGGGCGGGGCCGGCGCGGCCGATGTCGGGGCCCCGGCGGACGCGCTGCCGGTGACCGTCGGCGGGCACCAGGTCTATGGCCTGGAGATCTCGGCCGGCATGGGCTACCGGGACAACGCCACCTCGGGAGTCGCCACCAACGGCGCCGCCGAGGGGATGTACATGGTCACCTCCGGCACCCACGTCAACGGCAGCTGCTGCTTCGACTACGGCAACGCCGAGACCAACAACAAGGACACCGGCAACGGCCACATGGACGCCATCAACTTCGGCACCGAGTGCTGGTTCTCGCCCTGCTACGGCTCCGGCCCGTGGGTCCAGGCGGACCTGGAGAACGGGCTGTTCCAGTCCGACCTCGGCTACAGCACCAACTCCTCCAACGCGGGCACCGGCGCGATACCGTTCGTCACCGCGTTGCTGAAGAACAACGGGCAGGACCATTTCGCACTGAAATGGGGAAACGCACAATCGGGCGGTCTCACCACCACGTATTCCGGTGGTGAGCCCAGTACCGGCAGCGGTTACTCACCGATGCACCAGGAGGGCGCGATCGTCCTCGGCACCGGCGGCGACAACAGCAACGGCTCCATCGGCTCGTTCTTCGAGGGCGTGATGACCTCAGGCATCCCGACCGACGCGGCCGACGACGCCGTCCAGTCCGACATCGTCTCCGTCGGGTACGGCGGCGCGACCGGCTCCACCGGCAGCCTCGGTCCGGCCTCGGAGATCTCCCTGAGGGCCACCACGTCCTGCTGCACCGCCGACTACGTCCGCCACCAGAACGACGCGGGCGTGCTCTCGGCCGTCACGTCCAGCAGCTCCGCCCTCGACAGGAACGACGCCACCTGGATCGTCCGCCCCGGCCTCGCGGACGGCTCCTGCGTCTCCTTCGAGTCCCGGAACTACCCCGGCGACTACCTGCGCCACTACAACTACAGGATCTACCGGCAGCCGATGGACGGCACCATCACGTTCCGGCAGGACGCGACCTTCTGCCCGACGACCGGGAAGAGCGGCACGGGCACGTCCTTCGCCTCGTACAACTACCCGACGAAATACCTGCGCCACTACAACTACAACCTCTACATAGCGAGCGACGGCGGCTCGAACGCCTGGGACAGCGCCACGTCCTGGACCGACGACGTCAGCTGGGCCGTCAGCTCGCCCTGGGTGCCGTAGCGGCCACCGGGGCCAGCAGCTCCAGCGCCTCGGTGGGAAGTTCCGCGGTGACCGTGAAGCCGCCGCGCGGCGCCGGGCCGGCCGTGAGGGAGCCGCCCGCCGCCGCGAGGCGCTCGGTCAGCCCCTGCAGGCCGGTGCCGCCGACGCCCGCCCGGCGGGGCTCGGCGGCCACCGCGCCCGAGCCGTTGTCGGCGATCGTCAGCCGGGCCCGGCCGGCGGCGCTGTCGACGGCGATCTCGCAGCGCGTGGCGTCGCTGTGCCGGACCACGTTGGTCACCGCCTCGCGCACCACCCAGCCGAGCAGCGTCTCGGTCTGCGGGACGAGCGGCGCCCCCGACTGCCGGACCACCGGCTCGACGCCCGCCGCGGTGAGGGCCGAGCGGGCCCGGACGAGATCGGCGGCCAGGCTGCCCTCCCGGTAGCCGGTGACCGCCTCGCGGATCTCGGTCAGCGCCTGCCGGCCGACCGACTCGATGTCCGAGATCTGCGTCAGCGCCGCGTCCAGGTCCCGGGGTGCGACCCGCCGGGCCGCCTCCGACTTCACGACGATCACGGAGAGGGTGTGGCCGAGCAGGTCGTGCAGATCCCGCGAGAAGCGCAGCCGCTCCTTCTCCACCGCCCGCCGGGCCAGCTCCTCGCGGGCCGCACGCAGCTCCCGCACGGCCTCGGAGAGGGAGAGGATCGCGGCGGTGATCATCGTGGACAGGAAGGTGCCGTAGGCGATGGTGATGGCGTCGGAGCCGTCCCGGTACCAGGAGACCGCGCCCGCGAAGCAGGCCAGCAGGATGCCGCTCCGGCCCAGCCAGGGCCCGCGCAGCGCCGCGCCCGCGGCCAGGCCGAGCAGCGGGAAGAACATCAGCCAGTTGCCGCCGTAGCCCAGGGCCAGGCCGGTGGTCAGCAGGCCCATCAGCAGCAGGGCGACACGGGTGGAGGTGGCCTCCCGGGCCTCCTTGCGGAAGGAACGGAAGGTCACGTAGATGTACAGCGAGTTGAAGGCGAGCAGGCCGATCCCGCCGATCCACGGGTTGGCCGTCTTGCCCTGGAGCAGGTTGGAGAGCGAGCCCAGCCCCATCAGCAGCCAGGGGAGCAGGGCGAACCCGGAGGGCGGCGGCCCCGCATGATCGGGCACCTCGCCGTTCTTCCGGGCGGCCTTCTGCTGCTCCCTGAAGCGGGCCATGTCCTCCCGCCACTGGGCGCGAGCCGCCCGCCACCCGTCCACCCGGCATGTCACCTGCTGCCACCACGCCATGTCACTCTTCCCCCGATCTGTATGGACCTGTTCCCGTTCGTTCCGTTCCGCCCGGCCGTACTGTCCGGCGGTACGACCTTACGGAAGGCGGCGCCGGTTCGGCAGAGGCGGATGTACGGCCGTGGGCGGGACAAATGTCATGGTCCGGCGCCGTCGTATCTGACACGACGTCAGGAGCCTTCACAACTGCGGAGGGCTGGGCTATACAAGGGGCGCTGGAATGGAACGCGTTCTAGATCTGCACCCGTGGACGACCTCGGTGCGGCCGACGGTGCGGACGGCCGTGCCGGGGTCTTGAGACACTTCAGGAGCCGTATGCCCATCGACGCCGCCAAGGCCCTCGCCGCCGAACCCAGGTCCGGGGAGATCCGCTGGGAGCGCCGGGACGTCCAGCTCTACCACCTCGGCATCGGCGCGGGCCGCCCCGCCACCGATCCCGACGAACTGCGCTACACCCTGGAGACCCGGCTGCACGTCCTGCCCAGCTTCGCCACCGTCGCGGGCGCCGGCTCACCCGGGGTGATCAGCGGACTGTCCATGCCCGGCATCGACGTCGACCTCGCCAGGGTGCTGCACGGCGGCCAGTCCCTCACCCTGCACCGCCCCATCCCGGTCGCGGGCACCGCCACCGCGACGGGCCGCATCGCCGCGGTGTACGACAAGGGCAAGGCGGCCGTCCTGGTGATGCGCACCGACGTCGCGGACGCCGACGGCCCGTTGTGGACCAACGACGCGCAGATCTTCGTACGGGGGGAGGGCGGCTGGGGCGGCGACCGCGGCCCCTCGACCCGGCTCGCCCCGCCGGCCGGCGAGCCGGACCGGACCGTCGAGCGCCCGGTCCGCGAGGACCAGGCCCTGCTCTACCGCCTCTCCGGCGACTACAACCCGCTGCACGCCGACCCCGAGTTCGCCAAGCTCGCCGGCTTCGACCGGCCCATCCTGCACGGGCTGTGCACCTACGGCATGACGCTCAAGGCGGTCGTGGACACGCTGCTCGGCGGCGACGTGAGCCGGGTGCGGTCGTACGCGACGCGGTTCGCCGGGGTGGTGTACCCGGGGGAGACCCTGCGCATCCGCATGTGGCGGAGCGACGGGCGGGTCCAGGTCGCCGTGAGCGCCGCAGAGCGCGAGGACGCGCCCGTCCTCGCCGACACGATCGTCGAACACCTTTGATCCAGTGAGCAGTTGAGGGGAGCCGCAGCATGCGCGCAGCCGTACTGCACGAGATCGGCCAGGAGAAGCTGGACGTCCTCGACGACGTCGAGGCGGTGGGATTCGGGCCCGGCAGGGTACGGATCCGGGTGCGCGCCACGGGGCTGTGCCACTCGGACCTGTCGGCGATGAGCGGGGTGCTGCCGCAGCCGGGACCGTTCGTGCCGGGCCACGAGGGCGCGGGCGAGGTCCTGGAGGTGGGCGAGGGCGTCACCCGGGTGAAGCCGGGCGACCGGGTGGTCGTCTGCTGGCTGCCGGCCTGCGGTGCGTGTCCCGCGTGCAGGCGCGGCCAGACCGAGCTCTGCCTGGCCGGGTTCATGAACGCCGGCACCCCCAACTTCCGGCGCCCTGGCGGAGACGTCTTCGGCTTCGCAGGCACCGGTACCTTCACCGAGGAGGTCGTGGTCGACGCCGGGTGCGCGGTGCCGATCCCGGACGACGTGCCCTTCGACATCGCCGCGCTGATCGGCTGCGGGGTGACCACCGGGCTCGGCGCGGCCCTCAACACGGCCGATCTGGAGGCCGGTTCGTCGGTCGCCGTCATCGGCTGCGGAGGCGTCGGGATCTCGGCGATCCAGGGGGCGCGGCTCAAGGGCGCGGCCGAGATCGTCGCCGTCGACCCCGTCGAGTCGCGGCGCGAGTCGGCGCTCAGGTTCGGGGCGACGCGGGCGGTCTCGCCGGACGAGCTGCCCGGCGCCAAGCAGGAGGTCACCGCCGGTGAGGGCTTCGACTGCGTCTTCGAGGTCGTCGGCAAGTCCGCCACCGCCCGGACCGCGTACGAGAACACCCGGCGCGGCGGCACCCTCGTGGTCGTCGGCGCGGGCGCCATGGACGACTTCCTGCAGCTCAACATGTTCGAGCTGTTCTTCGACGAGAAGCGGATCCTGCCGTCCATGTACGGCGGCGGTGACGTGGTCCGCTCCTACGAGCGGACGATCGCCCTGTGGCGGGCGGGCCGGATCGACCTGGAGGGCCTGATCACCCACCGGGTTCCGCTGGCCGAGATCAACGAGGCCCTGGACCAGATGCGCACGGGCACCGCCCTGCGCACCTGCATAGAGATCTGAGGGGCGCCGTATGCGGGAGAGGCCGCTGGAAGGGCTGGCCGCCGTCGTCACGGGGGCCGGCCGGGGCCTGGGCCGGGCAGAGGCGCTGGAGCTGGCCCGGCTGGGCGCGGCCGTCGTCGTCAACGACTTCGGCCGGCCGGGCCGGGACGGCTCGGGGGCGGCCTCCTCGGCACCCGCCGAGCAGGTCGCGGAGGAGATCCGCGCGGCGGGCGGCCAGGCCGTCGCCCATACGGGAGACATCGCCGACTTCTCACAGGCGCGAGACCTTCTCACGCTTGCGACAGCCCATTACGGGAAGCTGGACATCCTCGTCAACAACGCGGGGATCCTGCGCGACCGCATGGTCTTCTCCATGACCGAGGACGAGTGGGACTCGGTGATCAGGGTCCACCTCAAGGGCCACTTCAACACCACCCACTTCGCCGCCGCGCACTGGCGGGACCGCTCCAAGGCGGCGGGCGGCGAGAAGGTCTACGGGCGGATCGTGAACACGTCCTCCGAGGCCTTCCTCGCCGGCTCCGCGGGCCAGCCCAACTACGCGGCCGCGAAGGGCGGCATCGTCGGCCTGACCACCTCCACGGCCCTCGCCCTCGCCAAGTACGGCGTCACCGCCAACGTGATCTGCCCGCGCGCCCGCACCCGGATGACCGAGGACGTCTTCGCCGGCTTCGAGCAGCCCGCCGAGGGTCTCGACCCCCTCGCCCCCGAGCACGTCGCCCCGCTCGTCGGCTACCTGGCCTCCCCGGCCGCCGAGCGGATCAACGGGCAGCTGCTCGTGGTCCACGGCGGCATGGTCGCCGTCGTGGAACGCCCGCGCGTGCAGGCCAAGTTCGACAGCAAGCAGGACACCTTCGACTACGCCGAACTCGACGCCGCGCTCACGCCGCACTACGCGGAGCGGCCGCCGGGGGAGACCTTCGCGGCGGCGGAGGTGCTGGGGCTGAAGCGCGGGTGACACCGGCCGGCCGCGGCGCCGTGGGCGGCGCCGCGGTCTCGTGGTGCGCGCCACGACCACCTGCTCGTATCGTGAAAAGACCTCGTATCGTGAAATGACGGCGAGCAGCGGGGTGAGCAAGGAAGATCATGGCTGGTCCGGCGGTCGACTACGCGGCGGTGTTCCAGGCCCTTCCCGGGGCCGCGGCGCTGGTGACGCCGCAGCTGATCTACGCCGACGCCAACGCGGAGTTCGAGCGCCTGCGGGGCCTGCCCCGTGAGCAGATGATCGGGCGCTTCCTGCCCGAGGACAGCATCGAGAACGCGTCCGCCGAGCCTCTCCTGCTCAGGGTTCTGGCGTCCCTGCGACGGGCGGCGGACACCGGCGAACGCAGCGTCGTGGCGCTGCAGCGCCTCGACAGCGAGGACCCCGACCAGCCGGGGGTGTGGCACGAGCGGTACTTCAACGTGACCGACATCCCCGTGTTCGGGGACGACGGGCGGGTGACGCTGCTGCTGCACCGGCTGGAGGACGTCACCGAGCTCATCCGGGCCCGTGAGGTCGCGCTGACCCTGCAGGAAGCCATGCTGCCCGCCCCGCGCCAGGTCGGCCGGCACCCGGCGGCCGTCCGCTACCGGCCCGCCGCCGAGGCCCTCAACGTGGCCGGCGACTGGTACGACCTGGTCGACCTGCCCGGCGACCGCATCGCCGTCGCCGTCGGCGACGTCGTCGGCCACGGTCTGCCCGCGGCCGGTGTCATGGGGCAACTGCGCAGCGCCCTCACCGCCGCCTCGCTGGTCCCCGAGGGCCCCGCCCGCGCCCTGGAGGTGCTCGGGCAGTACGCCCGCACCGTGGACGGCGCCGAGAACACCACCGTGGCCACGGCCTTCATCGACTGGGAGAACGACACCATCACCTACAGCTGCGCCGGCCACCCCCCGCCGGCACTTCTCCGGCCGGACGGGACCGTCGAGTTCCTGGACCAGGCCACCGACCCGCCCCTGGCCGCCCGCCCCCAGCACGGCCCCCGGACCCAGGCCGTCGTGTCCTTCCGCGAGGACTCCGTCCTCGTGCTCTACACCGACGGCCTGATCGAACGCCGTGGCGAGGACATCGACAAGGGCCTCGACCGGCTCGCCGACTCCCTGGTCCGCCACCGCACCGCCCGGTGCGAAGCGCTCGCCGACGCCGTCCTCGCCGACCTGCTCCCGTCCGGTGACGCCACCGACGACACCGCCCTGGTCATCGTGCGCCTGTGAACCGGCACGGAAAAGGGGCCCACCGGTCACCCGGCGGGCCCCTCTCCCTCACTGCCGTCAGGCTGCCGCCTCGACCGGCTCCGGCTTGCGGTGCCGGCCGCTGGGGGCCGTCTCGCTGTCCTGGACCGAGACGTGACCGCGGTGCTTGCCGTGGCCGTCCGTCTCCTGGGCCTCGGCGGACAGTTGCTGGGACGTGCTGGCGTCGCTCATCGGAAGAATTCACCCCGTCAACATGATCTTTCTTACAGCCCGGCGAGTCTAACGGGCCCACCACGGGGCGAATCCAGGCGGCCACGCCGACCGCTACTGGTTCGTTACAAGCCTGGCAAGTGGTGCCTGTTGGAGGGGCACCGGCCGGGCCACGACAGGTCCCGGAGGGTCCGGTTCCGCCGGCTTTCCGGGCGTACCCGACGCCCCGGCAGCCGTGCCGTCCCGAACCGGATCCCCCGGGCCCGCGTCCCCCGGCCCCCCGTTCTCCCCCGTCTCCCCCGTCTCCCCCCAGGGCACCGACACCGCCGCCACGCCGCACGGGACCTCCCCCGTGGCATACGGCAGGCGCAGCACCCCGTCCTGCGTCCACACCCCGGTGCCCGTCAACCACCCCTCGGGCGCCGGGAGATGGCACATTCTGCGGGCTCTGGGCCGCCAGGCCCCCACCCAGCTGCCGAGCGGAGAGTCGATCCGCAGCGCCACCCCGCAGCTCTCCGGCACCAGCACCTGACCCGGCTGGGCGGCGAACGGCGTGACCACGCAGTCCGGGCACTCCGGCACCCGCAGGCTCTCCGGGAAGCGCACCGGCAGCGTGGAGCCGAGGACCCCCCAGCCCAACCGTTCCTGCCCGGGGCTGGGCGCGTCCGAGCCGACCATGATCAGCCCGCTGTCCGGGTCGGCGAGCAGCAGCCGGTCGTCGCTGTCCGCCGCGATCTGCAGCAGCGGCGACACCTCGCCGCCGCGCTCCAGGTCGACGACGACCGCCTTGGTCCGCCCGCCCAGCTCCCGGTCCAGGGCCAGCATCCGCCCGGCCCGGTCCAGCCAGACCCCGCCCGCACACCGCCCCGGCACCACCGCGATCTGCTCCGGCCCGAAGGCCCCGCCCGCCACCAGCCAGACGGCGGAGGAACGCGGCCCGACGCCGAGCGCGTACGCGTGCACACCTCCCGGCGCGGGCGGCAGCAGCCGTAGCGTGGCCCCTTCGTCCGTGCACTCCACCGCCCCCAGCGGCAGCTCGCCGGTGCCGGGACCGGTCGGATAGAGAAGGGCGAAGTGGTGCCGGCCGTCCACCAGCCGGCGGATGAGCACCCGCCCGTCGCCGAGCGGCTGCACCTCCGTGTCCGGCTCCTCCGGCTGGTTGCCGGGGAGCGGTACGGCGTAGGGCTCGGGGCCGTCCAGCGTCCAGCGCTCCGGGTAGCAGGAACCATCCTGCTGGGCCAGCCGGGCCGCGTACGCCCCGTCCACCGTGATGGTGCAGCCCGCCCCCGGCGTGCTGTCTTCCGCGTCCGCTGCCGAGGGTTCGATCGCACAGGCCGTCATCGTTCGGTCACCTCCGGCCACGAAGCTAGTTTTCGCACGCACAGGCGGCGCACCGGCCCACGGTGGCTTCACACATACGGGTGCACACTCGACGATTCGCCTGAGGAAACGGGGGCGGATGTGCTGCGCGTTGCCTCCGGCGGCCGAGCAGGTACGGCCCCGCGGAACAGGCAGGTAGCCTTTCCCCGTGCCCCGTCTGTCAGAAGTCATCGCCGCGCTGGAGAACCTGTGGCCCGCCGAGCGGGCCGAGTCCTGGGACGCGGTCGGTACGGTCGTGGGCGACCCCGGCCAGGAGGTCACGCGGGTCCTCTTCGCCGTCGACCCGGTCCAGGACATCGTCGACGAGGCGGTGAAGCTGGGCGCCGACCTGCTGGTCACCCACCACCCCCTCTACCTGCGCGGCACGACGACGGTCGCGGCCTCCCACTTCAAGGGCCGGGTCGTGCACACCCTGATCAAGAACGACATCGCGCTGCACGTCGCCCACACCAACGCCGACACCGCCGACCCGGGCGTCTCGGACGCCCTCGCGGGCGCCCTGGACCTGCGCGTCGTACGCCCCCTGGTCGCGGACCCCACCGATCCGGAGGGCCGCCGGGGCCTCGGCCGCGTCTGCGAGCTGGACCACCCGGTGACCGTCCGCGAGCTCGCCGACCGGGCCGCGGCCCGGCTCCCCGCCACCGCGCAGGGCATCCGCGTCGCCGGCGACCCCGAGGCCGTCGTCCGTACGGTCGCCGTCAGCGGCGGCTCCGGCGACAGCCTCTTCGACGTGGTACGCGCCGCCGGCGTGGACGCCTTCCTCACCGCCGACCTGCGCCACCACCCGGCCTCGGAAGCGGTCGCCCACAGCCGCCTCGCGCTGCTCGACGCGGCGCACTGGGCCACCGAATGGCCCTGGTGCGAGCTGGCCGCCACCCAGCTCGACGAAATCTCCGACCGCCATGGCTGGGACCTGCGCGTGCACGTCTCCAGGACGGTCACCGACCCCTGGACCAGCCACTCACCGTCCCTTGGAGCCCCCAACTGAACGCAGCGCCCGCCGACCAGATCCGACTCCTCGACGTCCAGGCCCTGGACGTACGCCTCCAGCAGCTGGCGCACAAGCGGAAGTCGCTGCCCGAGCACGCCGAGATCGAGTCGCTGACCAAAGACCTGACCCAGCTGCGCGACCTGCTCGTGGCCGCGCAGACCGAGGAGAGCGACACCGCCCGCGAGCAGACCAAGGCCGAGCAGGACGTGGACCAGGTGCGCCAGCGCGCCGCCCGCGACCAGCAGCGCCTGGACTCCGGCGCGGTCACCTCCCCGAAGGACCTGGAGAACCTCCAGAGGGAGATCGTCTCCCTCGCCAAGCGCCAGGGCGATCTGGAGGACGTCGTCCTGGAGGTCATGGAGCGCCGGGAGTCCGCGCAGGAGCGGGTCGCCGAGCTGACCGAGCGGGTCGGCGCCGTCCAGGGCCGGATCGACGAGGCGACCGCCCGCCGCAACGCCGCGTCCGGGGACATCGACGCCGAGGTGGCCACGGTCACCAAGGAGCGCGAGGTCATCGCCGCTGCCGTCCCCGCGGACCTCCTCAAGCTCTACGACAAGCTGCGCGAGCAGCAGGGCGGCATCGGTGCGGCCAAGCTGTACGCCCGCACCTGCCAGGGCTGCCGCCAGGAGCTCGCCATCACCGAGCTGGCCGAGGTCCGCAAGGCCGCGCCGGACACCGTGGTGCGCTGCGAGAACTGCCGCCGGATCCTGGTGCGCACGTCCGAGTCGGGCCTGTAGGAATACTTGAGGGGCTTACGTGGCAAGGGAGTTCATCGTCGAGGCGGACGGCGGCTCCCGGGGCAACCCGGGGCCGGCCGGCTACGGCGCGGTGGTCTTCGACGCGGTGAGCGGCGAGACGCTGGCGGAGGCGGCGGAATACCTCGGCGTCGTCACCAACAACGTCGCCGAGTACCGCGGCCTGCTGGCCGGCCTGCGCGCGGCCCGGGACCTCGACCCCGCCGCGGCCGTCCACGTCCGCATGGACTCCAAGCTGGTCATCGAGCAGATGTCCGGCCGCTGGAAGATCAAGCACCCCGACATGAAGCCGCTGGCGGCGGAGGCGTCCCGGGTCTTCCCACCGGGCCAGGTCACCTACGAGTGGATCCCGAGAGCCGAGAACAAACACGCCGACCGCCTGGCGAACGAGGCGATGGACGCGGGCAAGCGGGGCGAACAGTGGTCGGCTGCGGGGTCTACTGCGGAGCTTGACGCTCGATCCGCGGCGACTGCGGCGCCCCGCAAGGGGCGCGGGGCTGAGACATTTGCGGCTCCGCCGCGTGGGCGCGACCAGCCCCCACCGACCGGAACTGTGACGACTACCGACACCGCCGCTGACACCCGCGCCGCGCGCTCTGTCGCCACCCCCGGCTGGAGCTCCGCCCCCGACCTCGGCGCCCCGGCGACATTCGTCCTCCTCCGCCACGGCGAGACCCCCCTCACTCCCCAGAAGCGCTTCTCCGGCAGCGGCGGCACCGACCCGGAACTCTCCCCGGCCGGCCTGGAGCAGGCGCAGCGCGCCGCCGACGCCCTCGCCCGCCGCGGCACGATCGAGACGATCCTCGCCTCCCCCCTCACCCGCACCCGGCAGACCGCCGCGGCCGTCGCCGAGCGCCTCGGCCTCGACGTCACGATCGAGGAAGGGATCAGGGAGACGGACTTCGGCGCCTGGGAGGGCCTCACCTTCGGCGAGGTCCGCGAGCGCCACCCCGACGACCTGACCGCCTGGCTGGCCGACCCGTCGGCCCGCCCCACCGGCGGCGGCGAGAGCTTCGCCGAGACGGCGGCCCGCATCGCGGCCACCCGGGACAAGCTGATCGCGGCCTACGCGGGCCGCACGGTCCTGCTCGTCACGCACGTCACACCGATCAAGACGTTCGTCCAACTCGCCCTCGGCGCCCCGCTGAAGTCCCTGTTCCGCATGGAACTGTCGGCTGCCTCGCTGTCGGCGGTGGCGTACTACGCGGACGGCAACGCGAGCGTGCGGCTCTTCAACGACACGTCCCACCTGCGTCCCTGAATCAGGACCTGAGCCCCGCCGATCAGGACCTGAGCCCCGCCGCGGTCCGGGCCAGTTCCCGGACCCGGTCCCAGTCCCCGGCGGCCACCGCGTCGGCCGGGACCATCCAGGTGCCGCCGACGCAGCCGACGTTGGGCAGGGCGAGGTACTCCCGCGCGTTGTCCGGGCCGATGCCTCCCGTGGGGCAGAAGCGGGCCCGCGGCAGCGGACCGGCGAGCGACCTGAGGTAGGCCGTGCCGCCCGCGGCCTGCGCCGGGAAGAACTTCATCTCCCGCACCCCGCGTTCGAGCAGCGCCACCACCTCCGAGGCGGTCGACACCCCCGGCAGGTACGGCACCCCGGACGCGGCCATCGCCGCCAGCAGCCCGTCCGTCCAGCCGGGACTGACCAGGAACCGCGCCCCGGCGGCCACGCACTGCGTCACCTGCTCCGGCGTCAGCACGGTCCCCGCGCCTACCACCGCGTCCGGCACCGCGGCGGCGACGGCCCGGATCGCGTCGAGCGCGGCCGGCGTCCGCAGCGTCACCTCGATGACGGGCAGCCCGCCCTCCACCAGCGCCCGCGCCAGCGGCACGGCGGCGGCGGCGTCCTCGATCACGACGACGGGCACGACGGGCGCGAGATCCAGCACGGAGGTGGGCATGACGAACATCCTGCCCACGCGATGCAGAGCGCGCAAAGGGCATTGCGCATGCTGCAACAGACCCTACGGGTGTGTCAGTGCACCTCGGTCACCAGCACGTCCAGCGCCCACGCCTGCCCGGCCTTCGCGGGCGGCTCCGCCTCCACCTCGTACCCCAGCTCCCGCAACGCCTCCACCAGCTCAGCAGGGCCGGCCGGCGTGATCCCGGCGGCCAGCAGGCTCCGCACCATGCGGCCCTTCGTCGCCTTGTTGAAGTGGCTGACCACCTTCCGGGTCGGCGCGTGCAGCACCCGCACGGTCGCCGTCCGCCCGGCCACCTCGCCCCTCGGCTTCCACGCGGCCGCGTAGGCCGCCGACCGCAGGTCCAGCACCAGCCCCGTCCCGGCGGCCGCAGGCAGCACCTCGGCCATCGGCCCCCGCCAGTGCGTGCCCAGCGCGCCGAGACCCGGCAGCTTCACCCCCATCGAACAGCGGTACGACGGGATCCGGTCCGTCAGCCGGACCGCGCCCCACAGCCCCGAGAAGACCAGCAGCGACCGTGCGGCCCGCCGCTTCGCCGCCGCGTCGAGGGAGGCCAGGTCCAGGGCGTCGTACAGCACCCCGGTGTAGATCTCCCCGGCCGGCCGGGTGCCCGCGGTCCGCAGCGCCGTGTTCTTCGTGACCTCGCCGCGCAGCCCCTCGCTCAGCCCGAGCACCTCGCGGGCCTTCTCCTCGTCGCCGGCGCACAGATCGACCAGTTCGCCGAGCACCGCCTCGCGCGCCGCCGCCAGCCCAGGCAGGGACAGCGACTCCGGTTTCAGCGGGGCACCACGCCCCGAGGACGCCTTGCCTTCCGAGGGCGGCAGCAGGACCAGCACGGGTACTCCTCCTGACCGACGGCTCCGCACCGCCGGCGTTCATCGACGCTCGTCATCAACGCTCCGCGCCAGCGTAGAGCGCCTGAGCGGTGCGATGTGACTACGCTCGTCCTATGCCCAGCCGCCACATCCGTGTCAAGGGTGCCCCCGAGGCTCCCCTCCGGGCCGCGCTCGCCGCGCTCCGGGCCGACCTCGGCGTCCCCGAGACCTTCCGGTCCGAGGTCCTCGCGGAGGCCGAGAGCACCGCCAGGTTCCCGGCCGTGCCCGGCCACGACGCGACCGACATCCCCTTCTTCACGGTCGACCCGCCCACCGCGAACGACCTGGACCAGGCGATGCACCTGTCCCGGCACGACGGCGGCTACCGCGTCCGGTACGCCATCGCCGACGTCGCCGCCTTCGTCGTACCCGGCGGCGCACTGGACTCCGAGGCGCACCACCGCGTGACCACGCTCTACTTCCCGGACGAGAAGGTCCCCCTGCACCCGACCGTGCTGAGCGAGGGCGCGGCCAGCCTGCTGCCCGGCCGGCCCACCCCGGCCGTGCTGTGGACCATCGACCTGGACGCCGAGGGCCGGACCGTGACGGCCGACGTCCGCCGGGCCCTCGTCCGGAGCCGGGCCAAGCTCGACTACGCGGGCGTGCAGAAACGGATCGACGAGGGGACCGCCGAGGAGCCCGTCGCCCTGCTCAGGGAGATCGGCGAGGCCCGTGAACGCCTGGAGGTGGCACGCGGCGGCATCTCCCTCAACGTGCCCGAGCAGGAGATCGTCGAGTACGACCACACCTACGAGCTGACCTACCGCGCCCCGCTGCCCGCCGACGCCTGGAACGCCCAGATCTCCCTGCTCACCGGCATGGCCGCGGCCGACCTGATGCTGGCCCACGGCACCGGCGTGCTGCGCACCCTCCCGACCGCCCCCGACGGCGCGGTGGCCCGCCTGCGCCGCACCGCGCACGCGCTGCGCATCGAGTGGCCGCACCACGTCTCCTACGCCGCACTGATCCGCTCCCTGAACCCGCGCCGCCCCCGCCACGCGGCCTTCCTCCAGGAGTGCACGACCCTGCTGCGCGGCGCCGGGTACACGGTCTTCCGGGACGGTCTCCTCCCCGCCAACACCACCCACGCCGCGGTCGCCGCCCCGTACGCCCACTGCACCGCGCCACTGCGCCGTCTGGCCGACCGCTACGCCTCGGAACTGTGCCTGGCGGCGGCCGCCGGCGAGGAGCCGCCGGACTGGGTGCTGATGGCGCTGGACACGCTCCCCAAGCAGATGGCGGAAGGGGCGCGGCGCGCGGGCACGGTGGAACGGGAGTGCGTCGACATCGTGGAGGCGGCCCTGCTCAAGGACCGGGTCGGGGAGGTCTTCGACGGGTGCGTGGTGGAGGTCGAGCCGCGCCGGCCGACCGTGGGGAAGGTGCTGTTGCAGCAGCCCGCCGTCATAGGCCGGATCGAGGCCGAGGCTCCTCTCCCGCTGGGCGAGCGGCTGCCGGTGCGGCTGACGCAGGCCGACCCGGGGACGACGAAGGTACGGTTCGCGCCCGCGTGAGCCGCCGCACGGCGGGGAGGGGCCGCCGCACGGTGCGGAGGGGCCGCCGGGCGCACCGCTCAGGCGGCGACGAACCAGCGGGTCAGGGCGTCGTCGAGGTCGTCTCCCCGGTCGTCCCCGTCCGCGGCCCAGGCCACGAACCCGTCGGGCCGCACCAGGAGACCGGTCAGCTCCGGCCGTCCCGGGCAGCCCGCGGTGACGACGTCCATCCGGTCGCCGTACCCCTCCGCGCGGGCGCGCAGCTTCGGGTCGTCGGCGAGGTCGAGGAGCAGGGCACGGCCGTGGTGCAGGTGGTCGCCGAGCCGGGTGCCGTCGGAGAGCTCCAGGTCCGGGGCGCTCCGTCCGGTGAGCTGGTGCTCGCCGGGCAGGTCGTAGCGCTGCCAGACGCCGGAGATCTGCTGGACGAGGTACGTCGTCCCCGTCGTCGTCAGCGCGAGGTCGGTCACCACCCGGCGCAGGGCACGGGCGTGCCGGTCCGGGCGCATCACGGCGATCTGGGCGCGGGTCCAGTCCAGCACCCAGGCGCCGATCGGGTGCCGTTCGGCGGTGTAGCTGTCGAGGAGCGAGTCGGGGGCCCTCCCGCGCACCACGGCGGCCAGCTTCCAGCCGAGGTTCATGGCGTCGCCGAGGCCGAGGTTGAGCCCCTGCCCGCCGAACGGCGAGTGCACGTGCGCCGCGTCCCCCGCGAGCAGCACCCGGCCCTTGCGGTAGCCGCTCGCCTGCCGGGCGTTGTCGGTGAACCGGGTCGAGGAGTGCACCTCGTGGATGGTCACCTCGGCCACGCCCGACACCCGGCGCAGGGCGGCCTGGAGCTCCTCGGCGGTGATCGGCGCGGAGCGGTCGGCGGGCGGCCCGTCGAACTCGACGGTGAGGATCCGGCCGGGGAAGGGACCGTTGACGTACGTGCCCACGTCGGTGGTGTTCCAGCCGACCCCCAGCCGCTCGCCCCCGCTCATCTCGACGACCGCCTGATAGCCGGTGATCTCCGGTTCGGTCCCCGGGAAGTCGAACCCGGCGAGCTTGCGGACGGTGCTCCGCCCGCCGTCGCAGCCGACGAGCCAGCCGGCGCGGACGTCTCCGCCGCTCCCGAGGTGTACGACGACTCCCTCGTCGCCGGCGTCGAAGCCGGTCAGCTCCACGCCCCGGCGGACCTCGACGCCGAGCCGTTCGGCGCGGGCGCCCAGGATCCGCTCCAGCTCCACCTGCGGCACGCCGAGACCGACGCCGTCGGCGGGGCCGATGTCGGCGAACGCCGGGTCGGAGTCGTCGAACAGGTCGCCGCGCATCATGATCCCGGCGAAGTGCCCGGCGAACTTCGGGGGAGTCCGGGGCGCGTCGGCGCCCTGCTTTTGCTCCCGGTCCCCGAGGAAGGCCCGCATCCGCCACCGGTTCCGCTCCCAGGCCGCCTGGAGGTCGGGCAGCAGCCCGCGCCGGTAGAGGCTCACCGCGCCGGCCGTGTTGATCCCGCCCGCCTTGATGGTCTCGTCCACCTCGGCCAGCCGCTCCACGACCAGCACCTTCGCGCCGCCGAGCCGCAGCTCGCCGGCGAGGAAGAGCCCGACGGGCCCGCCGCCGGCCACCACCACGTCGTAGTCCATGTCCTTCTTGCTCCCTGCAGTCGCCATGCTCTCGCCCATGGCTTCACTGTAGTCACTAAAACTTTCGAGCCGCTATAGTTTTCTCGTGACCGATGAGAACAGGCCAGGTGGGCCAGGGGAGTCCCTGCGGGAGCGCAAGAAGCGGGAGACGCGGCAGCGCATCTCGAACGTCGCGACCGTGATGTTCCGGGAGCACGGCTTCGACCGGGTGACCGTCGCGGAGGTCGCGCGGGCGGCCGGGGTGTCGGCGATGACCGTGTTCAACTACTTCCCGCGCAAGGAGGACCTGTTCCTCGACCGCATCCCGGAAGCCGTCGCGGCCTTCGCCGGTGCGGTGCGGGAGCGCGCGCCCGGCGAGACCCCGCTCGCGGCGCTGCGCCGGCTGGCCTTCCGGTTCATCGACGCGCGGCATCCGCTGGGTGGTGTGGGGGAGAACTTCGGGGGCTTCTGGCCGGTCGTCGCCGACTCGCCGGCGCTGCGGGCCCGGGCCCGTGAGGCGGTCGAGGAGGTGGAACGGGCGCTGGCCGGGGCGCTCGCCGAGGCCGGGCTCGCCGACCCGGAGCTGGCGGCGGCGGTGACGGTGGCCGCGTACCGCTCGGTGTGTGTCACCTCGGTGAGCCGTCAGCTGGCGGGCGACCCGTTCGCCGAGATCGTCGAGGACCACCGGGGGCGGATGGCGGCGGCGTTCGACGCGCTGGAGCGGATGGTGGGGTGACCGCGGAGGGTGCCGCAGTCGGCGGACTTGACGGCTAACGTCGTTAGCCTTACGGTGGTGGCTAACGACGTTAGCTGACATTGCCCCTGGAGGCAGCCATGACCAGCACCACGAACGTCACCCCCTCCCTCCGCACCGCCACCGCGGTGGCCCGCCGCACCGCCTGGCTGGCCGCTGCCCTGTTCTGGACGGCGTTCGCGATCCTGGAGGGCGTGAACCACGGCTGGCTCGCCGGCATCCTGGCCCTGCTCTTCCTGATCCTCCCCGACCTCACCTTCCTGGTCGCCCTCGGCGAGGCGCCCACGATGGCCAAGGGCCAGTTGCCGTCCCGCGCGGTGCCGTACTACAACGCGATGCACCGGGCACTGGTCCCGCTCGCCCTGCTGGCGGTGTACGCGGCGCAGCCGCTCGTCTCCTGGCCCCCGGCGTTCGCCGCCCTGTGCGGCTGGCTGGCCCACATCTCGTACGATCGCGCCTTCGGGTACGGGCTGCGGACGAAGGAGGGCTTCCAGCGTGACTGACGCGACCGACGGTTCTGAGGCGGCTGCCGCCACCGGCGCGGCCGATCGGCTGACGCCGAGGGCGCGGGAGATCGTGGCGGCGGCCCGGGAGCTGCTGGAGGAGTCCGGACCCGCCGTCCTCACCATGCGCACCATCGCCGACCGCCTCGGCATCAAGGCCCCCTCCCTCTACAAGCACTTCCCGGACAAGCACGCCGTGGAGGTGGAGCTGACCGCGCAGATGCTGGAGGAGTCGGCGGCGGCCCTGGAGGCGGCCGGGTCCCGGCACCCCGGCTCTCTGGAGGCCCTGGGCGAGGCCTACCGCGCCTACGCCCTGGCCCACCCCCACCTCTACAGCCTGGCCACCGAACGCCCCCTGCCGCGGGCCCAGCTGCCAGAGGGCCTGGAGGACCGGGCCGCCCTCCCGCTCCTGCGGGCCTGCGGCGGCGACCGGGACCTGGCCCGCGCCACCTGGGCGTTCGCCCACGGCATGGTGGTCCTGGAGATCCACGGCCGTTTCCCGCAGGACGCCGACCTGGACGCGGCATGGAAACGGGGCCTGAAGTCGTTGCACCCTTAGCGCAAGGGGGTACGACGTGGCGGAACAGGCACGGTGGACGAGGGCGAGGCTGGGCCGCTGCGGCCCGGCGCTGGACCTGCTGACGGCGAACTTCGAACGGCACACCTACGCCCCGCACGCGCACGCCGAGTTCACCATCGGGGTGTGCGTCGGCGGCTCCGAGGTCATCGACTACCGCGGCGGCCACATCAGCACCGGCCCCGGATCGATCGTCGTCCTGGCCCCCGGCGAGATGCACACGGGCGGCCCGGCCACCCCGACCGACGGCTACGCCTACCGCGCCCTGTACGCGGACCCGGCCCTGCTGGCGGACGGGACCCTGGACGCCGTACCGCACTTCCGGGACCCCGTCCTCGACGACCCCGAGCTCGCCGCGGCCTTCCGCCGGACCCACACCGAACTGGCCGCCTGCCCCGACCCCCTGGAAGCCGAATCCCGTCTCCCCTGGCTGCTGACGGCCCTCTCTCGCCGCCACTCCACGGCACGGCAGGCGACCGACCGGGTCCCTGGGGCGCACGGCATCTCCCTGCTGGTCCGGGACCGCCTGGCCGACGAGCTGACCTGTCCGCCGTCGCTCGCCGACCTGGCCGCGGACCTGGGCCTCTCCCGCTACCAGCTGCTCCGGGCGTTCCGTACGACGATGGGCGTGCCGCCGTACGCCTGGCTGGCCCAGTACCGGGTGAACCGTGCCCGTGGGCTGCTGGAGGCCGGCCTGCGCCCGGCGGAGGTGGCGACGCTGGTGGGCTTCGCCGACCAGGCCCACCTGACCCGCTGGTTCCGCCGGGTGCTGGGCGTGACCCCGGCGGCGTACCGCAACAGCGTTCAAGACGCCGAACGGTACTGACGGCGAAGCTTTCCGTATGACTGCACGCGGCTGGTTCCTGTTCTCCCTCATGGGAGTGATCTGGGGCATCCCCTATCTGATGATCAAGGTGGCGGTGGACGAGGTGTCCCCGTCGACGGTGGTGTTCGCGAGGTGCGCGGTCGGCGCCCTGCTCCTCCTCCCCCTGGCCATCCGCCAGGGCGGCCTCCTCCTCACCCTCCGCACCCACTGGCGCCCGATGCTGGCCTTCGCGTGCATAGAGATCATGGGCCCCTGGTTCACCCTCACGGACGCCGAACGGCACCTCTCCAGCTCGACGGCGGGCCTGCTGATCGCCGGCGTACCGATCGTCGGCGTGGTGGCCGGGAGGTACTTCGGCGGCGAGCGCGAACACCTGGGCGCCCGCCGGATCGCCGGCCTCCTGATCGGCCTGGCCGGCGTGGCGGTCCTCACCATCCCCCACCTCACCGGCGGCGACGCCCGCTCGCTGGGCGAGGTCCTGCTCACGGTCATCGGCTACGCGACGGCCCCCCTGATAGCGGCCCGCCGCCTGAAGGACGTGCCGACGCTGCAGCTGATAGCGCCGTGCCTGACCCTGGCGACCGTGGTCTACGCCCCGGCGGCGGCCGCGACCTGGCCGTCCTCCGTCCCCTCAACGAACGCCCTGCTCTCCCTCCTCGCCCTGGGCGTCCTCTGCACGGCGGTGGCCTTCGTGGCGTTCCTGGAGCTCATCAAGGAGATAGGCCCGACCCGCTCCACGGTGATCACGTACGTCAACCCGGCGGTGGCGGTGGCGGCGGGCGCCCTCTTCCTGGGCGAGAGCTTCACGCCCACGATCGCCGTCTCCTTCGCGCTGATCCTCACAGGCTCGGTGCTGGCGACGCTGGCCTCGGCACCGAAGAGGCCGTCCCGCCCGGTAACATGGTCCACACGGCAGACGAGCCGGGCGGACGGCCGCGTGGAGTCCCCTTGACGGGGGTCTTCCCGAGGAACGTCCGGGCTCCACAGGGCAGGGTGGTGGCTAACGGCCACCCGAGGCGACTCGCGGGACAGTGCCACAGAAAGCAGACCGCCGGGGACCTCGGTCCCCGGTAAGGGTGAAACGGTGGTGTAAGAGACCACCAGTGCCCAGGGCGACCTGGGCAGCTAGGTAAACCCCACCCGGAGCAAGGTCAAGAGGAGCGCGGCAAAACGCGCTCTGCGGGGACGTTCGAGGGCTGCCCGCCCGAGTCCCCGGGTAGACCGCACGAGGCCGGTGGCAACACCGGCCCTAGATGGATGGCCGTCACCCCGGCACCCGCGAGGGACCGGGGCACAGAACCCGGCGTACAGCCCGACTCGTCTGCCGCCCCGTATTTCCGCAGGTCAGAGGCCATGTTTACCTGCAAAACAAACCTTCGGGGTCGAATCCAGGTCGAATCTGCGCTACAGGTGTGGTCATTTCTGTCTGGCGTCCACGCCGCGTATCGGGCATTCCGGGGGTCAAATGCGGTCCAGGGCCGCTCTGTGGCAGACAACTCGGATGCCGCTGCGCTCGGAAGTACATCTACGAGATGTCTTCTTGCCGACTTGATCTGTCTGGATTTGATCACCGATGGTGCACTGTGCGGCGGAACTTGGAAGTGATCACTGGCGGGGGTTCTCGCTGACTGCTCTTACCGGGACCAGATCGATTTGGGCCTCGCGTATCGTCCGTTTCATCTGTGTGCACGTGGCATTGCGACGATGACGTGACGCGGGTCATCGCCGGTGCGTTCGGCGAGTACCGAAGCGCCGGTTTGGTTAGCCTCGAAGTTTCGTTACGGTCCGCCGACGGAGTCGGTGGACCGTTTTTGTGTCGTGGGCTGAGGCTGTGGAGGCCGAAGACCCGAGTGTCGCTTCGGGGTGGCGCCGGTTTCCACTGCTCCGAGTGTTGAGCTGCTGTCGTGGGGACGGGGAATATCGACCGATGGCTGATCGCAAACAAGAGTCGCCAAAACCAGGCACGCTCGTTCTTGCTCTGGGCCGCCACCTGTCACTTGACCCCCAGAACGTCGCGATCACCACTGCGGCCAGGACCGTCGACCGGTCGATCATGGGCGATGCCGACCGATGGCGATCCGCGCCTGCCGACCTGTTTCGTGTCTGATCGTCGCCGCCCGCGGTGTCTTGTCGAGGACCTTCGTCGCGCAACGGCCCGCGAGACGCACCAGTTCCGAGAAGGGCTGGCGGCGTCCAGGGCTGCGTGGGACAGACCACCCCAAAACCTATCCGCACTCAAGATGATGCATCCAGCGGTGGTGTCTCCCGCCCCGGCGCTGCTGCAGGGCGGCAACTGATGGCGGCACAGAGGGCTGTACCCAAGCGGAGTTGCCGCTCGTCCTTAGCTCCTGCCGGAGCGTGGGACTAGTACCGCTTTCCGGCCAGGTCTCGGAGCCTCCGGGCGCGCTGGGCTCTGTCGAATAGCCGTTCTTCTCTACGAGAGAAACCAACAGCAGCGCGTTCCGTACCGATAAGGCGCAGCACCCGGCGGGCCAACATTCGAGTCTGCAACCGAGGAAAGACCCGAGGGGGTACGCGCTTCCGCGTGGCGAAAATTTGGCGCGAATGCAGAATTCTCTTCTCTTTGTGGACGTCCGCGGTTAGTCGAGTGGCGGGCAGTGCGATTTCGTCCACCGCTTTCAGCCCTACCGCGGCGATACCGGAGGAGAGATTCGGATATTCTTTCTCCAGTCCCCGTCTCTCGACCCAGTCCCCCTCAAGGATGTGCTGCAGATACGACATGGCCACCGCGTGCACATAGGGTGGCTCCGGGATGATCCTCACGGAATGTCATGTTACACGCTTCGTGTCCCTTGCCTGTGTATCTTCGGAGAACTTAATTGGTTGTGTCCTCTGGTATCGCATTGCAGATGAAGGTCCACCTGCCGGCCTGTCGGAAAGCCATATGACAGGGAGAACTCGGGGCGCTCTTCGTCGCAGGTTTCCGTGAAATACGTCCGGTATCCGCTCCACGCGGTGTCCCGTTTGACGCAGTAGTGCGCGTCGGTGTCATAGGGGGAGTCGAACCGCAGCGAGGCGGGCGGCAGGGCGTGGCCGTCACGCCAGCGCAGGGCTTGGTCCATGTCCCAGTAGTAGTGGTGGACCCAGACCTGGCGGAGGGTCTCCACCTGTGGCAGCAGCCGGAGGTGGGGTGGGGCGTTGGAGGCCCAGGCTGTGGTGAGGATCTTCTGTCCGTCCCTGCCGAATTCCCCGGCCCGGGCGGTCACGGCTGCCTTCCGGCCCGGCAGCTAGTGCCGCATCAGGCAACGTTTGCCCTGTAGAGCATGGTGGTTGTCGGTAGGCTGTGGTCAGCCGTCGTGGGCAAAGGCGAGATGGGAAATCCGCTTCAATCTTCGAGATTGTGACCCTTTGTCGGTCTGAGCCGGTTCGAGTCCGGTAGCCCGCGACGGTGCGGGTCTGTTCCGGAGTAGCGCACGCGGCGTGACGTGTTTGTGCCGGGTAGTTCGTAACCGTCAGGCTGTGGCCGTGGCAGAGCGAGTACGCGTCCGTAAGATCGATGATGACGAGGGCAGGCGGCTGCTGCGGATCATCCGCAGGGGTACCGGGTCGGTGGTGACCTGGCGCCGCGCCCAGATGGTGCTGTTATCTGCGCAAGGCATGCCGGTGACGAAGATCGCCGAAGTGACGTTCACCAGCCCGGACCGGGTCCGGGACGTGATCCACAACTTCAATGCCGACGGCTTCCAGGCGCTCTACCCGAAGTACAAAGGCGGCCGGCCGAGAACTTTCACGCTTGCGGAGCGCCGGGAGATCAAGAAGACCGCCAAGTCCAGGCCGGCCGAGCACGGCCTGCCGTTCTCGACCTGGAGCCTGGCCAAGCTGGCCGACTTCCTGGTCGCCGAGGGGGTGGTCGACGACATCAGCCACGAGGGTCTACGGGTCCTGCTCCGCGAGGAGGGCGTCTCATTTCAACGCGTGAAGACCTGGAAGACCTCCCGTGACCCGGACTACGCGGCGAAGAAGGTGCGGGTCGAGCACCTCTACGCGATCGCCGACGGCGAGGTCATACCCGAGGAGGGCGAGCCCGACGTCGTCTTCTGCATGGACGAGTTCGGCCCGCTCAACCTCCAGCCCCACCCCGGCCGGCAATGGGCCGAACGCGGCGGCCGACACAAGGACCCTGATCGCGGTCCTCGGCCCCGGCGGCGGGCGACCTACACCCGCCCGCACGGGGTCCGGCACCTGTTCGCCGCTTACGACCTCACCAAGGACCAGCTCTACGGACACATCAAGAAGACCAAGAACAGGTCGAAGTTCCTGAAGTTCTGTCGCTACCTGCGCTCACTGCACCCGGTCGAGAAACGCATCGCGATCGTCTGCGACAACTACTCCCCGCACCTGACCACGAAGCGGTGCCAGCGGGTCGAGACATGGGCGACGGCCAACAACGTGGAGATCGCCTACACCCCGACCAACAGCTCCTGGCTCAACCGGATCGAGGCCCAGTTCACGGCCCTGCGCTACCTCGCTCTCGACGGCACCGACCACGCCAGCCACAAGGAGCAGGGCAGCATGATCCGCCGCTACATCATCTGGCGGAACAAACACGCCGCCGACGAACGCCTCCGCAAGGTCGCGAACAGGGCAAACGTTGCCTGATGCGGCACTAGCCGATCTCCACCCGGCGTCCGTATCGCTCGGTCCACTCGGGCTCGATCAGCGGAGTCAGCCAGGCGGGGGCAGCCTCGGCCAGTTCCTCCAGCGCCGCCCGCAGCGTCTCCCCGGCCAGTTCCAGGCGGCTGAGGGTGCGAACCGCGGCCAGCACATGTGGCGTCGGTACGCTGCCGGCCCCTGGTCCTGAGCAGGCCGGCCTCCATCAGGCGGTCCAGCATCAGCGGCAGCAACTCATCAACGGCGCCGTCCCGTTCGGCCAGTCGGGCCCTGAACTCGCACAGAACCGAGTGGTCGAACCCCGGATCCTCCAGTTCAAGGCCGAGGGCGTACTTCCAGTCGATTCGGGTGCGGACGGCGTCCGCCGCCGCGCGGTCGGAGAGGTTCTCCGCGAACTGCAGCACCGACACCAGCGCCGGCTGTCCGGGAGGCAAGCCCCGGCTTGCCGTCGGAGGGATACAGCCCGACGAACGCGTCGTCCTCGAACAGGACATCGAGCCGGTCCCGGATAAGCATCGCTGCAGTGCCCTTCGGGCACGCCACCCGAGCTGTTCCCACCGGCCTCACCGGAATCCGCTGGAAACTCCCCGGCCGTAACGACACTGCCCCCACACCCCAAAATCCGAGGCCACCCCGCACTCCTCCAGCGAACCATCCGACGGCCCTACCGTCAGCTTCACGGACAAGATCACCAACAGAGTCCCGGTATTGAGGCTAGGAGGGGCGGGCGTGACTGGCGTGGGAGCGGATGAGGTCCGGGTCGGAGGGTGGCTGAACGGCGGGCCTCTGTGATTTGATCACATCTGGATCGATATGGATGATGTGGGCGTATCCGGCCGCATCGAATTTGTGGTACGTGCGTCGGTAATGCGCGTTGTTGTGGGCGTCGACGGTCGAATCCGCGTCGCCCTTCACCTCTTGGGCCACGAGACCCGTGTGCAGCTTGTCCGAGTAGTCCGAGTTGAAGATGACCACCACGTCTCCGGGCTGAGCCCGGGTGGGATCGTCACCGATGTCCGCGCCGAGATCGTAGTCCATGATGAAGTCGTAGAGGCTCCGGTAGCCGATGACGTCCGAGATCAGCAGGAGGTCGTATTCCTTGCCGTTCGGTGCCTTGTAGTGGTAATAGGAGTCCTGAGGGTCATCCGGCTTCAGTCCGGGGATGAGGCCGCCCGCTGCAAGGGCGCGAGCGACGAACTCGGCGCATTCGAAATAGGGCTGAGCCTGGCCGTCCTTCACTCGCGGGGTGCTGTCGTCCCATGTGCTCCAGTTCCAGTGGGCGTCCGCGTACTGGACGGCCGTCTTGCGCCAGTCGTCGGAAGCACGGGTGGCTTTCTGTGTTTTCTGGGGCGCGGCTGGGACCGCTCGCACGAGACCGGCACTCATCCCCAGAAGTGCAGCTCCTAGGGTGACGGCGGGGAAAATGCGAAGGGATTTCCTCAGGACGGACATGGAAGGCGCCTCTCTGTAGTTCCAGGTATCGCGCACGGTCGTGCACTCGTGTGGCGGCATGCTGCCGCACTTCAGGACGATCTTGTCCGAAAGTAACCCTTTACCTGGGGTCTGGATCGAAAACTCACTCGGTAGGCCGAAGGAAATCCCTTCAGCGCACTCTCAATTCCGCAAGGCTGTTCCAAACGGGATCTCGGCCATGCGGCTCCAGCGAGACCGGTGCGGTGTCACGGCGGTCGGCGATCTGCGGGATGCGATCACTCGGATCGGCCGGTTCCTGGACGGGTACGCCCAGCCATTGGTGATCTAATACTCCAGCCGGACTTCTGTGCTTCTGCTGGTCAACGGCCTGGCGGTGGGGGGTGTAGCGGGGATTGGGCATGCGAGGGACGGTCTTGGACCGGCCGTCCCATCAACGGGTGTCCGCGCCGCACGTAGTGACAGCGCGGTGAGCAGTCCGTTGTTGTGATCCACGATGTACCGACGAACGCCTGGGACCTGGAACTCGAGGAACTCTTCCTGCAAACCGGAGCTCGCTTCGCCCGCGTGGAGGCCCGGCGGCGGATGCGGGACTAGGTCCGCGGACTGCTTGGCTCGGGCGGCCGAAAAAACAGCTGGCAGCTCGCCGAGTACGCCGGCCACTCCACCCCACACGGCCTGCAGCACCTGCTTTCCCACAGCCGCTGGGACCCCGACGGCCTGCGCGACGACATCCAGGCATACGTCGTAGAACAACTCGGCACGGCAGGCGGTGTGTTGATCCTGGACGACACCGGCTTCGTGAAGAAGGGCACTATCTCCGCCGGAGTGCAACGCCAGTACTCCGGCACCGCCGGGGTCTTGTATTTCAATTAGTGTTTTTTCAGGCGGAGTTGGATGGGACGGTGGACCATGACCGTGCGTCCGCCTGTCACCGCCGGGAACGCTGGCAAGCGGCCCGTATCCCCGACCAGTGGACCTTCGCCACCGAGGGCGACCTTGCCCGAGGCGTGATCCTGCGCCGTCCGTCACGGCCGGGAGCGGTGCGGATGGCAAGACCGCCGGTGATAACGCCGACGTCGTCCTCGGAGAAGGGGTGGCGACGTCCAGGGACGCGTGGGGCAGACCATCCCAAAACCAATCTGCACCCAAGATGATGCATTCAGCTGGGGTGTCTCCCGCACCGGCGCGGCTGCAGGGTGGCGACTGATAGCGGCACGACGTCCCTGAGGTCCGTGCGGCGATTGATGGTCTTCGTCGCCACAAGAGGCCATACCCAACCGCGGCTGCCGCTCGTCCTTGACTCTTCGACCGCACACCGAAGTGTCCCCACGGAAAGTGAGTCGATCGATCCTGCCGGAGCGTGGGAGGGCTAGTACCACTTTCCGGCCAGGACTCGGAGCCTCTGGGCGCGCTGGGCTCTGTCGAATAGTCGTTCTTCTCTACGAGACAAACCGATGGCAGTGCGTTCCGTGCTGATAAGGCGCAGTACCAAGTGGGCCAACATTCGAGTCTGCAACCTAGAAAACACCCGAGGGGGTACGCGTTCCCGCGTAGCGAAAATCTGGCGTGAATTCAGAATCCTCCTCTCTTTGTGGACGTCTGGGGTTTGCCGAATGGCGGGCAGCGCGATTTCATCCACTGCTTTCAGTCCTACCACGGCAATGCCGGCAGGGAGATTCGGATATTCCTTCTCCAGTCTTCGCCTCTCGACCCAGTCCCCCTCAAGGACGTACTGCAGATACGACATGGCCACCGCGTGCGCGTGGGGTGACTCTGAGATGATCCTCACGGAATGTCATGTTACACGCTTTGTGGCGGTCACCTGGGTATCTTTGGAGAACTTAATTGGTTGCGCCCTCTGATGCCGCCTGCAGATGAAGGTCCGCCGACCGGACTGTCGGAAAGCCGTATGACAGGGCGAATGAAATAGAGTGACCAGTCATATCAGGTACCTGCGAAATCTCCCTGCAAGGAGATGGCTCTCTTCGTCGATACGAGCGATCATCGAGCCGCTTCCTGCCCGGGTGGTTCAGTCCCAGTCGCGATCACCCAGTAGAGTCCACGTCTTGAGATGACGACCGGCTCAGCCGGCTTATGAGACGGCATCTCGTCGGTTGTCGCAAACTCCACTCACCACGGCGGTACGTCGGTGTCAGCCGAGTCCACCGACGCAACGTCGGCGAGTGCTCCGGCGGCGAGCACGGAGCAGAGTCGGGGCACAGTGCGCGCAAGGAACCGCGGGGTTGAGTCCAGATCGACGATCACCGTCACTCCGTACCGCCTGAGCGGTTTCGAAAAATAACGGGGCCGGCGTAGGCGCTCCACCAGGAGCGGTGACAACTGGAAAGGCGGATCGGTGGAATGTGGGTGCCACCAGGGGGCGGCTGGAATCTTTGCGCTTGTCCGCAGAAGGGTCCACTGCGGGCACGCCCCGCCCCCTGGCGGCGTTCGGTGCACCTACATCACTGCGGTGCCGTCAGGGCCCCCGACCTGGGACAAAGTGGTGGTACTTTTCCAGAGATTCCCCCGGATGGCTGTTGTGGAAGAGGAAGCTGAAGCCGGCTCCAGCCAGCGCTGCCATTACGACCCGCAAGCCATCGGACCTGCCGGCTGCGGTGGCGAGGTCTGCGTCCAGTGCTGACCTGAAGACCGGCGGGTGACCTGCCGTCAGCACTACTACCGCAGCCGTCGATCTCTCGACTCTCAGCCCCCGTGGCGACAGCCACATCACCGAGGTAGGGCGTTGGACGGGTGTGTACCTGCCGGGCCGCGAGAATGCAGCCTGTGAAGCTGACTCCACCGGTGACCAGATGCTTGGAACCTTGATTCATGTGTGGTGTCACTCCGGTTCAGGGGTTTTGGAAGTCGGTGCCTCATGCAAGGACTTGACCGTCCTCGAAACAATGTTCATCTATACGAGTTGTCGATACAACGTTCACTTATACGAGTTGTCGACCAAGTTGAAACTCTGTCAGTCGACCTCTACTCGTTCGGGTGTGTCACGGGATCGGTTACGGAAATAGGGTGATGCTGGCAGGAAACCCACACCAAGGTTGCCGACCGACGCCACTTTGGTGCATAACTAGGCCCTGGCATATGCCGGTGGACTCCTCGGGAGAGAAGTGGGTGTGGTGAAGGTGCGGCAGAAGAGCGATGCCGAAGTCAAGCCCAGGCTGATTATCGTAGGTATGGGATACGCAGGCCTTCCCCTGGCCATTCGTGGGGTTGAGGCGGGTTACTCCGTCGTCGGCCTGGACGCGGATAGACTACGAATCGAGCGTCTTAAGGCCTGCGACTCCTACGTTGAAGGCATCGACAACGCACGCCTCATGGCAGCGATGCGAAGTGGTTGCCTCCATGTCACCACCGATTTTTGTCGGGTCGACGCCTTCGACGTGTGTGTCATCACGGTGCCCACGCCACTGCGTAACGGGGTACCGGATCTGAGCTTCGTGGAGTGTGCCGGGCGAAGCATCGCCCCTCACATCACCCGGGGCGCCACGGTCATTTTTGAGTCCACGACGTATCCGGGGACGACCGAGAGTCTGCTGCGCCCGCTATTGGAGGCGGGCAGCGGACTGAAGGCAGGCGATGACTTCCACCTCGGCTACAGTCCCGAGCGCGTCGACCCAGGGAACCCGGACTGGCATCTGGAGAACACACCCAAGGTGATCTCAGGTATCGATGCCGAATCGCTGCGAAGCATCGAGCGCTTCTACGGCCTTATCGTGGAGCGAACCGTCTGCGTGAGCTCCTGCCGAACAGCTGAGCTGACCAGACTGCTTGAGAACACCTTCCGGCATGTCAACATCGCGCTGGTCAACGAGATGGCCATAGTTTTCCGACAGTTGGGGGCCGACATCTGGGAGGCCATCGAAGCTGCCAGCACGAAACCGTTCGGGTTCATGCCCTTCAGGCCTGGGCTGGGCGTCGGTGGGCACTTCCTTCCTGTCGACCCGTCTTACCTGTCGTGGCAAGTGAGGAGCCTGCTGAAGCAGGACCTCCGGTTTCTCGCGCTGGCCCATGAGATCAACGATCAAATGCCTGCCCGTGTAGTGGAACGGATCATCCGTGGGCTGAATGATCGCGGCAAACCGGTCAACGGCTCGCGCATCCTGCAACTCGGCCTGGCCTACAAGAAGAACGTCGGCGACATCCGCGATTCTCCGGCCCTGGTCCTTGCCTATTCACTTCTGGATCTCGGCGCCCGGCTGTTCGTGGTGGAGTCGCACACCGATTCGCACCTCGTTCCCCCGGAGATCACCCAGGTCGAACTCACCGAGGAGGAGATCAGGGCAGCCGACGTGGTCGTGGTGGCCACCGACCACGACGACTTCGACTACGCGCTCGTCGCAGAAGCAGGGGCATACGTCTTCGATGCCCGCAACCGTTGCCGGGACGAGCGTGTCGAGGTTCTCTGATCGCATCCGCGTGCCACCCCGAGAGGGTTGCCGCCTGGACCACCGAATTCCACAACACCAGGCGGCTGCACAGCGTCTGCGGTCCACGAGGCCGGTCGACTACGAGGGCGCGAACCGGGCATCTTCGTCGAGGGGTTGGCCGCATAGACCGTGTGTGCCGACCCCGGGGCGGAAGAACCGGGGCCGGCACACGGAGTGTTATCGCACCGGTGTCCCCGAAAGTTCAGTGAAGCCTGCGCCGCAGAGAGCCCCCAGGTTCGACGCGCTGAACGGAGTCGCGGTGATGTTGCATACGGCCTCGTAGATCGCCCCCCTGTCGGTTTCCACGGTGAGGAAGAGCTTGTTGGGGTTGGGTGCGCCGCTGTCGGTAGCAGACACGTCGGCGTCGATCACACACTTCGGGGCGTTGGGGACGACATCGATGTCCGTCCATACCCCCGGGGTTCGGCTGTCGTTGAGGAAGGCCTCCCCTTTACCGTTCGTCACCAGGCGGAACTCGGCGTTCGCGAAGGTTCCGTTGGCCACGATGGCCGTGCCGAAGCCGCGCTCGTCCTCGCGGCAGCGCGTGCCGACTCCACCGCTCTTATGGCCGTTCTCGTTCGCCAACTTCCCGGACGGGAGTCGGGGTGTGGAGTACTTGGCTCCGGCCGCCGCGTGCGTGGCGTTCTGGGCGACCGCAGGCGAGGCGAGGAGTGCCCCAGCGGCGACCGCTCCGATCACTGCGGACAAGCCTCTCAAGCCGTACTTCATTCGCGTGTCTCCATTCTCTGAGGGTGTGCAACGCCGAGCCGGCAGTCCCCTAGGGGAGCTCTGCCAAGCAGAGGCTGCACACTTGGACAGAGCGGATCATTACCACGGTTGTCGGGCGATAATTCATATATCGGAATTATCACCTGTTGGGAGCACGAGGCGGCCCTGGGTGGACCAAGCGACTGCTCAGTCCACCGGGTGGGAGCCACCACTCGTGGGGACTCGAGTGGATCCGCGGCCTGGTGCTGGGGCTTGTTCTTGGAGGCTGACGCGCCCCAGTTCCTGCAGGAGGCGGTGTACTCCCTCAGTGTCGAAGCGTTCGCGGCGTTTGGGCGGCCGGAAGTCTTCGGTGTCGGGAGAACCACCAGCGCCATGGCAGCACCAGGCCGAGGTCGGACCTCGCGGGTCCCCCCGGGCGAGACCATTTGGTTCTGGTGGCCTCCAGGCGCACGGCATCACCGTGGGTCCTTCAACTTCGACTACCCGACGTGAGCCCAGAGCCGGGATCACTTCATGCCGAGCCTCACGGTCGTCGGTGCATGGTCGATGACTCTGCGGACTTCTGTACCTGGCATGGGCTGGGCGGCTGACTGGGCCGCGAGGGCCCCTGGTCGAGATCGGCCCACGGCGTGGGGGCGTGCAGTTCGTCCGTGACGGTGATCAACCCCGTTTCCACGCCCCCGATGTAGTGGGGGGAGGGTTCTCTGGCCGGCGATCGTCTCGACCGCCGCGGTGACAGCATCCGGCCGAGGGGCCCGCTCGTGTCCCCGAAGGCACCGGCCGGTGCGCCACGCGTGGCATAAAAGGGGCATCTGCTGGCAGTTCGCCTATGGTGATGCCGTGCGCGGAATTCTGCTGGCCGGAGGTACCGGCTCGAGGCTGTGGCCCTTGACCCGTTCGGTGTCCAAACAACTCCTGCCGGTCTTCGACAAACCGATGGTCTACTACCCGCTCTCCACACTGCTGATGGCTGGCATTCGGGAGATCCTGATCGTCACCACCCCGCAAGACCAGGATCAGTTTCGCCGGTTGCTCGGCGACGGCGGCCAGCTGGGGCTGCGGCTGGAATATGTGGCACAGGAGTGCCCGAAGGGCATCGCTCATGCCCTCGTCCTCGGGGCCGACTTCATCGGCGGCGAGCCGGTTGCCCTGATCCTGGGCGACAACATCTTCCACGGCACCGGACTGGGCACACAGCTGTCCTGCTACGGCGACCTGACGGGCGGAAGAGTGTTCGCCTACCAGGTCGCCAACCCCTCGGCCTACGGTGTCGTGGAGTTCGACGAGCAGGGACGGGTGCTGTCCGTCGAGGAGAAACCGGCCCGGCCGAAGTCGCGGTACGCCGTGCCCGGCCTGTACTTCTACGACAACCGGGGCGTGGATTTCGCGCGCGGCCTCAGACCCAGCGTCAGGGGCGAGTTGGAGATCACCGACCTCAACCGCGTCTATCTGGAGTCCGGGGAACTGCACGTCACCCGGCTTGACCGGGGCACCGCCTGGCTGGACACGGGGACCTTTGCCTCAATGGTCGAGGCGTCGGAGTTCGTCCGGGTGATCGAGCAGCGTCAGGGCTTCAAGGTCGGCTGTGTCGAGGAGGCGGCCTGGCGGGCCGGACTGATCGACGACGACCGGCTCCGGGAGCTGGCCCAGCCGCTGCTCGCGAGCGGATACGGTCATTACCTGCTGGGTCTCCTGGAGGATTCCCGGTATCACGTGGCACCCCCACGGGGCAGAGAGGACAGCGGACCGCGCGGTGAGGAAGTGCTGCGCACCGGTCCGCGAGCTTCCGCGTGACGGTGTCCCTCTCCTGGCCAAAGTCGCGCGGCTGCTGTCCCGAAGACACTAGTTCGGCGGGAACGGCTGCGTGGCAGGACGTTGGTTCGTGTGACGGCGGGGAGTTGGGCCCTGGGCCGGCACGCCCGCGGCGTTCACCTCCTCAGTGGCGCTCTCCGCGGTATTCACTACGCGTCGTTCCGCTGGACGGGCCAAGGATGTGACATGCGGTGGCGGCGCCGTCATGGACGTCGTGGTCGATATCCGTATCGGTTTCCCGGGCGTTCGGGAAACTGGAGGCGGTCCGGCTGGACGGCACCACGCACCACTGCGGGTGTTTCTCGCTCGGAGTGACCGGGCCACGCCTTCATTGCGCTGGGGGCCAACTCCGCAGTTGTGTACCCGTGTTCCAAAGGGTACGCGCCGCAGCGGTAGTTCGGGATCGGTTCGCTCGTCCCTTCGCCGGCCATCGCCTGGCCCGAGGACCTTGTGCCGTGTCTCCTCCGGCGTGGGCGCGGCGGTGCCCACGCCGGAGGAGGGTCGAACGGTCGAACGGCAGGGCCTGCCGCTCTTCGCTCGAGGTCGGCATACGTATCGCAGAAGTCCCGCGGCACCCGGTCGTATTGAGTCGCAATTTCTGACGTCCTGCACTAATTCGACTCGTTGCCGCCAGCCGGGTGATATTGGACTATGTCGGGGCCCATTCCTGACTATTTCATCGCCGGAAGTGAACAATGAAACCGTCGATGGCCGCCGTCTGGTGAGCGCGCTCGGTGCGTGCGTATACGGCATGGCCGCTTCCCAAGTTTCGCGAGGAAGGTTCTCAGTGAGCCGTAGAACAATGCGGATTTCGCGCGTGAAATCCGCAACTCTGGTTTCGGTGGGCGCGCTTGCAGTCGTGCTCAATATCGCTCCGAGCGCCGCGGCCATCGCCGACGCGATCCACCGCTCCGGCACGAGCAGCAGTGCGGGGCTGCCCGGCCCGAACGGTGCCGTGAGCGTCGACCACGGCAAGGGGCAGGTGAAGGCGGGTAAGAGCGACCCGCACGGTGACCGTGGGCCGCAGGGGTCGCGTGGCGACAGGGGCCCGCAGGGCCCGCAGGGTTTCCAGGGCGTCCCGGGTGCTCAGGGGCCGCAGGGCGTCAAGGGGGACAAGGGAGACAAGGGGGACAAGGGAGACACCGGTACTCAGGGGCCGAAGGGTTTCCAGGGTGACCCGGGTGTCCAGGGGTCCCAGGGTTCTCAGGGCGGGCCCGGTGTCCAGGGTTCACAGGGTTTCCAGGGCGACCCGGGTGTCCAGGGGTCCCAGGGTTCTCAGGGCGGGCCCGGTGTCCAGGGTTCACAGGGTTTCCAGGGCGACCCCGGTGTCCAGGGTGACACGGGTGTCCAGGGCTCTCAGGGCTTCCAGGGCAACACCGGGGCGACCGGTGCCACGGGTGCGACCGGGCCCGTGGGCCCGCAGGGTGCCACGGGGTCGACCGGCCTGACGGGTGCCACCGGTCCGCAGGGTTCGCAGGGCGACACTGGTGTCCAGGGTCCGCGGGGCTTCCAGGGTTTCCAGGGTGACGCGGGTGTCCAGGGCTCTCAGGGCTTCCAGGGCAACACCGGGGCCACCGGCGCCCAGGGTGACACCGGGGCGACCGGTGCCACGGGTGCGACCGGGCCCGTGGGCCCGCAGGGTGCCACGGGGTCGACCGGCCTGACGGGTGCCACCGGTCCGCAGGGTTCGCAGGGCGACACTGGTGTCCAGGGTCCGCGGGGCTTCCAGGGTTTCCAGGGTGACGCGGGTGTCCAGGGCTCTCAGGGCTTCCAGGGCAACACCGGGGCCACCGGCGCCCAGGGTGACACCGGGGCGACCGGTGCCACGGGTGCGACCGGGCCCGTGGGCCCGCAGGGTGCCACGGGGTCGACCGGCCTGACCGGGGCCACTGGGCCTCAGGGCTCGCAAGGTGCCACGGGTGCGCAGGGTTTCCAGGGGTTCCAGGGGTTCCAGGGTGAGACTGGCGCTCAGGGTGCGCAGGGTTTCCAGGGCTTCCAGGGCTTCCAGGGTGACACGGGTGCTCAGGGTGCGCAGGGCTTCCAGGGTTTCCAGGGCTTCCAGGGTGACCCGGGCGTCCAGGGTGCGCAGGGTTTCCAGGGTGACACGGGTGCTCAGGGTTTCCAGGGTGAGACTGGCGCTCAGGGTGCGCAGGGCTTCCAGGGTTTCCAGGGTGACCCGGGCGTCCAGGGTGCGCAGGGTTTCCAGGGTGACACGGGTGCTCAGGGTGCGCAGGGCTTCCAGGGCACCACGGGCGCCACGGGTGCGCAGGGCTTCCAGGGCGACACGGGTGCTCAGGGTGCGCAGGGCTTCCAGGGCACCACGGGCGCCACGGGTGCCACGGGTGCGACTGGTCCCACCGGCCCGCAGGGTGCCACGGGGTCGACCGGCCTGACCGGCGCCACCGGCCCGCAGGGTTCTCAGGGTGCCACCGGCACCACGGGTGCGACCGGTCCCACGGGCCCGCAGGGTGACACCGGCGCCACCGGTTCGCAGGGCCCTCAGGGTACGCAAGGCACCCAGGGAGCGGTCAGCACCACCGTCGTGACCGGAGCCCAGGGAGCTCAGTCGACCGCCACCTGCCCAGTCGGTCAGTCGGCTCTCGGCGGTGGGTATCAGGACCCCACGGCTGGCGCCGCCGCGAGCCAGAGTGCCCCGATCGGCGGCTCCCCCGCCACGGGTTGGCAGGCCACCAGTAACGACGGCTCGACACTCACGGCGTACGTGATCTGCAGTCCGTGACGACCGCAGGGTGAGCGGCGGTACCCGCAGTACCGACCACCCACCCTGACTCGGACGCGCGACGGTGCCCCAAGGCTTCGGCCTCGGGGCACCGCCCGCGTTCCGCCCCCGCCTCCGGCGTCGCCCCACACTCGACGCCGAGTCCTACAACACCGACCTCAGCCGGTCCGGCTTGCCAGGAACGTGGCGCACGCTGGGCGGCAGGAAAGACAGAGAGCCATGCGCATTCTTGTGACCGGCGGCGCCGGATTCATCGGTTCGGAGTACGTCCGCCGACGGCTGAAGTCTGAGCCGAGGACACGGATCACCGTCCTCGACAAACTCACGTACTCAGGGGTCGAGGCCAACCTGGCGCCCGTGGCGAAGCACCCGGGTTTCACGTTCGTCCAGGGAGACATCTGTGACCCGGACGTGGTCGACCAGGTGATGGCGGCCCAGGACGCGGTGGTTCATTTCGCCGCCGAGTCGCATGTGGACCGGTCCATCGACGGTGCCGGCCCCTTCGTCCGTACGAACGTGATGGGCACCCAGATGCTCCTGGACGCGGCCCACCGCCACCGCGTCGGCCGCTTCGTCCACGTCTCCACCGACGAGGTGTACGGCTCGATCGGCCAGGGCTCCTGGCCCGAGACGTGGCCGCTCGCGCCGAACTCCCCGTACTCCGCATCGAAGGCCGGCTCCGACATGCTGGCGCTCGCCTACCACCGTACCCACGGCCTGGACGTCGTCGTCACCCGGTGCACCAACAACTACGGGCCCTACCAGTTCCCCGAGAAGGTCATCCCGCTCTTCATCACCAACCTGCTCGACGGGAAGACGGTCCCCCTGTACGGCGACGGCCGCAACATCCGCGACTGGCTGCACGTATCCGACCACTGCCGGGGCATCGACCTGGTCCTGCACGGCGGCAGGGCCGGGCACGTCTATCACATCGGTGGCGGGACCGAGCTGAGCAACCACAAGCTCACCGGTCTGTTGCTGGACGCGGTCGGTGCGGGCTGGGACCGGGTCGAGCAGGTGGCCGACCGCAAGGGCCACGACCTGCGCTACTCACTGGACGACGGCAAGATCCGCGAGGAGCTCGGGTACGAGCCGCGGGTGGACTTCGCCGCGGGCCTGGCCGCCACGGTCTCCTGGTACCGCGAAAACCGCTCCTGGTGGGCACCGCTCAAGGAGAGGGCGGGGCTGCGGTGAGCATCGGATGGCTGGTGACCGGCGCCCGCGGGCTCCTCGGGCAGGACATGCTGGCCGAACTCGCCACTCGTCCGGACGCCGTGGTGACGGGACTAGGCCGTGCCGAGCTGGACATCACCGACCCGACCGCCGTCCGCGCGGCCGTCACGGGCCAGCGTGTGGTCGTCAACTGCGCCGCCTGGACGGACGTCGACGGCGCCGAGCGGTCCGAGGCGGCAGCCACGGCCGTGAACGGCACGGGAGTCCGCCACCTGGCACGGGCCTGTGCGGACAGCGGTGCGCTCCTGCTGCACGTCTCCACCGACTACGTGTTCCCGGGCGACAGCCGTGAGCCCTGCCCCGAGGACGCGCCGACAGGTCCGGTCAACGCCTACGGGCGCAGCAAGCTGGCGGGGGAGCGGGCCGTGGCCGAACTGCTGCCGCGCACCGGCTATGTCGTGCGCACCGCCTGGCTCTACGGCGCGCACGGCCGTAACTTCGTGGCCACCGTGCTCGAACTCGCCGCCCGTCGCGAGACCCTGGACGTGGTGGCCGACCAGCACGGCCAGCCCACCTGGTCCCGCGCGCTCGCCCGGCAACTGGCCGAGCTCGGCCGTGCGGCCCTGGCCGGGCGGGCGCCGGCGGGCAGCTACCACGGCACGGCGGACGGCCACACCACGTGGTACGGCCTGGCGCGGGAGACCTTCCACCTCGCGGGCCTCGACCCCGCACGGATCCGCCCGGTCGGCTCGGAGAAGTTCCCGCGCCAGGCCGCTCGCCCGGCGTCCGGCGTCCTGGGCCACGGCAACTGGGCCCGATACGGCCTCGCCCCCCTCCCGCGATGGCACGACCAGCTGACCGCGGCTCTCGCCGAGCGCCCCTTCGCTGCTCTGGCCGAAGCGGCGCGCAGGAACGGCCCACGGCCGTCGGCCTGACCGACGAGCGACTGCCCCCGGACGGAAGAAAGGCGCCCTGCGGGAGATGACCGTCAGCAGGGCGCCTTTCCGCATGTACCGGCGCTAGACCAGCAGCGGTCCTCCGCACCGCGCGGCGCCGTCCTTCATCGCGATGAGGTTGGCGACGACATAGGAGATGTTGTTCCGGGAGTGCCATTCGGTCGGGAAGTAGGTGACCAGACGTGACGACTGGAACCTGGCCTCGATCTCGGGCACGAAGGTGCGGTACTGGTTGTCCGTGTAGTACCAGAACGAGTTCTCGTTGTAGTAGGCGACGTGGGTCGGGTCCTGGTACGCGCCGCGGCCGTCGGAGCTGGGCGTCATGGTGAGGAGCATGCCGCCGGGTGCCAGCAGCCGGTACAGCTCGTTGATCAGCGGCACCTTCGCCGGCACGTGTTCGAGGAAGTCCACCGCCCGCAGCAGACCGACCGAGTTGTCGGGCAGGTCGAGCTTTCCGGGCAGGGTCGCGACGATGTCGACGCCCTTACCGGGGTACTGGTCCACGCCGAGGTAGCCGGGCGGCTTCCGGTGCGCCGCGCCGAGGTCCAGTGCGAGCAGTTCACGCCGGTGCGTCCAGGCCAGCGCGTTGGCCTCGATGTACTTGTCGTACAGGGCGACCGTCTCACGCTGGATGTGTGCGTTGATCTCCGGGTCGCGCTGGGTGTTCGCGGGGTGCATGCGCTGCAGGTACAGACAGCGGGGGATGCGGTGGAAGTCGCCGAGGTGGAACAGCCGGCACATCAGGTCCTGGTCGTCCAGGACCGTACGCGTGGCGTCGTATCCGCCTGCCTTCTCGTAGCTTTCCTTACGGAACGCCCGCACATGGTTCGGCGCGTACCAGATGTAGGAGACGTTGTGCGGCGTCGGGTCCATGGAAAGCGCCTGGAGCAGCTTGCGCCCGTCGACGCGGACGTTCTCGTACTTCCAGCCGTGCGCCTCGTTGAAGCGGGTCTCGTCCCGCTTGCCGTCCTCGGTGATCTGCGCGGTGTTGCTGTACACGAGGACGGCCTCGGGATGCGCGTCGAACGCCTTGGCCAGTTCCGCCAGGCATGCCTTAGCCAGGAGGTCGTCGTGGTCGAGTTCGACGAGGATCTCGCCGCGTGCCAGTTCGCAGGCCCTGCGCTTCGCCGCCCCGACGCCGCGGATGCTGTCCGCGATCTCGATCCGGACCCGTTCGTCGTCCCGCTCGGGCCGCCACCGGGCGCCGTTGTTGAGCAGGACGATCCACTCCCAGTCCGGACAGGTCTGCGCTTGAAGGGCCCTGAGGCACTCGTCGAGGAAGCGGGGCCGGTGGCTGGGGGTGAAGACGGAGAACCTGGGCGTTGCGGTCGATGTCATCCGTTGGCACCTTCCTGACTCGATGTCGGAGTGGGGGTTACGTCGTCCTGGAACTGTTCCGGGACCTGGGAGAACAGCGAGGGGTCGGCCGCGACGGCACTGCGGAACTCGTCCTCGGCCTCGTCGTCGTGCTTCTTCTGCGTCAGGATCCAGCCCAGCTGGAGGTGGGCCGTGGCGGCCCGGGGACTGGCGGCGATGGCGCGCTTCAGGAGTCTGACGGCCTGGTCGGTATCGCTCGCCTTGAGCAGGACCGCCTCGTTGTAGAGGGCCGAGGCGTACTTCGGGTCGATCTTCAGCGCCTTGTCGTAGGCACCACGAGCCTCGACCGTTCTGCCGTCCCGTTGCGCGAGGACCCCCAGGTTGTACCAGGCCAGCTTGTTGTTAGGTTCGAGCTCCAGCACCCGCTGATAGGTTCTGGCCGCACCTTGGAAGTCCTGGTACTTCTCCTGCAGCAGGGCGGCCTGGAAAAGCGTATTGGCTTCCTGAGTCCGATTCACCGAACCGGGTTCGGATTCGGGCGTCGTTACGGAATGGGACTGAACCGACCAAGTGATCACCCCGGCCGCAACCGCCGCCGCACTGAAAATCCCCGCCCACAATCGCCTGCGTTTCATTTTTTCACATCTCGTAGAAATAGTGAGGATCAAGGATGTGGCTGATACCGGGCGGGCGGTCGGCACCGAAAAGACCGCAGCGGTGCCGACGGTGCCGGAGCCCCAACCACCGTCATTTCCGCCAACGTTAGGAGTTATTTGTGAGAGTGCAGCCGTTCGGCAGGGAATTGCGGTGTGCAGTCCACCCGAATGCAGGCATCAAAGCGCGGCGATGCAACGCCTGTACGGGGGCGATGGTTGCCCTGGACGGTACCCAGTGCCGTGCACACACCGCAGTCGAGGAGGCACGCACCCCGTGAGTCAAACCGTCGACCGCGCCGGACCACACGGGTGTAGGCGGAGGCATCTCCGCTGCGTCGACTCCAAAGGAGTGCCCCGCAGGGCTTCGGCGTAGTCGCGCGGCGTTGGGTTTGTGATCATTCGAGGCCGAGGAGTGTGAGAGGGCGGCGAGGGTCGCGGGCGTTGCGGCGGAGGCCGGAGGCGATGCTCTTTACTCCGGCCAAGCGGAGGGCTCCGATGGCGAGGTTGCGCCATGTGGCCTTCGCGCGGGGCGCTTTGCCGGTCCGTAGCTGGGAGGCGTCCTCGGCGAAGGTGGTGTCGCGGACAGCCTGGTCACCCAGATCCAGTCCAACACGGCGGCCGCCGGCGCGGGCGACGGACCGGCTCCTGGTGCCTGCCAGGGGCACGCCTGGTAGCCGTCCCCGGCCCGGGGAAAGCCGTATTGGTGCTGGACCACGTCCCGGGCGGCCAGGATGCTGGCATCGTCGAGCTGCAACGTTGCGGGAGAACTGGATGCAGTCGCTGTTGCGGGTGGACCGGCCGGTCATCGCGATGCAGAAAGCGCTTCACGGCCACCGCGCACCCCGGACCGCAGGTGGTACTTCAAGGAAGAGGCCGGTCCATAGGGGGCGTTGGTCGGCACGACGTAGGCAAAGTTCTGGGGGCCTCGGCATAGATTGCCCGGTGGCGAGAGTCCCCTACCTCGCCGCCCGCCGTCGCGCTATGGGGATTGGGCGGCGGGCCTCATGGATCATCCTCGGATGCTGGATCCGATTACCACTTCATTCCGAGTTCGTCGAGGTCGGCGCGTCGCTGGGCACTCAGCGCCGTGGCGCGGCGGCGCATGTTGCTGATGAACGCGCCCAGTTTCACGGGGTCGCCCTCGACGTCCTCGATGTGCTTGCGGGGTACGGTCAGGTGTCCCTGGCGGGCGCGGAATTGCCGGGCGGCAGCGATGTTCCGCGCCCACGCGGCACCCTGGGAGCGGCCACGGCCCGCGGACCGCTTTTTCTCACCCGCCGGCTCCAGGCCAAGTGCGCTGCCCAGCAGCCATTGCTGAGCGGGGAGAAGTTTGTCCCAACCGTGGCGCTGCGCGGCTGCCCAAGCTCCCAGATCCTCTCCCTGGACGATGACTTGGCCGGCGGGCGCCGACAGCGTTCCGCCGGCCTTCACGTGGGCATGGGCGAGGCGGAAGCAGCGTTGCCAGCCGATGTCCCAGGAGGGGCACCATCCTGGATCGATCGCATCCAAGGCCACCAGCCGGTCCTGTGACAGTTCCCCGGCGTAAGAGACGGTCTCACCTGCTGCGCGTCGTTCGGCGTTCTCCCGTGCCTTGCGGGCGGCGGCCCGCTGGTTCTTGACCCATGTCCCGATCGGGTAGCCCTTCCACACTGCGGAGGTCGGCGGGAGCAGCATCCCGCCGTTCGCGGCCGCGTATGCGCGGGCCACGGTCAGGCCCTCTTCCCACGCGGTGTCGTGCACCGACCACACCATGCCCAGCGCCTGGAGTTCGGCCACACGCTCCGGCTGCAGCGTCCCGGCGGCGTAGTAGCGGCGCTGATCTGCGATCCATACCCCCAAGGGGTGGTTGCCGATACCCTGCCAGTATGTGGGTGTGACAAAGGTGTAGGGCACGCGCAGTTCGGGGCTGCCGGTCTCGCGCCGCCACCGCGTGGCGGCTTCGATGCCGCGCCGCCAATAGGTGCCCTCGGAGTCGATGACCCGCAACCTGACGAACTGGGCGATGGCTGCCGGATCGCGTTCCTCCATGAACCGCAGCACTCCAGCCGCTCGCTCGCTCACCCGCGCGGAGTCCTCCTCGTTCTGCCTCTCGCCCGCGACGTCGCCGGGCAACTGCCCACCGTCACCATCCGGTTCAACGTGCAAGCGAGCGTCGCGGATGTCGGGATTGGCGAGGGCCTCGATCGTGTCCGTGTCGTGGGCCCGCAGAGCTCCGAGGACCTTTGCAAGTGTGCCGTAGGCGTCCGACGTGAGCAATTGATTCGCGTCCTCGCCCGGCTCCAGGAACACCGGCACGATGAGCGTCGCGAGCTTTCCAGAACCTGGCTGCATGCGTAGTGCTCGCCCGACCATCTGTACGATATCGATCATGCTGCCGCGCGCGTCGGCGAAGAGTACCGCGTCGCATTCCGCGGTATCGACGCCTTCCCCGAGAACTCGAACGGAGCTCAGCACCCGCAAAGCAGCGGGCATGTCACGGTCTGCAAAGCCGTTTCCGCCGAGGTAATCCGAGGCGAATTCATCCAGCACCTGGCGGCGATGGCCGGCCGGATGCTCGCCGTACAACCAGTCCGCCCACACCCGCTCCGCGGGTGGGAAGGTATTCGGGGCGTCGGCGGCGAGCCGGGCCGCGATCGCCGGCACGCCGGCCGCCATCGCCTCCGCTTCTCCGATCCGACTGTGAAACGAGAGCACCCGTCGGAAACGCTCCTCAACGGCCGCGCGCATCAGCCCGGTCTGCACGGCCGCCAGTCGCGCGCCGCGTACGGCAGCGGAGCCGGTCTCCTTGCTCGTCAGTGCGGCGTGCAGTTCGGGATCGCGGATGTCCAGGCACAGCACCTGATACGGCGCCACCAGCCCCAGCCGGATCGCCTCGGACAGCTTCAGTTTGTAGGCCACCGGCCCGAAGACGGGGGAGTCCTCGTCCATGCTGGCCATCAGCCGGTACGCCTTGCCCTCGGCTTCCCAGATGCGCGCCGTCGCGGTCATGTACAACCTGCGCACCGACGGGATCTGTTTCTGATCGTGCACAGCCGCCCACGGCTTCCCGGCATCACCACTTGTCCGGTGCGCCTCGTCCACGATCATCAGGTCCCACATTGGCAGACCGCTCTCGTGCGCCCGCTGCAGGAGGCGGAGCCCCACGGCCGCGTATGTGGCGAACACCGTTACCGACTCCAGATCCCGCGTCCAGGCCACGAGTTCTTCCGGATTGGTCGTGCAGGGCACGCCGTCGCTCTCTTCAGGCCGCAGGGAGCAAACCCCCACCATCGTGCCCTGGCGCCCACCCCGGCGCCAAGCACCGGCCATCTGGGTCAGCAGGTCGAGCGTGGGCACCAGGACCAGGACGCGGCGAGCCGAAAGCCGGTTCGCGGACTCCACGCCGATCAGCGTCTTGCCGGAGCCGGTCGCGGCGATCACCTGCGTTCTCAATCCCTCCGGCGGGATCCGGCCACCGGGAGTAACGGAAAGGTTCCGAAGAACCCCATCGCTCGCCTCAACCTGGTGCGGACGCAAATCAATCCGTGACATGGTATCCTCCAGGCCGCCGTTCTCAACGGGATTTCGCCCCCGGCGGTCCCGAGTTTCCAGCCGCTCCATCCCCTCTTTTTGGGCAGGCGCTGCAGGGGAGCGGGCGCCCGGCCAAAATCTCAGAATCGTTCCGGCACTTCAAACTTGACACTCAGTTTTTGATCTCGTGATGGGTTCGTTACCAGTGCAAACGCGTGGTGCCGTCCGCGGGCTGACGACCTGCGTGTCAGCAGCCGGTCCTGGCCCGAGAACCCCGGCATCCAGGGGACCTGCGGCATTGCCGCTGCTCAGCGCCGTGCTGGAGCTGGAGTTGCGAATCGGCACGGCAGGAGCTGTCAGGCATCGGCACGTCCGCCGTGATGCCGATGGCACGTGCTCAACAAGTTCGTCCGCACGGGTGGGAGCTGTAATCCGAGGCTACGGCTGCTGGGGGCGGCGGCTGGCTTCGGCAGCCGGTTGAGAAGAGTCGCCGTGACGTCGCGGGCGAGGGCGCTTACGGGCAAAGGAGCTGATCGGCAGCCAGGTGTGCGGACGCCGTCGGGCGCGGGCGTGCAGCCGCGTCATAAGTTGGAGGGTCTGGGCGGCCGGTGTCGGATCGCTGAGATCGTAGGTCAGGGACACTTCGACGCCGCCGCTGAACTGCTCCGTGTAGTTGTACATGAAGCTGCACAGGCATGCCGGAGCGGTGCCCAGGAGGACCTCCAGTGCCACGGCCCCAGTGGCGATGACCAGCGTGTCGGACGGCGTCGGACACACGCCCGGGGCCACGATGTTCAGGGTCACCGACGCAGCGAGTGCGGTGCCGAGGACGCATGCCCCCAAGCACCCCAGGAAGAGAAGCTCATCACCGTGACCGACCAGGGGTTGGTCTCGGATATGCGCATGCGGGTGGGCCGGCGCGGTGGAGCGTGCGAGAGGGTGTGATCACAGGGCGGCGCCGTGTGTGGCGACCCGGGGTCGGGTGCAGTCGGAGTGGGCGCCGTCGGTGCCGTCAGCAGGCGGGACGCGATCCTCGGCGCCCGCTTACGGGACGTGCTGCGGTTCTTGCCGCGCTTGGTTCCGCTCATGTCTACTCCTGGTCGGCCTACACCTGCGACGTCATGGGCGCATGTGCGGCCGCGCATCCCTGGCGATGACGGTGGGTGAAACGGGAGCGCGCTGGCCTCAGCAATCCGCGACGGCGAACCACAGAACTTGCCGGGGGTGGCCGCCCACGCCCGACAGTGCACAAACCGCCGTCGTACGCCGCCCGGTTGCGCACCCGCACGACAAGACTTCACCCGTTCGGCCTACACGGACCCCCTCCCCATGTGCGACGTCCCTCGTTCGGTCGCACGGTGAACGAGGCCGACTTGCCGCCAAGTAACGGTCGTGATTGTCAGCTTCGCGGGGAGGCACCATGATCGTGATAGCTCTGCTCGCCCCGGTGGTACCGCTTCTCATGGTGTTCGCACTGCCCGTTCTGGAAGACCGTCTGTTCCCGCCGCCACCACCGCCTCTGCCAGAACAGGAGAACCCGGAACAGGCCGAATGCGACTGACGCTCCAGGACCTGGATCGTGTCCCCTGAGGTGGGGTAGCCGGATGCGAACAGGTCGAGCGGGATTGAGGAAGTCGGCCTCCGTGACGGCGGCTGAGTGCAAGAAGATGTTGAGGGCCTGGAATACAGACGACTTCCCCGCGTTGTTCTCACCGATCAGACAACCAAAGCGGGAGAGGTGGATGTCAACCCGGCTGAGCCCCGAAGTTGTCGATCTTGATGTGTGCGAGGCGCGTGGTGCTCCAGAAGACTGTCGGGCTGAACCGACATCGTAGAGGCCCATGTGACCTCGACGTGGAAATTCGGACACCGTGAGGGCAAGGTCCTGCCGTGAGTTGACGCAGCACAAGATGCAAGGGCTGTCGAACAGGTGCAGGATGAGAGGAGCGTCCACGCGTCGACAAGTTGGGGCGGGCCGTAGCTGCCGACGAGGCGATGTTGATGGCCCGAGGTCTGCCAGCGGGTCTCGCATCGATCGGTATGTCGGGCCTACGCAAATCAGTGCGAGCGGTCTCCGTTGTCCTGAGGCGAGGCGAGGTCTGGCGGATAGCCGTGGGCGCGGAGATAGGCATCCAGCGCGTAGGCCACGACGTCGCCGTGCTGCACGCCGTGGTCGGCGTGGTAACGGCGGATGCGGCGCTGGATTTGGATGGCCTCAGGGACGGCGTAGTTGAGCTGACCACGCTTGACATTGCGGTTGCCGATGACTGCGAGAGTATCGGGGTGAGGAGCAAGCGGATCATCGGAGGGCTTGGACTGTGCTTCGAGAACGTCGGCCAAATCACGCAACCGACGGGCGTGGTGAGAGAGGTCGGGCACGAAGTTGCTCCGGTCGGTCCGGATAGGCGGCTAGTTAGCCGCCTATGGGGCTATAGGGATAGTCGGCAGAGGGTGGCCGCGCACTCGGCGAGTTGGCGGCCACCCCATCTGTCGCATGGTGTGTCAGAACCCGCGGGTGGTGGACCACTCGTCCAGTGCGACCGAGACAATGTCGCCGATCGGCAGGTGGCGAGTTCGTTGTCCAGCGCGAAGCGCTTGATCCGCTTCTTCAGCTTCAGTGCAGCGGGGACCGAGGAGTCGAGGCTCTCGCGCGTGATGATCCGTTGGTTGAGAACGGCGGCAGTCTCGGCAATGCCCTGAGGCCGGCCCGGTCCCTGAGCCCATGGGGTTCCCTGGCTCGGTGTTGCCTCCGCCCGCGTGCGCTGCTCCTGGTGAGACACCGGAACATCGCTCCTCACCGGAAAGGCCGTCCCGCCCGGGACCGGAGAAACGGTTGGCCGTACGGCCACGTCGGTGGTGGGGGACACCCCTGCGGTCGGGGAGGTGGCTTGGGCCGGACCGGCCTGCGCAACCTGCTCGACCAGTGGCGCTGGCTGAGCCGCCGGTGCCGCGGGCTCGTCAGCCCGGGCCGCCAACTGCTCGTGACCCTGTGTGGGATGCCCGAAGGGAACTGACCGCACCGCGGCATCTGCCGCGGCCGGACCAGCCGGCTGGGCGGCCGAAGCCTGGTCGGGGCCGCTCGGTGCGACGTCGGCAGTTGGTGGGGCTTGGGGCTGCGGCCTCACGGAGACCATCTCGGTCGGGTTGCCCTTCGCCGCCGTCTCCACAGGGACCGGGGAGGGGGAGGACGGGGCCTCGAACTCACCGGTAGCGGGACGGCCTTCGCCATTCGCGACTGCCTGTTCGGCGGCGAACTGCTCGGGCGTGAGCTCGGCGGTCGGCGGAGGGGGCGGTGGGGTCGTCTTCTTGGCCCCGCCGCCGAGGGTGCGACCGGCGCGGCGGGCGGGGGGCTTCGGCCTCTCGTTCTTCTCGCTCATGCCTCGGTCAGCTCCTTCATCAGGTTGGCGTACTCGCTCAGTTCGGTGGGGATCTCGCCGAAGGCCTCCATGTAGTGCACCCAGGAGTGGATGGTGGTCTCGGCGAGGGGGAAGGGTTCGTCGCGGTCGGGGCCGATGCCCTCGCCCTCGGCGGGCTCCAGCAGCTGGTCCTTCGCCCGGCCCGGCAGGCTGGTGCGGTCGTCGGCCTTGACCATGACGACGTGGGCGGTGACGCCGCGGGCGTTGCGGGCGGCGGCGCGCTCGGCCTCGTCGAAGGTGGCGACGAGCTTGCGGCGCTCGATCTTGGTCGGGGCGACCGGGACGGGCAGCAGGTTCGCCTCGTTAACGGCCTCGTGGAAGATCCGGGCACTGCCTCCGCCCGCGTCGACCACGATCGCGCCGAACTCCGCGCGCTTGGCGTGGATGTACTCGGCGATGTCGTCGAACGGGTACCGCTCGACAACGAGGTTCTCAGGGATCTCGAAGCCGGTGGCCTGGGCGACCTTGAACCAGTCGTAGGCGGACTGACTCGTGGCGTCGGCATCCAGCAGGAGCGTGGGCAGGCCGAGGACGACGGCGTAGTAGAGGGCGATGAACCAGGCGCTGGTGGTCTTGCCGGTGCCGCCCTTGAGCATGGCGACGACGATGACGAAGGTGTCCCAGGTGTGTTCGGCGGCCGGGGCAAGGGCCTTGTGGCGGGTGTTCTCGTTCACGTGTGCGCGATCTGCTGAATCGAAAATGCGGGTGTTAGACGTGTGTGTGGTGGGCGGCTTGGGAGCCCTCTTGGGCATGCCGGGCCGGGCTGGGACGGGGGTGCCCGGGCCGTCCGGGTGAGGCCGGCATGGTGAGCACGGGTGTGTTGTACGGACCATCCGGCCCTGGCGGGGATCTCGACGAGGGCGGTCATGCCTGCTTCTTGTGTGCGTGGCGGGCGGGGCCGTGGCGGTGCTGGGGGCGCATGGGGGTGTGGGCCTGACGCAGGAGGCGGTAGACGGTGGCTGTGGAGTAGTTGCACTCCTGGGCGAGCTCGGGCACCGTCGCCCCGGTTTCGTAGCGCGCCCGCAGCCAGGCCGCGAGCTTGCCCCGCTTCGCCCGGGACCCGGCGGAGCGGATCTGCACCGTCTGCTGGGTGCTGCGTACCGTGCCGCCCGCCTCGACGAGCAGACGGCGGGCTGCCGGCTTCGACTTGCCTGCGGCCGCGGCGAGTTCACCGAGAGTCGCGCCGTGCCTCTCGTAGAGGATGCGCAGCCGTGCCGCCAGGCGCTCGCGGGCCTCCTGGCCCTCGCGCATCCTGCGGGTCTGCCACGAGGTCCGCATCACCGTCCCGGCCTCACGCAGCCGGTTCAGGACCGTCCCGTAGGGCAGACCGCTCGCGGCCACCAGTTCCTGGACCGTCGCCCCGTTCCCGTACTCCTCACGCAGCTTCTGTGCGCTGGGCGGCTCGCCCTCGTGCTGGTTGGGGGGTGGTGGGTTCACGAGGCGGACTCCCATTCGCCGAGGGCTTGGGTATGGGCTGCCGCCAGCTCGTCGTAGGTGCGCTGGTCGGCAGGAGTGATGAGGATCAGCCGGCCGTCCGTGGCCACCCGCCAGTCGGCTGAAGACCGTCCAGTGACGGGATCGAGGACGCGTCCACCCGGGGTGTGCCAGGCGGCCGGGATTTCGTCCGGCCGCACCGAGGGGACCAGGATCTGGCGGCCGTCGCGGAAGATCACCACAGCCCGGCTGCGGTGCTCCGCCAGACGCTCCAGGGTCTTCCGGTAGAGGGCTCGTTCGGCGGTGTGCAGGGCCTTGCGTCGCGCCGCCGTCCCCGCTGTATTCCGCTGGAGGGCTATCTCGTCCCAGCCCCGGGCGGGCTGGGAGTCCGCGGCGGTCTCGTGGCTGGCGGAGTGGCCGATGCCGTGCAGGGCGCCTGGGGTGAGGGTCCAGGTTTCGCCGTGGTGGTGGACGAGGCCGTGGTGGACCAGGCGCCGGAGGGTGCGGTAGCTGGTGGCGCGGGAGACGGAGGAACTGGCGATGAGGTCGGTGATGGTCTGGGCGGGCCGGGCGTGGAGGGCGCTGGTGATCACGAGGGCGGCGCTGCCGAGGCCGTGATGGGCGAAGGCGTCGTGGCCCATGAGACGGGCGAGGACGGTGGAGTCGATGTCCGGTGCAGCCCCTGTCTCGGGGGTGGTCCACTCCTCAAGTGCCGGGTCGGGGGGGTACTGAGTGGTACGGGAACGAGACAACACAGCGAGCGCCACATGCTGGCGAGGGGTGCCCATGGCTAGGTACCAGGTGGAGGCCTCCCGGCCGTGCCCCACGCGCAGGCGGCGCAGCCAGCCGCACGGTTTGAGGACGGTCTCGTAGACGGCGCGCAGGGTCGTCCTGGAGATTCCGGCTTCCTCGGCAGTCTGCCGCTCACTGGCGTGGTGCAGCGGTCCGCCCGCGGTCTCCGCGAAGTTCAGGTGCGCCCGTAGGACCCGCAACGCCGTGCGGCCGCGCTCTCCGCGCCACGGCGTGGTCTCGATCCTGTCGCGCAGCGCGGCCAGGAGCTCGTAGGCGTGATCCCGGGAGCCGAGTGCCACTGTGGTGCCGACGATCTGTACGGCGCTGGCCCACACTCGGTGGATGTAGTCCAGTGCACGAGCCTGCCCGGACCGCAGGGCGATGTCCCGGGCGTGCCGGCCGCCCTCGTGGTCGGGGTGCAGCAGCAACCGCGTCAGCTGCTCCACGCTCCCGCCGGCACGGGCCACGTGACAGGCGATCGCGGCAGTGATCCGGTGACCGTGCTCCGCCAGGCCCTGACGGTTGCTGCGCGGGACCACTGTGCGGCCGTCGCTGCCGAGCCGGTTGTAGCTGCCTGCGGCGTAGCGGCCGGTGAGATCACCGAGCAGGACGAGGCCCGACGCTGCAGGAGGCAGCGGGCGTTGCAGCGCCCTCTCGATGGGGTGAATGGGGTGCTGAGGGAGGGCGGCCTGCGGGATGGGGTATGGCATTGTGGGGTCGTCTCGCAAGGACGTGGACGCCACCGAGGCCCGCTAAAACCACAGGTGGTGTCCGGAACCGACCTCCAATCGGTGCCAGCGAAGCCTCCAGGATTGCCGTCCTGAGGGCTTTCGTACGTCCTGACACCGGACGGAGGTAGGCGTCCCCATCACGGCTCGACCCGATACGAACCAGAGGCCCGTCAGCGGCCCCACTCCCGATCCAGCCCGGCCGACTCGGGCCGCCCAGACGGCTCTTTCGGAGATGACTGCCTCCGACTGCCACTGAGCGACCCGGGTCGAACCGGGGTCGAATCAGAGCGATTTCCTCTGACTGCCTCCGATCGCCTCCGCAACCCGTCCTAGCAGGTCACAGCCGGTCCGATCCTGGAAACCCGCAGGTCGGAAAGGTGCTCCAGGAATACCCGGCGTACAGCCCGACTCGTCTGCCGCTACCTGCGGCTCTGCTCGAAGGACACCACCCTCGCCGAGGGCCCTACGCCTGCGCCGCGCAGGCAGCGTCGCGCAGGCCGGTCACAGCAGAACCAGTCCAACGACCCCGAGGACGAGTGCCACGGAGAGCAGCACCACCGTGGCCCACGCGAGCCGTTCGGTGGCCGACTGGCGGGTGCGCAGGGCCTCGATGTCGGTGGCCCAGGACGTTCCGAGCCGGGTCAGCCGTTCGTCGACCGCCACTTCAAGCGCTGTCGCGGAGGACCGGGTCTCCTCGGCGGCCCGTCTCACCTCGCGGAGAACAGCGGCCGTGTCCTCACGCGCGGCGGCCAACTGGGCCTCGTGGTTCAGCTCCAACTGCTCGGCCAGGTCGTTCTTGACGGTGTTCAGTTGGCGGCGCAGTTCCTGGTTCTCCCGGGCCAGCGCCTCGTACTGTTTCCTCAGCGCGCGGGCGGCGTCCTCCTGCTCGACGGCCGCCCCGTTCAGGCCCTTGTTGAGGGCGGTCAGGGACTTGTCGAGTCGCCCCACCTCCTCGGTGACGCGCTCGACCGCGCTCCTGGCCAGCGGACTGGTGAGCTGCTCTACGACATCCTGGAAGGAGGCCCACAGCGGCTCGGCGGCGGAAGACTCATCGGTCATGGGAACATCCGGTTCAGGTCGTGGATCCCGCGCAGGGCGGCGAGGACGGACCAGGACCGCTCGTCCCCTTCCGACTGCGCCGCCCGGCTCAGCAAGCGGTGGACGTATCTCTCGTTTCTCTGGCTGTGGACGGCCCGCACCGATCGGGCCACCGCGAGGTTGGCCGCGTCCTCGGCCTCTTCCTCGGCCGCCCGTTCGCGCAGTTCGTCCAGCTGGGCGGTAGCGCACGTCAGTGCCTCGGCGGCCTGGTCGGCGTACCGGGACGCCACGGCGTACTGCCGCTCGGCGTCTGCATCGGCCTTGGCCAGCCGGGCGGTCGCGGAGCCGGCGTGCGCGCACAGGGTGGCCCGGATCCAGGCCGGCATGCGCGTGCCGACGCCGGTCATCCGCTCGTAGCAGTGGTCCGGGGTCTCCGAGTCCCGCACGAAGCGTTTCCACCAGCCCTGTTCGCACAGCTCGCAGCAGCCGCACAGCTCGTCGTACTTCTCCCTCGTCTTTGTGCTCAGGTCGTGCGGCGGCTGCCGCGGCGTCTCCGTTCCTTCGAGGGTCTCCCGCCATTCCGCCCACGCTCTGCGGGCGGCCGCCGCCCAGGCGGCGCGCTCCTCCTCCTGCTTCTCGCGGACCAGGTTGCCCTTCATCTCCGGCGCGTTCGGGCGGGTGTAGACGACCGGCCATTCGGCGAGCCTGTTCAGGTTCTCCCGCAGCGCCTCGGCCTTCCGGGAGGCGGCCTTCGCCGCCTCCCGGGCCCGGTCCAGGAGGGCGAGCGCCTCCGTGTGCTCGTGCTTGGCCCGCCGTTCGGTCCGTGCCGCCACGTTCAGCGCCCGCCCTCGGCGTCTGGCGTTGTCCCGTACGACCATCTCGACCCTGGCGGCGATCTCCGCCGCGGCCAGATGCCTGCGGTCCGGGGCGGAGTAGCGGGCAATGGTGTCGCTCAGCCGCCGCAGGAGTTCGTCACAGACGGGGGCCACCGCCTCGGCGTAGCCGGGGTCGCGGTCCAGCAACTCCTTCCAGGAGTCACCGATCTCGACCGGAAACAGGGCGCTCGGTGCGACCGAGGGCAGCTCCGACACCAGCCACTGGTCGGCGTAGTGCTCCTGGACGGCTGCGACGACCCGGTCGCGGGTCCAGCCGGGGGAGCCGGGCTCGCCGAGCACCGCGAACAGGCGCCTGCGCACGCTGTCCCCGCTGAACGCCCGGGTGAACACCAGGCTGAAGCGGTGCGCCTGCTCACCCCAGCCGAGCAGGAAGGGGTTCTCGGCGATCGCCGGGTCCCGGACCATCTCGGCGAACTGGTCCGCCGACACGACGAACACGACGTGGTCCACGACGGGGGCGTAGACCGCCAGCAGGGCCTTGGCCGCCTCCCGTTCCTCGGCTCCGGCGCCGTGCAGCCCCGGCAGGTCGAAGACCCGCAGGTCCGTTCTCCGCTCGGGGCCCGCGAAGCGGTCCGGCAGTCCGATCTCCAGCGGCCGGGCCCGCGGCTCCCAGTGCAGCCGGTCTCCGGTGACGCCGGTCCGGAACGACCTCAGCCGCTTCTTCAGTTGCCCGGAGGTCAGCCAGGTGGTTTCCCGCTGCCCGCCCGACGCGTCGCCCGAGTCGTCGTAGGCCAGGGACCACAGGTTCGGGTCCCCGGACCACTGGTAGCGGATGGGCACCGGTGTCGCCGACCGGCCACGGCCCCGTCCGGCCCGCAAGGGGACGGCAGCCTCGGCTGCGGCCTCCGGGTCGGTCACGCCGAGCAGCCTCAGCAACAGGGTCGTCTTTCCCACCTGAGAGTCACCGAGCACCATCACATGGGCGAGATCGGACTGCTCGAGCGCCTCGTCCACGCCTCGCAGCCGGGCCCGGAGCCGGGCGACGGCCTCGGCCGACCATGCCCAGCGCAGCCGGTCGAGGTCAGCCGAGTTCGTCATGGCCGAGCGCCTCCAGCATGCGCTCGCGGTAGCTCTCCACCGCACGCGTGGCCGACACCAGCCGGAACTGACCGTTGAGTTTGCTGTCCGCCCCCAGCGCCCGCTGCAACCGGGCCTGCAGGATCTCCCGGGTCACGCGGAGCAGTTCGTCCACGTTCTCCTCCACCTGCCGCTCCGCCGCCTCCCGGTACTGGGCCAGCCGCGACCTGGCTATACGGCCGCGCTCGGTCATCGCGTTGTTCCCGGCGTTGAGAAGCGTGGCGCCGACGACACCGGCGCCGAGCGTGGTGAGCAGCAGCGTCGACGCGGTCGCACTCAGCCCGGCGGTCTTCGCGCCTCCCGCGAACAGACCTGCCGAGAGCTGTCCCACGTTCGCTAGCAGGTCGACGTCCTCTTTGACGAACCGGTCCGTGCCCAGCAGGAGGCCGACGGTGCCCAGCAGCGCCTTGCGCTCGTCCGCGAGGCCGCGCAGCATGTGCGACAGTTCTTCGGGTGACTTGGTCGTCTCCAGCGACCCGTCGGGCATCGCGAGCTCACCGACCGCGAACGCCCGGGCGTCGAGTGTCATGAACGGCAGCGCCTTGACAGCCTCGGTGAGCCGGCCTCCGACCTTCATGGCGGGTGAGACGGCGCCCTGGGCGTCGTCCGGCTGCGCGTCGGCGCCGTCGGCAGGCGGTCGGCCCGTCAGCACCAGCGCGACATCCCGGTCGAGACGGCCCTGGGTGAGCGACCCGGTGAAGGCCCCCAGATGGACCTGGCGCTGGACCTGGACGGTCGCCTCGATGCTGCCCAGGTAGGCGGTGTTGGGCCCGGGCAGCCCGGCCAGCTCTGGCTGCTCCGGCTCCGCGGGCGTCAGCCACGCCTGCCTCACCAGCTCGGCCAAACGGTCGTCGCGCTCGTCCCTGCGCAGCCGGAGGAACTCGCCGGTTCGTCGCGCCCCCTCCTTGAACCCTCCGCCGTCATGCAACAGCTTCGTCAACCTGGCCGAAGCCCGCTCCATGTGCCGGTCGTAGTGCTCGGTCACCCTGGGGGTGAGCGCGCGCCGCAGACCGTCGCTCGCTGTGTCGAACTCGTCCAGCAGCCCCTGGATCTGGTCGGCGACCTCGCTGTCGAGGGCCTTGCGGTCACGTACCGCCTTCGCCGATCTGAGGACATTCGCCAGATCCGACCGGATCAGCGCGCGCATCAGGTCGGTCTCCAGCCGTCGGCTGTCCCGGGCGCTGCCGCGCTTGGCGTCGATGCGCGTCCTGAGCGTGTCGATCCAGCCCTTGGGGCTGCTGCCGTCCTTGCCGACGGGTACGACGTCCACCGGGTCGACCCCGAAGACCTCCACCGCGCGGGCGGTACGCTCCTCGATCGCATCGGGCGGCGACGCTTCGCAGCGGGTCACCGCCACCACCAGGTGCAGCTCGTCCTCGTCCCGGCGCAGCAGGCGCAGCAGTTCGGGCTGTCCGGCGTTGGCCAGCCGGCGTTCGTCGGCGACCAGGACCGCGGCCGGACTGGTGGCCAGGACGATCTTCATCAGCTCCTGCCAGTTCTCCTGCGCCCGGCCCCGCTCCAGGCCGGGCAGCAGCACAAAACCGGTACCGTCCAACTGCCAGAGACTCAAAGGCACTTCCAGCTGGGTGAGCAGCACCCGGGCATCCTGGCTCCTCACGTGCCGATGCCACTCCTCGCGCTGCTCGGCGGAGTAGTACCGCCGCTCCACGAGTTGGCCGCTGGCCTCCGCGTCGGTGCCGGGCCGCCGGAAGACCACCACCCCGCGCGGCTCCTGCAGACCGACCCGCTCGACGATGGCGACCGGGCACTTCTCGCCCAGGCCGGTGTTGTCCTCGAGCCAGGTGTCCGCGATCGGATACAGGTTGCGGACGAGCAGTGTCTTTCCGGCGCCCTGTTCGCCGGCGATCGAGACGAACTGGTGCTCGCCGAGCGAACTCAGCACGTAGAGCTGCCGTATCAGAAGCAGCCAGTCGCTGTCGTCGGCACCTCTGATGTCGAGTTCCACACCGAGCCGCATCAGGGCCATGACGAGCCCTTGCAGCAGCCTCTCCGCCTTGACGAAACGGCCGTCGGCGTCTTCCTGTTCGTCCATGTCCCTGTCCTCGGGAGAGTCGTGCGGGCAAACTGCGTGGCGACGCGGGCGTAGCTTTCCGTGTGCGCGCCAGTACGTTCGGTTCCGTGACGGGGGTGTGCCAGGGGCACGTGACGCGCTGTAGGGGGACGTTCAGTATGGCTGTAAACCGCCTGCGAATGAAAGGAGTTGATTCTAGTTCCGGTCGGTTTGTGCTGTGGATCCCGCTACGGTGGCGGACAGGGGCCAGGCGATTGTGCGAGGGGGAACGGCGTGACGCGAGGAGCGGGCCCGGAATCGCGACCTACGCCAACGACGACCGCCTCCAGACGGCCGTCGACGCTCGTCCGCACAGCACCAGTTGTGCGTAAGACTCCGTCGGCGACGTGACGAGGCGGACGGAGTCGGCCACCGGACCGCTTGCGCTTCTGGGTGGGGTGCAGGAAGACCTTCCAACGGCCGCGAAAGCAGCTGCTTGTCCGTTCGCGCCGGCCAGAGCGACGTGACTGGCCTTCCCGGCGCACAGCCCGACCGGTCTGCTGTCTGTGGTCTCCGTCCAGTGAGGAAAGTGCTGGTCGGGGCTGCTCTTTTGTCGGTCGAGAGGCTCGGCCTGCCCCATGGGACCGCCCCGGCGTCACGGGCTTCATCGGCCGGGTGGCGGTGGCCGAACTTGGATCCTCGTGATCCCTGGCGTACCGCCCTTCGCCTTGTGGGCCTTCTCCGGCACCGCATCGGTCACCGACCGGTCGAGCCGGCGGGCGCAGGGTCGTCCGGCGAGCTTCAGGACCCGACACGTCTGCACCCGCGTTCCGCCTCCGTGCGTATGCGCGTGTGTGAGGCGTGGGTCACAGCGGGGCGGTGTCCGGCGGGACAGGGGGAAAACGGGTTCTCTACCGAAAAGGAGGCTGATGTGGCACGCGATCGGATCGCCCTGGCTGAGGTGCTGGCAGCGGCGGAGGACGCCGCGCCGGTGCGCTCTCTCGACGTCGTGGCCCACAATCTGCGCGAGCGGTTCGGTGCCCGGTACGTGTCGTTCCTGTTCGTCGACGTCGTCGGCCGGCGTCTGCTGCGGGTGAGCGAGGAGGCCGCCACGCCCCAGGAGCGCCGCGCCGAGGAGGTCCCCTTCGACGACAGCGTCTACGACGAGGTCCTACGCGTGCAGCAGGCGGTGCGGGTGCCGGAGGGCGAGCGTGGGGACCGGGTGCTCACCCCCGTCACCAACCGCGGTGATGCCATAGGCGTCCTGGAGTTGTTCCTCTCCGAGGCCACCCCGGAAGTGGTGGAGCAGATCGAGGAGGCCGCGCACGCGCTGGCGTACATCATCGTCACAGACCGCCGCTTCACCGACCTCTACCACTGGGGCAACCGCACGACCTCGGTCGGTCTGGCCGCGGAGATCCAGCGCCAGCTCCTGCCCTCCGCCCCCTCCTGCGAGGCCCCGGAGTTCGCTCTCGCCGGCGCCCTGGTCCCGGCCGCCGACATCGCCGGTGACACCTACGACTACACCCTCGACCACGACACCCTGCACCTGTCCGTCACCGACGCCATGGGGCACGACGTCAGCGCCGCACTCATGGCCACTCTCCTGGTCAACGCCTCCCGTGGCGCCCGCCGTGCCGGGTGCGACCTCGCCGAACAGGCCCGCCGCACCCACGAGGCGCTCCTCGCCCACGGCCGGCAGACCTTCGCCACCGGCCAGTTGCTGCGCATCGCCCTGGACGGCAGCAGCGCCCAGCTCGTCAACGCCGGCCACCCCTGGCCCCTGCGGCTGCGCGACGGCACGGTCGAAGAACTGCGTCTGGCGGTGAACCTGCCGTTCGGCGTCGCCACGCGCACGGGACCGTACCGGGTGCAGGATTTCGACCTGCGCCCCGGTGACCGGCTCGTGCTGCACACCGACGGCATGCAGGAACGCCAGGCGAAGAAGGTCGACCTCCCCGGCCTCATCCGTGACACCGCCGCCGAGCACCCGCGCGAGGTCGTGCGGACTCTGGCCACCGCGGTCACCGACGCCTGGGACGGCCATCCGCAGGACGACGCCACCGTCCTGTGCCTGGACTGGCACGGCCCGCAGGTCCGAAGACCGCCGCGCGAACGCCGCCGCCGACGCCCCGAGTGAGGGGCGGTGGGCGGACCGGACTACACCTGCTTGGCGCCGCCGTCGATGAAGATCTCGGTGCCGGTGATGAAGCTGGACTGGCCGGTGGCGAGGAAGAGCGCGAGGTCGGCGACCTCCTCCGGCCGTCCCATCCGTCCCAGGGGCACGATGCCGGCGAGGGTCTCCCGCAGCTGCGCCGCCCCTGCCTCGTCCGCCGCGAGACCGTTGAGGCCGGGGGTGGTGATGGGGCCGGGCGAGATGGTGTTGACGCGGATGCCGCGCCCGCTCAGTTCGTTGGCCCAGGTGCGGGAGAAGGCGCGGATGGCGGCCTTGGAGGCGCCGTAGACACCGAAGGCCGGGTCGCCGGAGACGCCGGCGATGGAGCCCGTGAGGATCACGGAGGCGCCGTCGACCAGAAGGGGGAGCGCCTTCTGGACGGTGAAGACGGTGCCCTTCACATTGCTGTCGAAGGTGGTGTCGTAGTGCTCCTCGGTCATCTGGTCGAGGGGGGCGAACTCGCCGCCGCCGGCGTTGGCGAACAGGACGTCGATGCGGTGTCCGGCGTCGGTGACGGTGGCGTAGAGCCGGTCGAGGTCGGCCAGGTTCGCGCTGTCGGCCTGTACCGGGGTGACGTTGCCGCCGATCTGCTCGGCGGCCTTGTCGAGGGTCTCCTTGCGGCGTCCCGTGATGTAGACGTGGGCGCCTTCCTGCGCGAAGCGCTGCGCCGTGGCCAGCCCGATGCCGCTGGTGCCGCCGGTGATGACGACCGTCTTGCCGTCCAGCTGTCCCATGAGGTCGCTCCTGTGTCCGTGGGGGCCTCCTCGGCCCCCCGTCGCTTTAACTTTCAATCACCCTAGGAGGTGGGTAGGTGATGTGTCAACCATCTAGGTGACACGTCATCTATGAGGTCGCTCGTCCGCTCGGTGGTCCGTCGCGGCGTGCGTCTGCGTGTGCTGCACCGGTGTGTCCGGCTGCCGCATCATGCGGGGGCGAAGACGCCGCCCGGGTCAGGCGCGTCCGCGCCGGACGCTGTCTCCCCTGGCGGCACCTGCCGTGGCACGGCGCCGGTCGTCAGCGCCAGCCGAGTTCCGGCGCGACGTGCGTCAGGATGCTGCCGACGACATGCGCGTTGTAGTCGACGCCGAGCTGGTTGGGCACCGTGAGCAGCAGTGTGTCGGCGGCGGCGACGGCCTCGTCCTCGGCGAGCTGCTTGACGAGCACGTCGGGCTCGGCGGCGTAGGACCGGCCGAAGATGCTGCGGGTGCTGGGATCGATGTAGCCGATCTGGTCCGTCGAGTCGCGGTCCCCGCCGAAGTACGCACGGTCCCGCTCGTCGACGAGCGGGAAGATGCTGCGGCTGACCGACACCCTGGGGGCGCGAGTGTGTCCCGCGGCGCGCCACGCCTCGTGGTACGCCTCGATCTGCTTGCGCTGCTGGACGTGGAGCGGCTCGCCGCTCTCGTCGTCCTTGAGGGTCGAGCTCTGCAGGTTCATCCCGAGCCCGGCAGCCCAGGCCGCGGTGGCGTTCGAGCCGGAACCCCACCAGATCCGGTCCCGCAGCCCCTCGGAGTGCGGTTCGATGCGCAGCAGACCCGGCGGGTTGGCGAACATCGGCCGGGGGTCGGGCTGGGCGAACCCCTCACCCCTGAGTACGTCGAGCAGTTCCTCGGTGTGTGCGCGGGCCAGGTCGGCGTCGGTCCCGCCCTCCGGCGGCCGGTAACCGAAGTGCCGCCAGCCGTCGACGACCTGCTCCGGTGAGCCCCGGCTGAGGCCGAGCTGGAGCCGGCCGCCCGAGATCAGGTCGGCCGCGCCCGCGTCCTCCGCCATGTACAGGGGGTTCTCGTAGCGCATGTCGATCACACCGGTGCCGATCTCGATCCGGCTGGTGCGCGCACCGATCGCGGCGAGCAGGGGGAACGGGGAAGCATGCTGGCGCGCGAAGTGGTGGACGCGGAAGTAGGCGCCGTCCGCCCCCAGCTCCTCCGCGGCGACCGCCAGGTCGATCGCCTGCAGCAGGGAGTCCGCGGCGGAGCGCGTCTGAGAGTGCGGCGACGGCGTCCAGTGCCCGAAGGACAGGAACCCGATCTTTTTCATACCGCTTTCAACAATCGGTGACCGGGTTCATTCCGCTGTGCCCCGCCGGTCCGGGCGGGGTCAGGAGTCCCGGCGACTGCCGGAGCCGGGTCGGCGGCCGATGTCTCGGGTCTTGAGTCCTTGGGCCCGCGCCGCCGCTGCACGCGGGGCCTGGGCGGGGAGAGGGGGGAGAGAGGAGGGAGAGAGAGGGACCCCCGACTACTTGGTGTCGATCTTCTCGATGACCGTGTCGGTGATCTCCGCGAGCAGCGTGATCTGGCCGGGCGAGAGGTGGTCGAGGAAGAGGCGCCGGACGTCCTTGACGTGCTGGGGCGCTGCGGCGTCCAGGGCGGCACGGCCCGCCGGGGTGACCGTCATGTACGCCCCGCGTCCGTCGTCGATGCACTCCTCCCGGGCGACCAGCCCGCGCTTCGCCATGCGCGCCAGCTGGTGTGACACCCGGCTCTTCTCCCACCCGAGCACCTTCGCGAGTTCCAGCACGCGCAGTCGGTCGCCGGGCGCGCGGGACAGCTCGGCGAGCACGGGATAGTCGGTCGCCGACAACCCGAACTCGCTCTGCAGCGTCCGGCCGGCCTGATGGACCAGCAGGTCGTGCATGCGCAGCATGCCGCGCCAGGCTCGTTCCTCCACGGGACTCAGCCAGCGGGGCGCTTCCTCCTCCATGGCCCCACCCTATGAGTAGGTTGACCCTTCCACCATCCTGCCCGCGGGGTCACGGACAACCGCTCGCTCCCGGTCAGCCGTGCCGTCAGCGGTCCGGGTCGGCCATCGACGTCACGTCGATGTCGCGGGGTCCCTCTCCGTGTCTGCCCGTTCCTGGGGGCCGGTCAGGTCGACTTCGCGGGTGCGGGGCGACCAGATATGTGATACATCAACTACATGCATCGCGTGGAATGAAGCGCGAACGGGGTGAGGAAGGGGGCGAGTCGTCGTGTCGAACGCCGTCGTCATGACTGGGTACGGTCCGCCGGATGTCCTGGAGTGGGCGGAGGTTCCCGTGCCGCGGCCCGGTGACGGGGAGATCCGGATCAGGGTCCGTGCCGCGGGGGTGGGCCCGACCGACCTGGACATCCGGTCCGGCCGCCTCAGGTTCCCCCTGCCTCCGCGGCCCGTGCTGGGCTACGAGGTCGCCGGTGTCGTCGATGCCGTCGGTCCCGGCGTCCGGGGCGCGCGCGTCGGTGACGAGGTGGCCGCCCTGCTCCTCGGCCGCGGCGGCTACGCCGAATACGCGGTGGCCTCGATCTGGGCGCACAAGCCGGAGTCGGTGTCGTGGGTGGACGCCGCCGCGCTGCCGAGTTCGGTGGAGGCCGCGGCCGGTGTTCTCCGGCAACTGCGGGTCCAGGGCGGAGAGACGCTTCTGCTGCTCGGCGGGGGCGGTTCGGTGGGCGTGATCGCGACGCAGCTGGCGGTCGCCCGGGGCGTGCAGGTCATCAGTGCCGTGGGTGCGCGGGACGAGGAGCTGGCCAGGGAACTCGGAGCATCGCCGGTCCGGTACGGCCCCGGTCTCGTGGCCGCCGTCCGGGCCCTCGGATCCGTGGACGCCGTCTTCGACGCGGCCGGCAAGGGGGCGCTCGCCGACGCCGTGGAACTCGCCGGAGGGCCGCAGCGTGTCATCACCCTGTCCGACCACGCGGCGCCCGAGTTCGGAGTCGTGCTCTCGGTGCCCACGGCGGACCGCGCTCCCGGCGCCCTGGACGAGGGCATGGCCATGCTGGCCGAGGGACGGCTGCGCATGAAGGACCGCAGGCCCATGCCGTTGCAGGACGCCGCGGAGGCGCATCGCCTGCTGGAGAGCGGGGAAGTGCGGGATCGCGTCGTCCTCACCCTCGACGCGTGATCCGGCCACGAGCTCTCGGCCGGCGCGGGGTTTCCGGATCGGCCGTGAAGGAGGCCCCGGTCTTCGGGGGTTCGTGGGGGAGGCTCCGGTCTTCGGGGGTTCGTGGGGGAGGCCCCGGCTTTCGGGGGTCCGTGGGGGAGGCCCCCATGCCGGGGAGGGGGTGCTGCGGGGCCGGCTGCACCCCCTCCCCGGCAAGGGCGTCAGACCGATCCGAGCAGGCCGTTGAGGATGCCCTTCTCGGCAAGGTGGAAGACGACGCCGCCCACGGGAGCGAGAACGGCGCACAGCCAGTAGCGGCGCACCCCGGCGCGCGCCAGGTAGGCGGTCGGAAGAGCGGTGAGCAGCGCGCCGACGGCCAGGAAGACGGCCGCGTCGTCCCAGTAGTGGAGAGCCAGCCCGAACCAGAGGCCCTCGCCCAGCACCACCATCGGGATGACCGCCCCGGCCACCGCCCGTATGTCCCCCTGCCCCCGCCGTACCGTCCACCCGGCCCATCCCAGCAGGGGCCCGCCGGCGAGTCCCGCCATCGACCACACGGCGGCGGTTCCGAGCCCGCCGCTCCCGAAGGTGCCGCCGAGCGTGGACGCCGTGTAGTAGCCGCCGCAGGTGGCGAGCATCATCAACGCTCCGCCCCAGACGGCGAGTTGCCGGCTCCGGATCAGGGCGCCGGCCACGGCGGTCCAGATGATCCAGGTGGACGTCGAGTTGGTCGCGCGGTCCAGCAGGGGCGTCGTCCCGTGCAGGCCGTACGTCGCCCACCCCAGCAGCAGCCCGAAGGCGGTGGCCGCGGTGAGGACGGTGACGGGGGCGTCGCGCCGGAAGGCGATTGCGGAAGCCATGCCTCGGCACTATACACGCCATGTATACACTCAGTGTGTAGTTATCGACCCGAGGACGGCGGACCGGACGGGCTCGCGAGGGGACGGCGGCCGTCCGGTCGGCCCGGGAGAGGCTCGGCCCGGCTCCCCCCTCACCCCACCGTCGGACTGGCCGACACCGTGCTGTTCGCCGGCGGGGTGAGGACGGCCTGCGGCTGACCCGCGACCGCGGGCGGCGGGGTCAGGTCCTGGGCCGGAAGGTTCGGTGCGGCGGTCTCCTGGGCGAGGGCCCGGCCGAAGTCGACCAGGCCGGTCTGCTCCACGACCGTGATGTGGTCCAGGACGGTGTCGTTGGCCTGGTCGGCCAGTGCCCGGACCAGCGAGTTCCTCGTGGTGCTGCGGATGCTCGCGATCGTGGTGAGGAGCTGGCCGTTCGTCGCGCGCACGGTGGTGGCCATGTCCGTGTCGAACTGCTTGCCGTTCTCGCCGTTCAGCCGGGACTCGAAGCCCTGCTGCTGGGGCGACGGCCGGTCGGGCAGCGTGATGCCCAGCTGGTCGGCGACATTGCGGCAGGCGGCGTCCAGGGAGGCATCCCCGTCGACCAGATGCTCCCCGGCGTTCCTGACCGCCTTCGTCGTCCCCTTCTTCGACGCCTTGTGGCCGACGGGGTACTCCCACAGTCCGGCCGCGCGCACCGCGACCACGAAACCCCGGTCGGCTTCTGTCAGCGGTCCGGTCGCCGGGGTGGCGATGACCCGTTCGGGTGCACTGTCTATCTTCTGGACTCCGAGCATGGCGGGGTAGAGGAGGGAGCCGAGGGTCATGCCGAGGGCACCACCCACGAAGAGAGTTCCCGCCGCCTTCCGTGAAACGAGCACCGTGTCTCCTGATCCGGTTCTTCGGATCCCGCACGGACAGACATACGGATGCGAGGGTTCCGTAGAACCTCTTGGGCTCGTCATGGAGTCGTAAAGAGATCGTGCGCCCGCCGGCCCAGCGGCGCGAAGTAGGGCCGTTCGGCCCTGTCGACGGGCCCAGGAAGGGACTGTCGGCCCCTGCCGGGGCCGGGTGCCGCCCGGCCGATCATGTAGCGGCGACCGGGAAGGGCCAGGTCCATTCCCGCACTTCTGGTCCTTTCCGGCTCGTCGACGACACCGACGAGAGGAGGACGCCGTTCGACCGACCAGATGCGGCAGTCGGGGCCGGTCCGGTGTACCCGTGTACACGCACCCTGGTTCCGGGAGCGGCGTGTGGGCCGGCCTGTCGAGCCGAGCCCATGCCCGCGCCCACGCCCCGTCCGACGCCGGGCCGGGGCCGCGACGTGCTGCCCGTGGGCCGGGGCCGCGACGTGCTGCCCGTGGGCCGGGGCCGTGGTGTGCTGCCCGTGGGCCGAGGCCGTGGTGTGCTGTCGGCCTGTTCTAGATCGCCTCGCCTCCCCTGATCGGCGTGCCTAGCATGAGAAGGACGCCGCTGACCCCGGCGGTGTGTTCCCCGCGCCGGCGAAGGGTGAGAGCCGTGAGTACCTCCCACGACGAGCAGAAGCGGATGCGGTCGGCGGATCCGGGGGGCGCCGAGGACCGGGTGGGGCCCCGGCCGGACGGGGAGCCGTTCTTCCATCCGTACCACCATCCCGCCGCGGGCTGGGGCGCTGCCAAGAGCGTGAGCAAGTTCCTGCTGCGGGAGCGGGCGCTCGTCGAGGGGCCCCGGGCGATCATGAAGATGAATCACGAGGACGGGGGGTTCGACTGCCCCGGGTGTGCCTGGCCCGACGACACCAAGGGGCTGCGGCTCGACCTCTGTGAGAACGGCGTCAAACACGTCACCTGGGAGATGACCCGGAAGCGGGTCGGGCGGGAGTTCTTCGCCGAGCACTCCGTCGGTGAGCTGGCCGGGTGGAGCGACTTCGCGCTGGAGGACCAGGGGCGGCTCACCGAGCCCATGGTGTACGACCGTGACTCGGACCACTACGTGCCGATCTGCTGGCGGGACGCGTTCGACCTGGTCGGGCGGGCGCTGCGGGGGCTGGACAGTCCGCATCAGGCGTCCTTCTACACCTCAGGGCGGCTCGGGAACGAGGCCACCTTCCTGTACCAGCTCATGGCCCGTGAACTGGGGACGAACAACCTTCCGGACTGTTCCAACATGTGTCACGAGGCCAGCGGGCGGGCCCTCACCGCCTCGCTGGGGACCGGGAAGGGAACCGTCGACCTGCAGGACTGGGATGCCACCGACGCGCTCTTCATCATGGGTGTGAACGCCGCGTCGAACGCGCCCCGCATGCTCACCGCACTCGCCGCCGCCTACCGACGCGGTGCCCAGATCGTGCACGTCAACCCGCTGATCGAGGCGGCCTCGCGGCGGACGATCATCCCGCACGACTTCCTGGACATGGCGGCCTGCCACTCCACCCGCACCGGCACCCTCGATCTCCAGGTGCGCGTCGGGGGCGACATGGCGCTGATGCGCGGTATCGCCAAGGCCGTCCTCGACCAGGCCACGGCCGATCCCAAGGCACTCGACCAGGAGTTCATCGACCGGTACACGAGCGGGTTCGAGGACTACCGGAAGGCGTGCGAGGCCACCTCCTGGGACGAGATCGAGCGGCAGTCCGGGATCAGCCGTGCCGACATCCTCCGCGCCGCGCGGATCTACCGGGACGCCGACCGCAGCATCGTCAGCTGGTGCCTGGGGGTGAGCCAGCACGAGCACGGGGTCGACACGGTGCGGGAGATCGTCAACGTGCTGCTGCTGCGCGGCAACCTCGGACGGGAGGGGGCCGGGCCCTCGCCGGTCCGTGGGCACAGCAACGTGCAGGGCAACCGGACCTGCGGCATCGATCACCGGCCGACCAGCCAGTTCCTGGACCGGCTCGCCACGGTGTGCGAGATCGACCCGCCCCGGGAGCACGGGCTCGACACCGTCGGCACCATCCGCGCGATGCTCCGCGGCGACGTCAAGGTGTTCGTCGGCATGGGCGGCAACTTCGCCCTCGCCGCGCCCGACACCCGCGCCACCTACGAGGCCCTGCGCAACTGCGACCTCACCGTCCAGGTGAGCACCAAGCTCAACCGCAGCCACCTGGTCCACGGCCGGCAGGCGCTGATCCTGCCCTGCCTCGGCCGTACCGAGAAGGACCACCAGCGGTGCGGCATCCAGGCCACCTCGGTCGAGGACTCCATGAGCATGGTGCACCTGTCCGTGGGGATGAAGAAGCCGGCCTCCTCGCACCTGCTGTCCGAGCCCGCCGTCATCGCCGGGATCGCCCGCGCGGCGCTTCCCGACAGCACCACACCGTGGGCCTGGTACGTCGAGGACTACGACCGTGTCCGCGACACCATGGCCCAGGTCCTCGACGGCTTCGAGGACTTCAACCGGCGGGTGCGGCTGCCGCTGGGGTTCCGGATCCGGCAGCCCGCGCGGGAACTGGTCTTCCGTACGGCCTCCGGGCTCGCCGAGTTCTCCTCGGCGCCGCTGCCCGACGTGGTACCCGCGCCGGGGACCCTGGCGCTCGGCACCATGCGCTCCCACGACCAGTGGAACACCACGATCTACTCCGACAACGACCGCTACCGGGGGATCAGGAACCTCCGCACCCTCGTCTTCATGAACGCGGCCGACATGCGGGAACGCGGCATCGCCGAGTTCGACCCGGTGGACATCGAGAGCACGGCCAAGGACGGCAGCACACGGGTGCTCAACGGCTACCTCGCCATCCCCTACGACCTGCCGCGCGGCTGTGCTGCCGGGTACATGCCCGAGATGAACGTGCTGATCGCCCTGTGCGACTACAGCGAACAGAGCGACCAGCCGTTGATGAAGCACATCCGCGCGACGATCCGGCCGGCCACCGCCGCCCCTGCCGCTTCCTGACGGGACATCGGCGACCGGCCGCGCGCCGCCGCCGAACCGAAGAACCCGTCGAGGAGCGCCAGTTCCAGCGAACGTCGGCCCAGCCGGCCGGGACCGGTGAGGTGTTCGCCGTCTTCCGCGGCCGGCGACCGTGGCGTCCTGCCGGTACGGCACACGTCACGGCCTCGTGCGGTGGACGCGGCGACCCGGTCCTGCCGCACGTGTGTCATGTTCGATGCGGTCGTCGATTGCGGTCGTCGATTGTGGTCGTCGATTGTGGTCGGCGATGTCATCGAACGGGCCGGCGCCGCCGGTTGGGACACCTGCGGCCCGAGTCATGCACGTGGGACGTCCGGTGTGCGTACGCTGTTCACCGCGCGGAACACATCGGCGTCCCGCGCGGAGCACATCGAGGAGAGGTCCGACGTATGTCCGAGTCACCCGGCACCGAGCTGGCGTCCGAGTACAGCGCGCGGATCGCGCGGGACCTCGAAGTCAACGCCCAGGAACAGGACCGCCTCGCCACCGAGATCGCCGCCCTGGAAGAGCAGTTGCGCGGGGTGCGGGAGAACCGGGTGGTGCTGGAGCGGCTGCAGCAGGCGCTCACTCCGCAGTCCTCGGTCTCCCCCGCCCCCGCCCCCGCAGCGGCCGACGCCGACACCGATGCCGTCGTGCCCCACCAGCGGACCGAGCCCACGCCGAACCGCCGTGCCGTCCCGAAGCAGGGCCCCGCGGAGCCGAAGCCGAGCCTGGTCGAGGCGGTCCACGCCTACCTCGCCGAGCAGGAGGAGCCCCGGTCCGCGACCGACGTCGCCGAGGCGATCAGGGCCGCTCAGCCCGGCCGCACCATCAAGACGACGGTGATCCGCACGACGCTGGAGAACCTGGTCGCCAGGAACCAGGCCCGGCGCACCAAGCAGGGCCGGGCGGTCTTCTACACCCTGTCGTCCACGGACGGTCCCGAGGCGCCGGAGGCCGGGGCGGAAGCCTAGGGCACCCGGCCGCGGCACTCGCCCCCGGCCCACCCGGCGCACATGTCCCGCACCACGGCCGGGAGATGTGCGCCGTCTACGGCGCCTGCGGTCCCAGCGAGCGCGCCGTCACCCCCGCCAGATGTCGCCGGAACACCTCCTCCGCGTCCGGCGTCAGCGTCCGCAGGGCCACCAGGGCCGTGATCACCACGTCGCACAGTTCGCCCTGCACGTCCTCCCAGGTGTGCGTGGTGCCCTTGCGGGGGTTCTGGCCGGTCGCGCCGATCACCGCCTGGGCGACCTCGCCGACCTCCTCCGTGAGCTTGAGCATGCGCAGCACGAGGCCGGTCTCGCCGCCGTGCCTCCGGTTGGCGTCCAGCCAGGTCCAGAGGTCCTCGATGGAACTCCACAGGCCGGCGGGATCGCAGGGCGGTGTCCGCTGTTCCGTCATGGCCCGTAGCCTGCCCCGCGCCACCCCGCCGCTACCCCTCCACCCCTCCACCCCTCCACTCCTCCACTCCGCCGCCCCTGCACCCGTGCACCCCCGCACCCCCGCACCCCTCTACTCCTCGAACAGTGCCTCCTGCTCCCCTTCCGCCGCCCGCCGCACCCGCCGGTTCCGGGCGCCGATCACCGCCGCCGTCACCGCCGCCGTCACGCCCAGCGCCGCCGGGACCATCCAGCCCCGGTCGAGGACGTGCCCGAACGCGTGGTCCAGGGAGAGCCGGCCGGGGCCCGCGACGGCCAGGCCCGCGGTGGCCAGGCCCAGGGTCGCGGCGTACTCGTAGCCGCCCTCCGCCGCGAAGAAGCCGTTCGGCGTGTGCAGGGCGGCCGCGCCCGCCATCGCTCCCGCCGCCGCGGCTCCCGCCGCCGGGGTCGCGAGTCCCAGCGCCAGCAGCGTTCCGCCGCCCGCCTCCGAGAGCCCCGCCGCCAGCGCGCTCTGCCGCCCGGGCACGTACCCGGCGGACTCCATGAACTGGCCCGTGCCCTCGATTCCGCCCCCGCCGAACCAGCCGAACAGCTTCTGCGTGCCGTGCGCGGCCAGCACCCCGCCGGTGCCCAGCCGGAGCAGCAGCAGGCCCACGTCACGTCGGTCGTAGCAGGTCACGGCGGCTCCCATCGGCGGCATGCGGATCGCGGGTCTCCACCGTCGCACCCGGCGTACCCGCTCGGCCCGTCCGCGCGGCCGTTCGGGTGGCGGGCGGGTGGCGGGCCGCCGGGACCGATGTGACGCTGACTGACATGACGATCAAGACAGCCAAGCTCAGCGACCCGGCGGTCCGCGCCTTCGTCACCGCCGTCAATGCCAGCGACCGCGAGGGGCTCGTGAATCTCCTCACCTCGGACGCGACCATGGCGGACGACGGCTCCGACCGGAACCTCGACGACTGGATCGACCGGGAGATCTTCTCCTCCAACGGTCACCTCGACGTCGACAACGAGTCCAACGGCGGCCGCTCCCTGCTCGCCCACTACCGCAACGACACCTGGGGCGAGATGGTCACCCGCTGGGACTTCACGGTCGAGGACGACGGCCGCATCTCCCGCTTCGAGACCGGGCAGGCATAGACCGGGCGGGCATGGACCGGGCAGGCATGGACCGGGCAGGCACGGACCGGGCAGGCATGGACCGGGCAGGCATGGAAACGGACCGGGAAATCGCTTGTCCTCGGGTGCGCTCCAACTCCTAGCGTCCCGTGCATGGAAACCGACAGCACCACCAGGACCCTGGGCCGTTCCGGCATCCGGGTCAGCGCGCTCGGCTTCGGCTGCTGGGCCATCGGCGGCGAGTGGCAGGACGCCACCGGGCAGCCCCTCGGCTGGGGCAGGGTCGACGACGAGGAGTCCGTACGGGCGGTCCACCGCGCCCTCGACCTCGGCGTCACCTTCTTCGACACCGCCGACACCTACGGCGCCGGCCACAGCGAGCGCGTCCTCGGCCGCGCCCTCGGCGGGCGCCGGGACGAGGTCGTCGTCGCCACCAAGTGGGGCAACGTCTTCGACGAGGAGACCCGCACCCTCACCGGCCACGACGACTCCCCGGCCTACGTCCGCCGCGCCCTGACCGCCTCCCTGCGCCGCCTCGGCACCGACCACGTCGACCTCTACCAGCTGCACCTCTCCGACGCCGACCCGACCCGCGCCGCAGAACTACGGGACGTCTGCGAGGAGTTGGTCGGCGAGGGGCTGATCCGGGCCTACGGCTGGAGTACCGACGACCCCGCCCGCGCCGCCGTCTTCGCCGAAGGGCCGCACTGCACGGCCGTCCAGCACACCCTGAACGTGCTCCAGGACGCGCCGCGGCTCCTGGACACGGCGGAGAAGTTCGACCTCGCCGCCGTGAACCGCAGCCCACTCGCCATGGGGTTGCTGGGCGGGCGGCGGGCGGGAGCCGCGCCCGGTGACATCCGCAGCAGGCCGCCGGCCTGGCTGCCCGGTTTCGGGGACGGCGACGGGGCGGATCCCGCGTGGGTCGAGCGGATCGAGGCCCTGCGCGAGATCCTCACCAGCGACGGGCGGACCCTCGCCCAGGGCGCCCTCGGCTGGATCTGGGCACGCAGCCCGCGCACGGTCCCCATCCCCGGCTTCCGGTCCGTCGCCCAGGCCGAGCAGAACGCCGGTGCGATCGCGAAGGGGCCGCTCACCGCCGGGCAGCTGGCCGGGATCGACCGGCTCCTCGGGCGGTGAACGGCTCCCCGCCGCTCGTCGACGGCGGTCAGTGACCCTGGCCACCGCCGTACTGCTGCTGCACGTACGGCTCCTGCACGTACGGCTGCCGGCCGTAGTCCGCCTGCTGCGGCTCACCCGCGGGCCCGGCCGCCTGGTGCGCGTACCGCTGTCCGCCGCCCTGCTCGGTGAGGGTGATCCGGCCGGCCTTGATGGTGGCCAGGCGCGGGGCGCGGCGGGCGATGGAGGAGTCGTGGGTGACCATGATGAAGGTCAGCCCGTACTCGTGCCACAGGCCTTCCAGGAGGGCCATGATGTCGTCGCGGGTGCCTTCGTCGAGGTTGCCGGTCGGTTCGTCGGCGAGGAGCACCTTCGGCTTCTTCACCAGGGCGCGGGCGATCGCGACGCGCTGCTGCTGGCCGCCGGAGAGCTCGGACGGGGCGTGCCCGAGGCGCTCGCCGAGGCCCACCGAGCGCAGCGCCTCCGCCGCGCGCTCCCGGCGCTCGGCCGGCTTGGTGCCGAGCGGGACGAGGGCGGTCTCGACGTTCTCCTGCGCGGTGAGCGTCGGGATCAGGTTGAACGCCTGGAAGATGATGCCGATCTTCTCGGCGCGCAGCCGGGTGAGCTTGGTCTCACTGACCCTGGCGAGGTCGACGTCGTCCAGCAGGACGCTGCCCTCGGTCGGGCGGTCCAGGCCGCCGATCATCTGCAGCAGGGTCGACTTGCCGCCGCCGGTCGGGCCCTGGATGACGAGCTGGTCGCCGTCCTCGATGGTCAGGTCGACGCCGCGCAGCGCCTCGACCGTCTCCTTGCCCCGCGTGTAGCGCTTGGTGACTCCGGTGAGTCTGTACATGGGGTTCTCCACTGGGTGCTCTGCCGTAAGGGCGTAAGGGCGTAAGGGCGTAGGGCGTAGGGCGTAGGGGGGCGTGAGGGGGTGGGGCGCCGCGTCCCGGGGGGAGTGGAAGCGGCGCCCCGGCTCGGAGGGGGCGGAGGGGGCTACGAGACGCTGCGCAGGGCGTCGGCCGGGCGCATCCGGGAGGCGCGCCAGCCGCCCATCGCGCCGGCGATCAGTCCGCCGGTGACCGCGAGGCCGACCGCGAGGGCGATGGTGGTGAGGGAGACCGGCGCGGACAGCGCGATCTCCAGGGTGTTCTGGGAGGCCTGCTGACCGGGGCCGCCGCCCGGGCCGCCGCCCATGCCGCCACCGCCACCGGAGCTGCCCAGCTGGGCGGTGAGCTTCGGGCTGATCGCGGTGACCGCGTAGGCCGCGCCGACGCCGAGGGCGATGCCGAGGGCGCCGCCGATCAGGCCGTTCACGATGGACTCGCCGACCACCTGACGGGTGACGTTGCGGGACGGCCAGCCGAGCGCCTTCAGGGTGCCGAACTCACGCACCCGGCGGGACACCGCGGAGGAGGTCAGCAGGGCCGCCACCAGGAAGGCCGCCGCGAGGACCGCGATGGACAGCCACTTGCCGACGCTGGTCGCCAGGCTTGAGGCGGTGGACAGGGAGCCGGAGACGGTGGACGCCAGGTCGGCGGAGGTGGTGACCGTCGTACCGGAGATGTTGGCGGTGATCTCCTTCTTCACGGTGGAGATCTGCTGGGAGTCGGTCGCCTTGACGTAGATCGTGGTGACCTGGTTCTTGGCGTCGCCGAGGGTCTGCGCGACCTTCAGCGGGACGAAGACGTCGGTGTCGGACTCGCTGCTGTCCGGGGTGGCGATGCCGATGACGGTGAACTTGGTGCCGGAGATCTTGAAGGTCGAGCCGACCTTGTACTTCTTCTCCTTGGCGTACGACTTGCTGACCACCGCGACCTTGGCGTCGGTCTGCGCGGAGGTGAAGGTCCTGCCCGTGGTGATCTTCATGGTGGACAGCGGGCCGAGCCCCTGGTGGGCCACGTCGACGCCGGCCACGGAGTAGCTGTTGACGTTGAAGTCGGCGCCGCCGCCCTGAACCTGCGGCGCGCCGCCCGAGCTGCTGCTGCCCCCGCCGGGGCCGCCCTGGCTGCTGCTGCCGCCGCTGCTGCTGGTGGAGGACTTCGCCTTGCCCTGGGTGAAGGAGCCGTCGACCTTGGTGACGTTGAGGGAGAGCGCTCCGACCGCGCTCTCCACGCCCTTCTGGCCGGCGACCTTGGTCACCAGGGACGACTTCAGGGCCTGACCGCCCTGGGTCTGCACCCGGTCCGAACTCTGCGTGGAGCTGCTGCTGGACTTGGCGTCGAACCTGAAGTTCGGGCCGCCGGAGCTGCCCGAGGTCGGGGCCGTACGGGCCTTGGTGACCGTCATGTCGGTCCCCAGGCCGTACAGCGACTTGAGGACCTTGTCCTGCGCCTGGGTCATGCCGGCCGACACCGAGTTGACCGTGATGACCAGCGCGATACCGAGCGCCAGACCCAGAGCGATGACCAGGGCCGCCTTCTTTCTGCGGCCCAGCTCGCGCTTGAGATAGATGCCAAACATCCCGTTCCTCGAAGGTTCTTGGCGCCCGCTGTGGGCGCGGGCTCAAGCTAGGGAGGAACCTTTGAGCAGCCCTGGGTAAAAGATGTGTCAGAGCTGAGAAACCGGGATGTCTTAGCAAACTTTCATAAGACAGCAAATTCATATGCCGGGGAGGGGGCCGTGCGGCAAAGCCCTGCTGGAGGCGGTGTACGGTCCCGGGGTGCGCGATTCCTCCCGGCTGACCCGGCGTGCCGTCCTCGGACTGACGGCCGCCGCCCTTCCCCTGTCCGCGGCGACCCCCGCCTCCGCAGCCACCGTCGTGGGCGGTGAGCGTCTGGCCCGTGGGGGCGTACAGGTGAGCGGAGTCACCGGCCTGCCGAAGAAGATCACCGCCCGCGCCTGGCTGCTCGCCGACTGCGACAGCGGTGAGGTGCTCGCCTCGTACAACGCGCACCGGCGGCTGGCGCCCGCCTCCACCCTGAAGATGCTGTTCGCGGACACTGTGCTGAAGAACTTCGAGCGGACCGAGCGGTACCGGGTCAAGGACTCCGACATCTCCGACGTCCCGGCCGGCTCCAGCCTGGTCGGGATCAAGCCCGGTCTCACCTACACCGTCGAGCAGCTGTGGCAGGGCGTCTTCCTGCGCTCCGGCAACGACGCGGTGCACGTCCTCGCCCACATGAACGGCGGGATCGCGAAGACCGTCGCCGAGATGCAGGCCAAGGCGGCCGACCTGCAGGCCCTCGACACCCACGTGGTCAGCCCCGACGGCTTCGACCACCCGGGCCAGCTGTCGTCGGCGTACGACCTGACCCTCTTCGCCCGGCACGGGCTGAAGGACGAGGACTTCCGCGGCTACTGCGGCACCCGGACCGCGAACTTCCCGGCCGGCGGCAAGAAGACCTTCCAGATCCAGAACACCGACCGCCTGCTCACCGGTGCCTGGGGGCTCGACGTCTACAAGGGCCTGTTCGGCGTCAAGAACGGCTACACCAGTCACGCCGGCAACACCTTCACCGGCGGTGCCACCCGGGACGGCCGCACCCTGCTGGTCACCGTGATGCACCCGGACCCCGCCACCAACGCCGTGTACGAGCAGACCGCCGCACTGCTCGACTGGGGCTTCGGGAAGGGGAGTTCGGCGCAGCCGGTGGGCGCGCTGGTCGATCCGCTGAGCGAGGGCGGGGCGAGCGCGAGTCCGTCGGCGAAGGGCAAGGGGGCCGCGGGGGCGGCCGGGACCGGTGCCGCCGGTTCGGGATCGTCGGGACCGTCGCCGTGGCGGGTCGCGGAGGGCGGGGCGGTGACGCTCGGCCTGCTGGGCGCCGGGGCGTGGGCGCTGCGTCGGCGCCGGCGGGCGGCCGCTGCCGCGGCCGGCCCCGACTCGGGTGACACGCCGCCGGGCCCGACCGGCCCGGCGGCGGGCTGACGTCACGCGGCAGCCGCTCCACCCACCGGTGCGTACCCGCGGTCCCACGCGGGCCCACCCCCACCCCGGTCCGGTGGAACGGCTGCCGCCTCCCCCCCCTCGGTGTGGCCGACGGTCCACGGAATGCCACAGCCCCAACTGTGAAGTTCTGGTGGAGGAGAGTTGAGCATAGGCCCGTTACCGGCCGCAATACCGGGGACGTTGGTATTCCGCTTGTGCAGGTTGAGGATGGTCCGACTGAACGGCGGTTCAGCCCCGGCCCACGTACGGCATCGCCGTCGCCAGCACCGTCGCGAACTGCACGTTCGCCGCCAGCGGCAGCTCGGCCATGTGCCGCACGGTCCGCGCCACGTCCGCCACGTCCATCACGGGTTCCGGGGCGATCACCCCGTTCGCCTGCAGCGCGCCGGTCTCCATCCGGGCCGTCATGTCCGTGGCCGCGTTGCCGATGTCGATCTGCCCGACCGCGATGCCGTACGGCCGCCCGTCGAGGGACAGCGACTTGGTGAGCCCCGTCAGCGCGTGCTTGGTCGCGGTGTAGGCGACGGAGCGCGGGCGAGGGGCGTGCGCCGAGACGGACCCGTTGTTGATGATCCGCCCGCCCTGCGGCTCCTGCTCCTTCATCTGCCGGAACGCCGCCTGCGCGCACAGGAACGCCCCGTTGAGGTTGGTGTCCACCACGTGCCGCCACGCCTCGTAGGGCAGGTCCTCCACGGCCACCCCGCCCGGGCCGAACGTCCCCGCGTTGTTGAACAGCAGGTCCACCCGCCCGAACCGGTCCACGGCCGCCGCGAACAGCCCGGCGACGTCGTCGGGTTGCGAGACGTCGGCCCGTACGGCGAGGGAGGCGCCGTCGGGCGCCAGTGCCGCCGTCTCCTCCAGCCGCGCGGATCGCCGCCCGGCGAGCGCCACCGACCAGCCGGTGCGCAGCAGTTCCACGGCGACTGCCCGACCGATACCGGAGCCGGCTCCGGTGACCACCGCGATCTTTGGTTGCTTGGTGTTCATGGGGTCGCAGCGTAGGCGCTCCGCAGCGAGGGCCGGGTTGTCCGGGCCGTCGGTCGGGTGCGGCGGTTGGGGGCCGGCCGCGCAGTTCCTCCCCCAGCCTGCGGCCAGGGGTACCCCCAGCGCCCCTTTCGGGGCGCTTACGCCGAGGGCGCGTTCAGTGCGGGGGGTCTTTACGCCTCGCCCGGGTAGCGCACGCCGATCTGCTCCCTGAGGGTGTCCAGGGTGCGCATGACCGCGAGGGTGCCGTCGAGGGGGACGAGGGGGGATTCCTTCTCGCCGGCGCGTAGGGCGCGCATGACCTCGCGGGCCTCGTGGCGGAGGGTGCCGCGGGGGCCGTCCTCCGGGGCCAGGGCGAACTCCTCGGGGTCACGGCCGTCACGGTGCAGCACGAAGCGGTCGGGGTTGAAGAAGCCGTTCGGGATGTCGATCCGGCCCTGCGACCCCGTGACCGAGGCCGTGGTGCCGGTGCCGCCGACGATGGAGCAGTGCACCATGGCGAGAGCGCCGCTCTCCCAGGAGAGCAGTGCACCCGTCTGGAGATCGACGCCCTCGTCCGAGAGCACCGCTCGCGCCGACATCCCGTCCGGCTCGCCGAGCAGCAGGTGCGCGAACGACACCGGGTACACGCCCAGGTCCAGGAGCGCGCCGCCGCCCAGCGCGGGGTCCCGCAGCCGGTGCGCCGGCGGGAACGGCCCCTCCAGGCCGAAGTCCGCCTGCACGGTCCGCACCTCGCCGACCGCCCCGTCCGCTACCAGCGCCGTCAGCCGCCGCACCAACGGGTTGCAGTACGTCCACATCGCCTCCATCAGGAAGCGGTCGTGCTCCTTCGCCAGCGCGACGAGTTCCGCGGCCTCGCGTCCGTTGACCGTGAACGCCTTCTCGCACAGCACGTTCCGCCCCGCCGTCAGGCACAGCCCGGCGGCCGCCCGGTGCGCCGAGTGCGGAGTGGCGACGTACACGACATCGATGTCCTCGTCCCGGGCCAGCGACTCCCAGTCGCCGTACGCCCGGCCGATCCCGAACCGTTCGGCGAACGCCTCGGCGGACTCCGCCGACCGCGAGGCCACCGCCGCGATCTCCGCGTCCGGCAGATCCACCAGATCCGCCGCGAACGCGGCCGCGATCCCGCCCGTCGCCAGGATTCCCCACCGCACGCTCTGCTCACCCATCCCGGCCGCCCACCCTCGCTCACGTGTTTCCCGGCAGTCTGTACGAGCTGAGAGCATATGCGGGGGCCATCGGGGTCCAGCAACAGCCGACCGGACCGCGAGACCCATCAGGACGGGGGACACATGCCCGAACAGCCGGCGCCGGCGACACCGGACGCCCAGGACACCGGCGTATCCGCATCGCGCGGCCCCGTCGGCCGTTCCGCCCCCGCCCGCCGCGCCGGCCTCCTCCTCGTCCTGCTCCTCGGCGGACTCACCGCGACGCCCCCGCTGGCCATGGACATGTACCTCCCGTCGCTGCCGGAGGTCACCCGCTCGCTCGGCGCCCCCGCCGCGACGGTCCAGCTCACCCTCACCGCCTGCCTCGCCGGCATGGCCCTCGGCCAGCTGGTCGTCGGCCCGATGAGCGACCGCTGGGGGCGCCGCCGCCCGCTGCTGGCCGGCCTCGCCGTCTACGTCGTCGCCACCGCCCTGTGCGCCGTCGCGCCGGACGTCGAGACCCTGGTCGCCTTCCGCCTCGCCCAGGGCCTCGCGGGCGCGGCCGGCATCGTCATCGCGCGGGCCGTCGTACGCGACCTCTACGACGGGGTCGCCATGGCCCGCTTCTTCTCCACCCTGATGCTGGTCTCCGGGGTCGCCCCGGTCGTCGCCCCGCTGATCGGCGGGCAGATCCTGCGGGTGACGGACTGGCGGGGGGTCTTCGTCGTCCTCACGGTCGTCGGGGCGCTGCTCGCCGTACTGGTGGGGGTGCGGCTCCCGGAGACCCTGCCGCCCGCCGACCGGCACGCCGGGGGAGCGGCCGCCGCCGTCGGCGCCATGCGGAGCCTCCTGGCCGACCTGCCCTTCACCGGCTACATGCTTGCCGGCGGCTTCGCCTTCGCGGCCCTCTTCGCCTACATATCCGCGTCCCCGTTCGTCATCCAGGAGATCTACGGCGCCTCCCCGCAGACCTTCTCCCTGCTCTTCGGCCTCAACTCGGTCGGGCTGGTGATCGCCGGGCAGGTCAACGGCAAGGTGCTGGTCGGCCGGGTCGGCCTGGACAAGGTGCTGGGCGCGGGCCTGGGGGTGACCGTGCTCGCGGCGACCGCCCTGCTGCTGATGTCGACCGGTGCCCTCGGCCCGGTCGGGCTCGCCCCGGTCGCCGCCGCGCTCTTCGTCCTGATGTCCGCGATGGGCTTCACCCTGCCCAACGCCCAGTCCCTCGCCCTGCTGCGCACCCGGCACGCGGCCGGGTCCGCGTCCGCGCTGCTCGGGACCTCCTCGTTCCTCGTCGGCGCGGTCGCCTCGCCGCTGGTGGGGGTCGCCGGGGAGCGAACCGCCGTGCCCATGGCGATCGTCCAACTGGCGGGGGCACTGGTGGCACTGGCCTGCTTCGTGGGAATGTGCCGTCCCTGGACAGCACGTGGGAACACCCGTGCGAGGACGGAGGGAGCAGGGAGCTGAGCGTACCGAGACTGCGCGTCGAGACACCGGAACGGGCCGGTCTCGACCCCGCGGAACTCAGGCACCTCGTCCGCGAAGTGCACGACCTCACCACCGGTGTGCGGCCCTGGGCGGCCGGGGCCGTCGTGGTCGCCGGACGCGGACCCGTGATCGCCGTGCAGGAGGCCGCGGGCTGGGCCGTGCGCTGGTCCGCGTACGACCCCGAGACCGACGCCGGTGTCGAACTGCTGCCCGCCGCCCGGGTCCCGGTGACCGTCGACACCCCCTTCGACGTCGCCTCCCTCACCAAACTGTTCACCGCGGTCGCCGCCGTGCAGCAGCTGGAGCGCGGCACCCTCGGCATCGACGCCCGCGTCGGCGCCTACCTCCCCGACTTCCACGGGGCCGCCGCCCACGGCATCACCGTCCGCCAGCTGCTCACCCACACCTCGGGGCTGCGCCCCGAACTCCCGCTCTACGACTGCCCCGACGACGCGGCCCGCCTCGACCTGCTCCGCGCGGAGGCCCCGGCCGGCGCCCCCGGCGCCTACCGCTACTCGGACCTCAACCTGCTCCTCCTCCAGCAGGTCCTGGAGCGGATCACCGGCCGCCCCCTGGACGTCCTGGTCCGTGACGGCATCACCCGGCCCCTCGGCATGACCGCCACCGACTTCGGGCCCTGCCCAGGGGCGGCGGCCACCGAGGACCAGCGGCGGCCGTGGGCCAAGGCGGACCGGGGGATGCTGCGGGGCGTCGTGCACGACGAGAACGCCTGGGCGCTGGGCGGGGTGGCCGGGCACGCCGGTCTCTTCTCCACCGGCCGGGACCTGGCGATCTTCTGCCGGGCCCTGCTCGCGGGCGGCGCCTACGGCCCGGCGCGGATCCTCGGCCCCGACTTCGTGGACCTGCTGCTGGCCCCGCCCGGCCTGGGCTTCCTGGTGGACCAGCCGTGGTTCATGGGCGAGCTGGCCGGACAGGGGGCGGCGGGTCACACCGGGTTCACCGGGACCAGCCTGGTGCTGGACCGGGCCACGGACACGTTCCTCGTCCTGCTCGCCAACACCGTGCACCCGCGCCGCCGGCCCGGCGGCAGCGCACCCCGGGCGGCGGCGGCGACCCGTCTCGCCAGGGCAGTCCATACAATCGCCGGGTGAACCACCCCACCCCACCGGCCGACCGGCTCCGCGCCACGCTCTCCGACCTGCTCGACGGCCTGCCCCCGAAGCAGGCCGCCACCGCCGTCGAGCGGCTGATCGCCAGCTACCGCGGCGCCACCCCGACCGACGCACCGATCCTGCGGGACCGGGCGGACGTGGTGGCGTACGCGGCGTACCGGATGCCGGCGACCTTCGAGGCGGTACGGTCCGCGCTGGCGGCCTTCGCCGACGCGGTGCCGCAGGGGTGGGCGCCGGGGAGCCATGTGGACGTCGGCGGCGGGACGGGTGCGGCGACCTGGGCGGTGACCGACACCTGGACGGGCGCGCGGCCGGTGACGGTCCTCGACTGGGCCGAGCCGGCGCTCGCCCTCGGCCGGGAGATCGCCGCCGCGAACCCGGCGCTGCGGGACGCGAAGTGGCAGCGCTCCCGGATCGGAGCGGCGCTCACCATCGAGAGCACTGATCTCGTCACGGTCTCGTACGTCCTCAACGAGCTCGACGAGGCCGGCCGCGCCGCCCTCGTCGACGCCGCCGCGGCCGCCGCACAGGCCGTCGTCATCGTCGAGGCGGGCACCCCCGCCGGCTACGCCCGGATCATCGAGGCCCGCGACCGCCTGATCGCCGCCGGCTTCCAGGTCGCCGCCCCCTGCCCGCACAGCGCCGCCTGCCCGATCGCCCCCGGCACGGACTGGTGCCACTTCTCCGCCCGGGTCAGCCGCTCCTCCCTGCACCGCCAGGTCAAGGGCGGCACGCTGCCCTACGAGGACGAGAAGTTCAGCTACGTGGCCGCCACCCGCTTCCCGCCCGCACCGGCACCGGCCCGGGTGGTCCGCCGCCCCCAGATCCGCAAGGGGCAGGTCCTGCTCGACCTGTGCGAGAGCGACGAACGGCTGCGCCGCACGACGGTCACCAAGCGCCACGGCGACCTGTACAGGGCGGCCCGCGACGCGGACTGGGGCGACCCCTGGCCGCCCGGGTGACACAGCACTCGTACCCCCCGCTTCGCACCCAGACGGGACCATAAGGCATCCTGGCCGGACCACAGGGAGGCGAGGCGGTAGATGAGCGCGACGTTCGGCGGCCCGAGCGGCCGGCAGGGCAGACTCTCCCAGTGGCTCCGCGGCCGCCGCCCCAAACAGGCCGCCACCGCCGACGACCCGGGCCGCGCGGCGCTGCTGCTCGCCGCCGCCGAGGCGGGCCTCCCCCTGGCCCCCGCCGCGCACCCGGCCCCGGGCTACGGCTGCTCCTGCGACCGCGTCGGCTGTCCCACCCCGGCCCGGCACCCGGTGTCGTTCGCGTGGCAGACGCAGTCCACCACCGACCGCGCCCAGATCGAGCGCTGGGCCCGGCACCAGCCGCAGGCCAACTTCATCACCGCGACCGGCATGACCCACGACGTCCTCGACGTGCCCCTGGAGCCCGGCCGGCAGGCCCTGGAGCGGCTGCTCGCGAACGGCGTCGAGGTCGGCCCGGTCGCCGAGAGCGACGACGGCCGCCTGCTCTTCTTCACCCTCACCCGCGGCACCCCCGAGGACGAGGACGAGTGGTGGCCCTGCGAGCTGGACTGCCGCCCCGAGACCATGGACGAGCACCCGGGGCTGCGCTGGCACTGCCGGGGCTCCTACGTCCTCGTGCCGCCCGCCAGGCTGCCCGGCGGCGACGGCGACCTGCGGGTGCACTGGGTACGCGGGCCCGAGCACGCGCTGCCCGACCCGCTGAGCCTGCTGGAGATCCTCACGGACGCGTGCGGCCGGTACGCGGGCGAGGAGGCCGATCAGGTGGGTGCGGCCTGGTAGACGCGCCGCCGGAAGCGCCGGTCGTCGGTCGGCTGCGCGCCGTGGGGGGCTGGTCGCGCAGTTCCTCCCCCAGCCTTCGGCCGGGGGGACCCCAGCACCCCTTGCGGGGCGCTGGTGCTAGGACCCCTGGGCCGAGGTCAGGCCCTGGATGCGGCCGAGGATCGAGACCTTGCCGGTGCCCGCCGGGTCCAGGGCGACCTGGTTGGAGACGAACTGCATGGTCAGGGACTGCTTGATCTCACCCTTGGTGAGGGCCTTGACGCTGAGGTTCGGGGTCGGCACGGAGGTGCCCGCGGCCGCCGTCTCCTTGGCGTAGTAGCGGGTGGTGAAGAACACCACCGCCCCGCCGTCGGTGGTGCGCAGGGCGAGCGGTGCGTAGTCGCCGTCGGTGAGCGGCTCGTCGATGTACTGCGTGGCCAGCCCCGGCTTGGTGGACTTCTCGCGGTCCGCGCGCCAGCCGCTGGTGTGCACGCCGTCCGCGAAGACGGTGCCACCGCTCTTCAGGTACGTGGTGTAGTCCCGGCTCAGGTCGCCCGGGGGGACGGCGAGCCGGGCGCTGTTCGCCGGTACGTCCTCGGCCCAGCCGTCCTTGTCGGTGGTGAACTTCGGTACGGCGCCCGGCGCTACCAGCGTCAGGTACGCCACCTGGAACGGCTGGGAGAGGCTGTTGCGGGTGAAGACCAGCAGCCAGCGGTCGTCGCCGCCCTTGTTGGCGTGCGCGTCGGCGAGGAACCAGCGCGGCCAGCCGGCCTTCTTCGGAACGGTGTACGTGACGTCGTCGAACTCCAGTGCCGAGTGGGCGGAGTTGCCGGCCGGGCTGTTGACGTGGCCGGCCTTCAGGCGCGCGGAGTCGATGTCGGCGAGGGCGCCGGTCGTGTGGTCCGCGTCCAGGGAGCCGTCGTAGGCCTTGTCGGCGCTGTTGTAGGCGTCCGTGAACTGCCGGAGCGCCTTGGCGGCCTCGGCGCGGGTGGTGGTGGGGAGCACCTCGCGCTCCCCGTGTACCACCACGCAACCGCTCGCCGTCAGCGACAGGGCGGTCAGCGAGACCGCCATGAGCGCGTTCCGGTCACGCCGACGGAGTCTGCGGAGCCGTCGAGGGACGCGATCCCTGTTCGTCAGATGCGTCCTCAGCTGCGTCCTCAGATGCGTCATCAGGTGCCTTCACCTTCCCCTTCCCGGAGCCGAACCCTACCGGGGCGAAGAAGAGTGCGAGTGTCGGGACCAGGTACAGCAGCCACACCGTGACCTGGAGCACGGTCGGGTCCGGCTGGAAGTTGAACACGCCCTTCAGCAGCGTCCCGTACCAGCTGTCCGGCGGGACGGTGCCGCTGATGTCGAAGGCCTGGCTGGTCAGGCCCGGGATCCAGTCGGCCTCCTGGAGGTCGTGGAAGCCGTAGGCGAGCACGCCCGCCGCGACCACGACCAGCATGCCGCCGGTCCAGGTGAAGAACTTGGCGAGGTTGATGCGCAGCGCGCCCCGGTAGAACAGCCAGCCCAGGAGCACCGCGGTGGCGAGGCCGAGGGCCACGCCGATCAGCGGGCGCGGGGTGCCGTCGCTCGCCGCGTGCACGGAGGCCCACACGAACAGCGCGGTCTCCAGGCCTTCCCGCCCGACGGCGAGGAAGGCGGTGGCGACCAGTGCGCCGGTACCCATCGCGAGGGCCGTGTCCAGCCTGCCGTGCAGCTCCGCCTTGAGATGCCGGGCGGTGCGGCGCATCCAGAAGACCATCCAGGTCACGAGGCCCACCGCGACGACGGACAGGGACCCGCCGAGCGCCTCCTGCGCCTGGAACGTCAGCTCCTGGGAGCCGAATTCGAGCGCGCACCCGAAGCCCATGGCGATCAGCACCGCGACCGCGATGCCGGTCCAGATGGGCTTCAGGGCGTCCGTGCGCCCGGTCTTGACGAGGTAGGCGATGAGGATGCAGACGACGAGCGAGGCCTCGAGGCCTTCCCGCAGACCGATCAGGTAGTTGGAGAACACGGATCACGCCCCCTTGGCGGACTCGGAGAACAGCGTCCGGCCCCACCAGTCGTCCTTGTCCCGGACGCCGGGCGGGACCGCGAAGACCGCCGAACCCACGTGCTGGATGTACTCGTTGAGTGCGTCGGACGCCGACAGCTTGCGCTGGAGCGGGATGAATCCCTTGCCGACGTCACGCATGTAGGCCAGGAAGAACAGTCCCGCGTCGAGCCGTCCGAGCCCGTCCGTCCCGTCGGTGAAGGAGTAGCCGCGGCGCAGGATGGTGATGCCGCCGTTGGCGTCCGGGTGCGCGAGCCGCACGTGGGCGTCGGGCTTCATGGCCTTCAGGAACGGCTCGTCGTGCTCCTTGGCCTTGCCGACCGGGGCGCCCTCGCCCTTGTCCCGGCCGAACACGTCCTCCTGCTCCTGGAGCGAGGTCCGGTCCCAGGTCTCGATGTTCATGCGGATCCGCCGGGCGACCAGGTACGATCCCCCGCTCATCCACCGGGGCCCGTCCCCGTCCCCGACCCACACGAACTTCTTCAGCCGGTCGGTCTCGGTCCCCGCGATGTTGCGGGTGCCGTCCTTGAACCCCATGAGGTTGCGGGGCGTCTGGGCGTCCGGGGTCGTGGACGAGGTCTTGCCGAAGCCGAGCTGGGACCAGCGGATGGCGACCTTGCCGAAGCCGATCCGGGCGAGGTTGCGGATGGCGTGCACGGCGACCTGCGGATCGTCGGCGCAGGCCTGGATGCAGAGATCGCCACCGGTGCGGGCGGCGTCGAGGTTGTCCCCGGGGAACTTCGGCAGCTCGACGAGCGCGGCGGGCCGCTGCCCGCCGAGCCCGAACCTCTCGAAGAAGGACGGCCCGAAGCCGATCGTCAGCGTCAGCCGGGACGGACTGAGCCCGAGGGCCTCGCCGGTGTCGTCCGGCGGCGCCTCGGCGAGCCCGCCGTAGGCGCCCTCGCCGACGGCCCTGCCCGCGGTCATCCGCCGGGCCGCGGCCGTCCAGTCCTTCAGCAACTGCACGAACTCGGCCCGGTCGTCGGTCTTCACGTCGAACGCGGCGAAGTGCAGCCGGTCCTGGACCGGGGTGGCGATACCGGCCTGGTTGGCGCCGTGGAACGCGACGGCGGTGGCGGGGCCGGCGTCGTCGCCGCCGGACTCGGCCGCGGCCACCGCGCCGCCGGCCACGGCGGCCCCCAGCGCGAGCCCGGCGCCGCCCCAGCCGATGACCGCCCGACGTGACGGAGTGGCTTTGTCACCCATGCCCGCCCCCTACTTGACCACGGCCGCGGCGAGCTTGGACAGCGGCTCGGCGAGGGCGTTGACCGCGTCGGACAGCTCCTTGCGCTGCGCCTCGGTGACCGTGTCGTACGAGACGAAGCCGTCGGAGGTCTTGTCCGTGCGGTACTTGTCGAGCAGCGTGTCCAGCGCCGCGAACTGCTTGTCCAGTTCGGTGGCGAGCGCCGCGTCGTTCTGCTGCGCGACCGGCTTGAGCAGTTCGTACGCCTTCTGCGCGCCGTCGACGTTGGCCTTGAAGTCGCTCAGGTCGGTGTGCGAGTAGCGGTCCTCCTCGCCGGTGACCTTGCCGGTGGCGACCTCGTCGAGGAGTTCCTTGGCGCCGTTGGCCATGGAGGTCGGGGTGATCTCGGCCTTGCCGACCCGCTTCTGCCAGTCCTTCAGGTCGGTGACCAGCCCGGCCGCGAGGGTCTTCTGCTCGGCGCCGATCTTCTTGTCCTGCCACAGCGCCTTCTCCAGCGCGTGCCAGCCGGTCCACTTCTGGCCCTTCTCCAGGCCGTCGGCGCGGGTGTCGGTCTTGGGGTCGATGTCCCCGAACGACTCGGCGATCGGCTCGGTGCGCTCCCAGCCGACGCGGGAGGGGGCGTAGGCGGCCTTGGCGGCGTCGATGTTCCCGGCCTCGACGGCGTCGGCGAACGTCTGCACCTTCGGGATCGTCGCGTCGGCCTGCTCCTGCGCGTACTCGCGGTAGGCGGCGACGGCCGCGTCCAGCTTCGGGTCGCGCTTGGCGACGGCACCGGAGCCGGTGACGGTCAGCTCCTGCCGGACGCCGTGCCCCTTCATCCCCGGCCGGCAGGCTATCTCGTACGACCCCGCCTTCACCTCGGCGGTCAGCGTGTACTTGGTCCCCGGCCCGATGTTCTCCTTCTCGGAGACGATCCGGTCGTCCGGGAAGAGGATCTCGACCTCGGTGGCCTTCGAGCCCGTGTTCTCGATGGCGAGGGTGACGTGTCCCGCCGGAACCGACTTCGCCGAGGTCTCGCACTTGGCGTCGGCGGCGGTGACCTTGATCGCGTCGTCGCCCTTGGCGTCGCTCTTCGCAGTGCAGGCCGAGAGGGCGGTCAAGGCGGCCACGGTGGCGGCGGCGGTGACGGTGAGTCGGACGGCACGCATGCAGGCTCCAAGCTGGGGTGGTGTGGTGAGGCTGACCTAACTTACCTGAGGCTTACCTCACTGATACCCGGGCGGGTGGTGATTGGCCAGACGCAGAAAGATCACAGACACGGCTTGATGTCGACGGCTTGAAACAAACGTCAAGGAGTGGTAAAGGGATGGTCAATCGATGTGCGGGTCAAGGGCAGCGATCGGCTCGTCGAGGAGCAGCACCCTGCCGGGAGTGCCCCGCGCCCGCTCGGCCGTGACGGCGGCGCGCCCGGCGAGGGGCCGGCCCTGGCAGCGGCGGTGTCCGTTCGGCGGGTTCGGCACCGCCGGACCGCTCCGTGGCGGCTCGGCGCCGTCGCGGGGGGAGGAGGGGGGAGCTGCTCCGGAGCCGCGATGGCGGCGCGCGCGGTGAGGGGCCGGTACCGGGAACGGTGAGGTGCCGCCGGGGGGTTGGTGCTGTTGCGGCATCGGCCCGGACTTCCCGGCCGCCGCCGTGGCGGGGGGCGCCGGTGTCGTGTACGCGATACTCAGGCGCCGTACCGAGGGGTGAGGCCGTGAGTGCTTCAATGCCGCTGTGACTGATTACGACGTGCTGCGTGTCTTCTGCGCGGCGAACGGCGGCTACGGCAACGAACTGGCCGTCGTCCGGGACGGCTCCGTGCTGCCCGGCCCGGAGGACCGGCAGGCGCTGGCGGCGAAGCTCGGGTTCAGCGAGACCGTGTTCGTGGACGACCCCGAGCGCGGGGTCGTCGACATCTACACCCCCACCCTGCGCCTGCCGTTCGCCGGTCACCCCTGCGTCGGCACGGCGTGGCTGCTGGACGTGCCCGAACTGGTCACCCCGGCCGGCGTGGTCGGCGCCCGGCTGGACGGGGAGTTCAGCTGGATCGAGGCGCTCCCGGAGTGGGTCCCGCCGCGCACCCTGCGCCAGTACGCCGGGGCCGCCGAGGTCGACGCGCTGCCGGTGCCCGCGCCGGGCGAATGGATCTACGCGTGGGCGTGGGAGGACGAGTCGGCCGGCCGGGTCCGCGCCCGCGCCTTCCCCGGCCGCGGCGACGGCATCGACGAGGACGAGGCGACCGGGGCGGCGGCCCTGCTGCTGACCGCGCAGCTGGGCCGGGCCCTGAACATCACCCAGGGCCGGGGTTCGCAGATCCTGACCGCCCCGCAGCCGTACGGCTGGGTGGAGATCGGCGGGCGGGTCCTCCTGGAGGGCCCGGAGAGGCAGCCGGGGATCAGCCGGTGACCGACTTCTCCTGACGGCCGCGCCGTACGTAGTACCAGGTCATGTTGGACGACAGCCCCGTCAGCAGCACCCAGACCACACCGATCGGCCAGCTGCCCCGGACGAAGGAGACGACGGCGGCGACGGCGGCGAGGACGCAGACGACCAGGGCGTAGCGGGCGAGTCGCCGGGCCGGGCCGGACGGAGGCTGGGGACGCATAGGAGTCGATCGCTTTCGAAGACGTGGGGGACACCGGTGGCAGCCACCAGTGTCCCCCATCCGCTCAGACGTCCGTGACCCGGAGCCCGGCGTGTGCCTTGTAGCGCCGGTTGACCGAGATCAGGTTCGCGACCAGGGACTCCACCTGGTGGGCGTTGCGCAGCCGCCCCGCGAAGATGCCCCGCATCCCCGGGATCCGGCCGGCCAGCGCCTGCACGATCTCCACGTCCGCGCGCGCCTCGCCCAGCACCATCACATCGGTGTCGATCTCCTCGACCTCCGGGTCCTGGAGCAGCACCGCCGACAGGTGGTGGAAGGCGGCCGTGACCCGCGAGTCCGGCAGCAGCGCCGCGGCCTGCTCCGCCGCGCTGCCCTCCTCCGGCTTGAGGGCGTAGGCGCCCTTCTTGTCGAAGCCGAGCGGGTTGACGCAGTCCACGACCAGCTTGCCGGCCAGTTCCCCGCGCAGTGACTCCAGCGTCTTGCCGTGCCCGTCCCACGGTACGGCGACGATCACGACGTCGCTGCGGCGCGCGCACTCGGCGTTGTCGGCGCCCTCGACACCGTGCCCGAGTTCGTCGGCGGCGGCCTGCGCGCGCTCGGCGGCCCGCGAGCCGATGATCACCTTCTGGCCGGCCCGCGCCAGCCGGTAGGCGAGGCCCTTGCCCTGCGGGCCGGTGCCGCCGAGCACACCCACGACCAGACCGGAGACGTCGGGGAGGTCCCAGGGATCCTTGGCGGGGGCCTTGTCGGCCGCCGGCTGCTGTGCACTGTCGGTAGAGGTCATGGGCCGACTCTACGTCCGGGCCGACGGCCGTACCGGTCAGGTGAGCCGGTTCACCGGTACCCGGCGGAACGTGATCGTCGAGTACGCGCCGAAGTCGCCCGTCTCGTACAGCAGCCCGACGGTGGCCGCGTCGATCCGGGTCAGGTCGGAGTAGGCGGCGGGCAGCCCGTCGACGGTGTACACGGCCCGCCAGGTGGTGCCGCCGTCGGCGGAGGCGCGGACCGTCATCAGGGCACGGGCCGCCGGATCGCCCGGCCCGGAGTACAGCAGCACGTCGGGATCACGGAGTTGGAGCACGCCGGCCTGGCAGACGGGCGCGGTCAGCCCGGCCTGCGGCCGGAACGGCTGCACCAGCGTGCGGCCGCCGTCCGCCGAGTGGGCGTCGGCCCTGGTGCCCGGCGCCGGGGAATCGTTGCGCGTGTTGAAGTAGACGCGTCCGTCGGGCAGTTCGGCGGCGGTGGTCTCGTTGACGTTGATGTATCCGTCGGTGTTCTCGTCGAGGTAGCCGAGGTACCAGGTCGCCCCGCGGTCGTCGCTGAGCAGGCAGTGCCCGCTGTTGTACCTGCCCTCGGTGCCGGTGTCCGTCCCGGTGGGCGGCAGGGTGTGGTTGGCGGCCACGACGACCCGTCCCGAACGCAGCTGGAGGGCGTGCCCGGGTGTGGTGGCGTACCACCGCCACCCGGCCTTCTTCACGGACGCGGTGATCTCGACCGGCGCGGACCAGGTCACCCCGTCGTCGTCGCTGTGCTGCACCCACACCCGCCGCCCGTCGGCGTCGGACACCTGTCCGCGCAGGATGGCGTCCTCGGTGGCGGAGGCGGCGCTGCGGACGTGCACGAGCAGGACGCGGCCGGTGTCGAGGACGACGGGCGCCGGGTTCCCGGCGAGGTCGGTCCCGTTGCTCGCGGCCACCTGGAGCGGCCCCCAGGTGCGCCCGCCGTCCGCCGACCTCTTCAGCACCACGTCGATGTGCCCGTGGTCGGCCGCGGAGTCCACTCTCCCCTCGCAGAAGGCGAGCACGGTGCCTGCCCGGGAGACCACCACCGCCGGGATCCGGAAACTGGCGTAACCCTCTGTGCCCGCGCGAAAGGGAATGCTTGCTTCTGCGTCACTCATGGGTCGCCTCCTCCCCGGGTCGGGCGAATTCGGGGTGAACTCCACGTCACGAGTGTCAGATTGCGGCAGTATGCGGGGGCATGGACGCCGTACGGGTCGCGTTGCTGCGCGAAGTGCTCGCCGGGACCGAGTGGTTGACCGCGACCCGGAGATTCGCGGGCGCACTGCGGGGCTCCGTGGTGACGCACGGCGGCGGGCTGCTCCTGGTCGGCACGCCGGAGTACGAGCCGTGGCACCTCGCCGCGCACCTCGTGGACGAGGCGGCGTGGTCCGGTACGCCGGAACTGGCGCCGACCCTCGTACGGCACGGGGCCCGCCCCACCGACCCGGCGCACCTCGCGGTCGGCCCCGGCCGTATCGAGGCGGCCCGCCGGGGCGAGACGCTGCTCGTGGTGGCGCCGGGAGACGCCGGGTCCCTCCTGGAGCGGGTGCACACCGCCCGGCGCGCCGGCGTGACGGTCCTGACCCTTTCCACCACCGCCGACGACGCGCTGACCGCCATGGCCCACGAGACCCTCACCGTCCCCGGGGCCGCGGAACTCGACCTGGACACCGTCCAGCACCTGGTCAGCGCGGCAACCGGCGAGAACGGCCCGTCCCCACGAGGCCGCCGCCGCTTCCGCGACCGCCTCGCCCGCCTCGCGGAGACAGTGACGGCACCGCCTCCGACGCCGTGGTGATGTCCCACCCACCCGACTCGGCCGACCGATCTGCCTTCGGCCGGGGGCGGAACTGCGCGACCAGCCCCCACCGGGCCGCGGCCGGGCGAAAAGTGTTTGCTCCCGCCGAGCGCAGCGATCAGCATGGGCCAGCGTGAGTCTCCTCCCCGACCTGACCCCCTGGAAGGCCTCCGTCGACTTCCGGCGGTTGTGGGTCTCCGGTCTGATCAGCAACTTCGGCAGCTTCCTGACGTTCGTCGCGCTTCCGGTGCAGATCAAGGACCTCACCGGCTCCGCGGCCGCCGTGGGCGCCATCGGCGCCGTCGAACTGCTCCCGCTCATCGTCTTCGGCCTCTACGGCGGTGCCCTCGCCGACGCCCTCGACAAGCGCGCCGTGATCGTCCGGACCGAGGCCGCTCAGGGGCTGCTCTGTGTGGGCCTGCTGGTCAACGCGCTGCTGCCGCACCCGGCGGTCTGGCCGCTGTACGTGGTCGCGGCCCTGTCCGCCGCCCTCGTCTCGGTCCAGCGCCCCGCCCTCGACTCCCTGCTGCCGAGGATCGTCGCCCACGACGACCTTCCGGCCGCCGCGGCCCTCAACTCCTTCCGCTGGACGGTCGGCGGCGTCGCGGGACCCGCCGTCGCCGGCCTGGTCGTGGCCTACGCGGGCCTCGGCTGGGCGTACGGCACCGACCTCGTCACGTTCGTCGTCTCCGTCGCCCTGGTCGTCGGCATCGCGCCGTCCCCGGCGTCCCACGAGGCCGCGAAACCCTCCCTGCGCTCGATCGCCGAGGGCGCCCGCTACGCCTGGAACCGCAAGGAACTCCTCGGCACCTACGCGGTCGACCTCGCCGCGATGTTCCTGGCGATGCCGCTCGCCGTGCTGCCCTTCCTCGCCGACGAACTGGACGCGGACTGGTCGCTCGGCCTGATGTACGCGAGCATCCCGGCCGGCTCCCTCCTCGTGGGCCTGGTCAGCGGCTGGACCTCACGGGTGCGCCGGCACGGGCGGATGGTGGTGCTGTCGGCCGCGCTGTGGGGCCTCGCGATCGCCGCCGCCGGCGCCGTGGCGAACGTGTGGCTGGTCCTGCTCCTCCTCGCCGTCGCCGGCGGCTGCGACATGGTCAGCGGGATCTTCCGGGCCGCGATGTGGAACCAGACGATCCCCGACGAGCTGCGCGGCCGCCTCGCCGGGATCGAACTGCTGTCGTACTCGGTGGGCCCCACCCTCGGCCAGGTCCGCTCCGGGGCCATGGCCGGCCGGTTCGGCGTGCGGGCGTCCGTCGGCGTGGGCGGCCTGTTCTGCACCGCCGCGGTCGGCCTGCTGGCCCTGTGCCTGCCCGCCCTGATGTCCTACGACGCGCAGACGAACGAACACGCCGTACGGCTGCGCGCCCGGCGCACCGCCGGAGCCGCGCCCGGCCTCGCGGCCGACTCCGCCCAGCCCTCCTGATCAGCCCTCGTCGGAGGAGTCCCCGGCCGGCGCGTCGTGCCACCGCGGGTCGTTCTCCCACTGGAGGTTGCGCTCCCGCGCGATCTCCATCGCGTGCTCGGCCTCCGCCCGGGTGGCGTAAGGGCCGAACCGGTCCTTGGCGGGGCACTCGGGCCCCTCCTCGACCTTCTGATGCTGCAGGCAGTAGAACCACTCGCCCGCCTTCGCGACGGTCCGCTTCTTGAACAGGGCCATGTCCAGCTCCTCTCGCCATCCACATGTTCCCCCATGCCCGCTGGTTAGACTCGCTGGCATGTCTGGCCAGTCGCTGCTCGTACCAGGGGAGCTCTCTCCCACCCGTTCGGTACCCGGAAACATCCGCCGCCCCGAGTACGTCGGCAAACCCGCGCCGACCCCGTACACCGGGCCGGAGGTGCAGACCCCGGAGACCATCGAGGCGATGCGGATCGCCGGCCGTATCGCCGCCCGGGCGATGGAGGAGGCCGCGAAGATCATCGCACCGGGAGTGACGACGGACGAACTCGACAGGGTGGCGCACGCGTACATGTGCGACCACGGGGCCTACCCCTCGACGCTCGGCTACCGCGGTTTCCCCAAGTCCCTGTGCACCAGCGTCAACGAGGTCATCTGCCACGGCATTCCGGACTCGACGGTGCTGCAGGACGGTGACATCGTCAACCTGGACGTGACCGCGTACATCGGCGGGGTGCACGGCGACAACAACGCCACCTACCTGGTCGGGGACGTCGACGACGAGAGCCGGCTGCTTGTGGAGCGGACCCGGGAGTCCCTGAACCGGGCGATCAAGGCGGTCCGGCCGGGCCGGCAGATCAACATCATCGGCCGGGTCATCGAGTCGTACGCGAAGCGCTTCGGGTACGGGGTGGTACGGGACTTCACCGGCCACGGGATCAACTCGTCGTTCCACTCGGGGCTGATCATCCCGCACTACGACAGCCCGCACGCGACGACCGTGATGCAGCCCGGGATGACCTTCACGATCGAGCCGATGCTGACGCTCGGGACGCACGAGTACGACATGTGGGACGACGGCTGGACCGTCGTCACCAAGGACCGCAGGCGCACCGCGCAGTTCGAGCACACGCTGGTGGTGACGGACACCGGCGCGGAGATCCTGACCCTGCCGTAACCCCCCGCTGCTGCCGCCGGGCCCGTCCTCCCTTCGGAGGGCGGGCCTTTTTCCGGTACGCTTTTGCCGACAAGGTGTCGGTAACTTTACCGACGAAGCGTCGGCAAGGATATTGACTTAGGTAAGCCTTACCTTAGAGGGTGTTGCCGTGAACTCCTTCTCGACACTCATCCGCACCGCGTCCCACGAGCAGCACGTGGAGGCGGAGACCTCGACGTTCATGAGCGACCTGCTGGGCGGCGGGCTCGGCGTGGAGGCCTACGCCCGCTACACCGAGCAGCTGTGGTTCGTGTACGAGGCGCTGGAGGGCGCGGCCGGGCGGCTGGCGTCGGACCCGGTGGCCGGGCCGTTCGTGCGGCCCGAGCTGTTCCGGCTGGCCGCGCTGGAGCGGGACCTGGCACACCTGCACGGGGCCGGGTGGCGGACCGGGCGCACGGCGCTGCCGGCGACGCAGGAGTACGCGGCACGGGTGCGGGAGTGCGCCGAACGCTGGCCGGCCGGCTACGTCGCCCACCACTACACCCGCTACCTCGGCGACCTCTCCGGCGGCCAGATCATCCGCGACAGGGCCGAGCGGACCTGGGGTTTCGAGCGCAGGGGCGACGGCGTCCGGTTCTACGTCTTCGAGGACATCGCCAACCCGGCCGCCTTCAAGCGGGGTTACCGCGAGCTGCTGGACGCGGTGGACGCCGACGACCTGGAGAAGCAGCGCGTCGTCGCCGAGTGCAAGCGGGCCTTCGCCCTCAACACGGCGGTGTTCCGGGAACTGGGCGAGGAGTTCCCGCTGTCGGCCTGACCGCCGCCGCTACTGGCTGACCGAGCAGAAGTCGTCCGGCCCCTGCCAGAAGCGGTAGAGCTGCTGCCCGCAGTACTGGGAGAAGTCGTCGACGCCCAGGTGGCGCAGCAGTGCGTCGATCACGTCGAAGAACGCGCTGTTGATGGACGGCACCCACAGCAGCGCGAACACGAAGAGCAGGCCGAACGGGGCGAACGGCTCCACCTGACGCTTGATGCCGTACGACAGCCACGGCTCGACCACGCCGTAGCCGTCCAGCCCCGGCACCGGCAGGAAGTTCAGGATCGCGGCCGTGACCTGGAGCAGGGCGAGGAAGGCGAGCGCGAACCGGAAGTCGCGCGGGACGCCGTCCAGGGCGTCCAGCCAGAAGGGGGCGGTGCAGACGGCGGCGAAGACCACGTTGGTCAGCGGGCCGGCCGCGGAGATGAGGCTGTGCCGCCAGCGGCCCCGGATCCGGCTGCGCTCGATGAAGACCGCACCGCCGGGCAGACCGATCCCGCCCATGATCACGAACAGCACCGGGAGCACGATGCTCAGCAGGGCGTGTGTGTACTTCAGAGGGTTCAGGGTCAGGTAGCCCTTGGCGCCCACCGTGATGTCGCCGCCGTGCAGGGCGGTGCGCGCGTGCGCGTACTCGTGCAGGCAGAGCGAGACGATCCAGGCCGCCGTCACGAACAGGAACACGGCGACCCCGGGCTGCTCCGCGAACCCGGACCAGGTGGCCCACCCGGTGACCGCGGTGACGGCGAGGATCCCGACGAAGACGGGACTGATCCGCCGGTCGCTCGGGCGGGTGGTGGTGGCGGTCATGGCGCGGGGCTCCCGGGGCGCGTCGGTGGAGGTGGCGTGCGGGGTAGACCGTACAGGTGACAGGTGAAGAACGTGGTACGGGCCGCCGGAGGTTCCTGCCGGTCGTCGAAGTCGTCGGCGCACGCGGTCCGGCCCCTTCGGCGGGGGGATCGCCGTCCCCGCCGCCGACCGGACCCGCGCCCCCGATTCCGCCCGGTCCACGCGCATCCGAAACCCGCGGGCGGTGTCCGGGCGTCCCCGGGGACAATGGACCCCGTGCGCTACGCGATCCTCGGCACCACCCAGGCTCTCCGCCCCGACGGCACGGCCGTCCCCGTGGGCGGGGCACGGCTGCGTGCCCTGCTGACCGTGCTGGCGCTGCGGCCCGGCCGCGCGGTGCCCGCCGGGCTGCTCGTCGACGAGGTGTGGGGCGACGAGCCGCCGGCCGACGCCGGCGGAGCGCTGCAGGCGCTGGTCGGCCGGCTGCGCAGGGCGCTCGGCGCGGCCGCGATCGACTCCACCGACGGCGGCTACCGGCTCGCCGCCGTCCCCGACGACGTCGACCTGCACCGCTTCGAGCGGCTCACCGGCGAGGGCCTGCGCGCCCTCGCCGACGGCGACCCCGCCAAGGCGGCCACCGTCCTCGACGACGCCCTCGCCCTGTGGCACGGCCCGGCCCTGGCCGACCTGCCCGACCGCACCGCCGAGGCGGCCCGCGTCGACGTGCGCCGCCTGGACGCCCTGCGCGCCCGGCACACCGCCGCCCTCGCCCTCGGCCGGGCCGAGCAGTCGCTGCCCGAGCTGACCGCCCTGTGCGACGCCCACCCCCTCGACGAACCCCTCCAGGCACTGCGCCTGCGCGCCCTGCACAGCAGCGGCCGCACCGCCGAGGCGCTGGCCGCCTACGGCGACGTACGCCGGCTCCTCGCCGACCGCCTCGGCTCCGACCCGGGACCCGAGCTGCGCGCCCTGCACGGCGAGCTCCTCGACCCGGCCCCCGCGGCGGACGCACCGGCCCGCCCCGGCAACCTGCGCGCCCGGCTCACCTCCTTCGTCGGGCGCGAGGCCGACATCGAGGCCATCCGGGGCGACCTCGCCAACGCCCGGCTGGTCACCCTGCTCGGGCCCGGCGGGGCCGGCAAGACCCGGCTCTCGCAGGAGGCCGCCGAGACCCTGAAACACGCCCCGGACGGCGTCTGGCTGGCCGAGCTGGCCCCCGTGGACGACCCGGCCGACGTCCCCGAGGCCGTGCTCAGCGCGCTCGGCGCCCGCCAGGCCGTGCTGTACGGCGGCGGCGCCGAGGCCATGCGGGCCGCCGCCGACCGGCACGACGACCCGGTCGAGCGGCTCGTCGAGCACTGCGCCCGGCGCCGGATGGTGCTCGTCCTCGACAACTGCGAACACGTCGTCGACGCGGCCGCCGACCTGGCGGCGCGGCTCCTGGAGCGCTGCCCGGACCTGACGATCCTGGCCACCAGCCGCGAACCCCTCGGTGTACCTGGCGAGTTGCTGCGCCCGGTGGAGCCGCTGCCCGAGCCGGTGGCGCTGCGGCTGCTCGCCGAGCGGGGCGCCGCGGCCCGCCCCGGCTTCACGGTCGACGCCGACGACGAGACCGCGGCGGCCTGCGCCGAGATCTGCCGCCGCCTGGACGGACTTCCCCTCGCCATCGAACTGGCCGCGGCCCGGCTGCGGATGCTGACCCCGCGCCAGATAGCCGACCGGCTGGACGACCGCTTCCGGCTCCTCACCTCCGGCAGCCGCACCGTGCTGCCCCGCCAGCAGACCCTGCGCGCGGTCGTCGACTGGTCCTGGGACCTGCTGGACGCCGGTGAACGCGCCGTCCTCGGCCGCCTCTCCCTCTTCGCCGGCGGCTGCGACCTGGCCGCCGCCGAGGCCGTCTGCGGCCCCGCCGCCCTCGACTCGCTCGGCTCCCTGGTCGACAAGTCCCTGGTGGTGGCGGCCCCTTCGGGCGAGGCCGCGGACGGCGGCATGCGCTACCGGCTTCTGGAGACCGTCTCCGAGTACGCCGGCGAGCGCCTCGGCGAGAGCGGCGGACGCGCCGCCGCCGAGCGCGCCCACCTCACCTACTACCGCGAACTCGCCCGCACCAACGAACCGTTGCTGCGCGGCCCCGGCCAGCGGGCCGCCATCGCCCGGCTCCAGCTGGAGTACGAGAACCTGCGCACCGCGCTGCGGCACGCCATCGCCGTGCGGGACGAGCAGGAGGCGCTCTGCCTGCTCCACTCCCTCTTCTGGTACTGGCAGTTGCACGACCAGCGGATCGAGACCCGCACCTGGTGCGCCGACGTCATCGCCCTCGGCCCCGACCCGTTCGCCGCGCCGCTGCGCCGGGCCGAACCGGTGTGGCAGCGCTGCACCGACACCCCGCCGCCGTACACCGGAGAGGTCCTGGCCGAGGCCTGGCGCGGCGTGCACCTGGCGCATCTGGCCTGCATGGACACCGAACTGGACGTCTGGCAGACACCTGAGGCGCAGGTCAGACTGCATGCGGTCACCGAGGTCTACGAGCCCGGCCTGCCGCAGACCTGCCGGGCGCCGGGCATGTTCTGGTTCTTCGCCGTGATGCTGACCGGCGGCATGGACCGGCTGCGCGAGATCCTCGACGCCGCCGTCCGCACCTGCCGCGAGACGCCCGGCTACGAGTGGGAGCTGGCCGGGTCCCTCGCCATGCGTGCCAACCTGCTCGCCAACCGCACCGCCTGGGCGGGTGACGCCACCCGGGACGCCGACGAGGCGCTGGAGATCTTCCGGCGCCTCGGGGACGACTGGGGCACCGCCGAGGCCTTCTCCGGGCGCGCCGAGGCCCGCGAGCGCCGTGGCGACTACCTGGCGGCGGCCGCCGACTACGAGGCCGCCATCGAGCGGGTCGGCCGGCTCGGCGCCCGCGCCCAGACCGCCGTGCTGCACTCCCGCCTCGGCAGTGTGCTGATCGAGTCGGGCCAGACCGAGCGCGGGGAACGGCTGCTGCGCCAGGTCGTCGCCGACAACGAGGGCCTGAACAACGAGGCGATGCCCGCCGCCCGGCTCTTCCTCACCACCTGGCTCCTGCTGAGCGGCCGCGTCGCCGAGGCCCGCGAGCAGGTCCGGCTGGTGCGCAGCGAGTTCAAGATCTCCCACTTCGTGGTCTTCGACGCCCTGATCCTCACCCAGGAAGCCTGGGTGGACGCCCTCGACGACCTGCACGCGGAGGCCCTGGCCAGGCTGCGGAAAGCGGTGCGGCTCGCCGCCGACCCGCTGAGCGAGGCCATCACCCCGCATCTGACCTCCCTGTGCCTGACCGTCGCCGCGGTCGCCCTGGCCGGCCTCGACGGGGGTGCACGTGCCCTGGACGCCGCCCGCTGCCTGGGCGCCGCCGACGCCCTGCTGCCGCCCGGCCACCTCCAGGTCGGCCTGGAGCGCACGGCACGCGACCGGTCGGAGGTCCGGGTACGGGCCGCCCTCGCCGACGACCCCGCCTACGAGTCGGCGTACGCCGAGGGCGGTGGCCTCTCTCGTGCGGAGGCCACCGCCCTGCTCTGACGTCGTCCGGGTGAACTCCCCGGCGGGCGTCAGCTCTTCGTCCGGAACCGGTAGATCGCGTACGGTGCGGCCACCGCCGTGATCCCCACCGACCAGGCCAGCGTGACCCACAGGTCGTGGGCGACCGGGCCGCCGACCATCAGCCCGCGCGCCGCGTCGGCGAGCGTGGACAGCGGGTTGTAGTCGGTGAAGGCCTGCAGCCAGCCCGGCATCGACTTCGTCGGCGCGAAGATGGACGAGCCGAACTGCAGCGGGAACAGCACCAGGAACCCCATGGCCTGCACGGACTGGGCGTTCTTCAGGATCACGCCCAGGGTGAGGAACACCCACATGATCGAGGAGGCGAACACCGCGGACAGGCCCACCGCGGCGAACAGCCCGCCCCAGTGGTGGATGTGGAACCCGACGAGCACGGCGACGATCATCAGCACGGCGGTCGCGAACAGCATCCGCACCAGTTCCACCGAGATCTTCGCGAACAGCACCGAGCCGCGCCCGATCGGCAGCGACCGGAACCGGTCCATCACACCGGAGTTGAAGTCCTGGCTGAACCCGGTGCCGACGCCCTGCGAGAGCGTCATGCTCATCATCGCGATCATGCCCGGGATGACGTACTGGACGTAGCCGTCCTGGCCGCCGCCGAGCGCCTGCCCGATCGAGCCGCCGAAGACGTACACGAACAGCAGCGTGAAGACGACCGGCATCAGCAGGGCGTCGAACATCGACTCCGGGTCCTGCCGGATCCACAGCAGGTTGCGCCGGATCAGGGCCCCGGTGTGCCGGAGGTGCCCGCGCAGCGGGATCCGGACGTCGGTTGCGGTTGCGGTGGCGGTCGTGGCGCTCATACGGCGACCTCCTGACGGTCGTCGGTGGTCTCGGCGTTCTGCGGGGCACTGGCGCGGTGGCCGGTGAGGGACAGGAACACCTCGTCCAGGCTGGGCAGTTCGGTGACGATGGAGCTGATGGTGATCCCGCGGGCGGTGACGGCGCCGACCACGGCGGTCAGCTGCTCGTCGCTGAGGATCGGCACCAGCAGCGTGCCGTTCTCCGCGTCCACGGTGGTACCGGCGAGACCGGTGATGCCCAGCTCGTCGATCATGGCGGCGAGCGGCCGGACCTGCAGCGGGTCCACGGGGCGCACCCGCAGCGTCCGGCCGCCGACCTTCGCCTTCAGCTCCTCCACCCTGCCGTTCGCGATGACCTTCCCGCGGTCCACGACGGTCAGCTCGGAGGCGAGCTGCTCGGCCTCCTCCATGTACTGGGTGGTCAGCAGCACGGTCACGCCCTCGCCGACCATGGCCTTGACCTCGTCCCACACCTCGTTGCGGGTGCGCGGGTCGAGACCGGTGGTGGGCTCGTCCAGGAACAGCACCTGGGGGTGCCCGATCATCGAGGCGGCGAGGTCGAGCCGGCGGCGCATGCCACCGGAGTACGTGCTCGCGGGCCGCTTCGCGGCATCCGTCAGCGAGAACCGCTCCAGCAGCTCGTCGGCCCGGGCCCGCGCGTCCTTGCGCGGCAGGTCGAGCAGCCGCCCGATCATGTACAGGTTCTCCCAGCCCGGCAGCTTCTCGTCCACGGAGGCGTACTGCCCGGTCAGCCCGATCACCCGGCGCAGCTGCCGGGGCTGCCGCAGCACGTCGTACCCGGCGACGGTCGCCTCTCCCGCGTCGGGCTGCAGCAGCGTGGACAGGATCCGCACCAGGGTGGTCTTGCCGGCCCCGTTCGGCCCGAGCACGCCCATCACGGTGCCCTGGCGGACGTCCAGATCAACTCCGTCGAGTGCCTTGGTGTCGCCGTAGTGCTTCACCAGCCCCCGTACGGACACGGCGTTGTTGTCGATTCGCGTCATGGGACGTACGGTGCCAGGCCCCACCGACAAACCACCGACAGCCCGCCGACACCGACCGACAGCCCACCGATACACCGCCGACAGTTCGCCGATGCGTTGGTGACACACGGTCCGGGCAGCGCCCCGGTAGGACCCCGGCCTTCGGAACTGCGCGACCAGCCACCACGGCGCGGCAGACGACATCCGGCGCACCCCGCCGCAGAAGGCAGACAGCAGAAAGCAGATAGCAGGAAGCAGAAAGCGGACAGCCCGCCGACGGGGGAAGATCGGCGGGCTGTCCTCGGTGTTTCCGCAGTGGCTCTGTACCGCGCGGCCGGCCACGACGATGCGCAGACGGCGGACGGCGCGTCACGGCTGATCCGGCGGAGCGCTCAGTGGACGGAGTGCTCCTCCAGCGGGAACGTTCCGCCGACGACGTCCTCGGCGTAGGCCCTGGCCGCGTCGCCCATGACCTCGCGCAGGTCCGCGTACTTCTTCACGAACTTCGGGACCCGGCCCGAGGTCAGGCCGAGCATGTCCGTCCAGACCAGGACCTGTGCGTCGGTCTCGGGACCGGCGCCGATGCCGACGGTCGGGATGTGCAGTACCCGGGTCACCTCGGCGGCGAGCTCCGCCGGCACCAGTTCGAGCACGACCGCGAACGCGCCCGCGTCCTGGACCGACTTGGCGTCGCGCAACAGCTGCTGGGCCGCCTCCTCGCCACGGCCCTGCACGCGGTAGCCCATCGCGTTGACGGACTGCGGGGTGAGGCCGATGTGCGCCATCACGGGGATGCCGGACTCGACGAGCAGCCGGATCTGTTCGTGCGAGCGCTCACCGCCCTCCAGCTTGACCGCGCCGACACCGGCCTCCTTCACCAGGCGGGTCGCCGAGCGCAGCGCCTGCACCGGGCCCTCCTGGTAGGAGCCGAAGGGGAGGTCGCCGACGATCAGCGCCCGCTGGGTGCCGCGGACCACGGCCGCCGACAGCATCGTCATCTCGTCGAGGGTCACCGGGACCGTCGACTCGTAGCCCAGGTGACAGTTGCCGGCCGAGTCGCCGACCAGCAGTACCGGGATGCCGGACTCGTCGAAGACGGAGGCGGTCATCGCGTCGTACGCGGTGAGCATGGGCCACTTCTCGCCGCGCTCCTTGGCGAGGGCGATGTCGCGAACCGTGATGCGGCGGGTGCCCTTCCCCCCGTACAGCGTCCTGCTGCCGTCGGAGGGGCTGTTCTGCACAGTCTGGGCAGCCGAAAGCTGCGTCATGACAACGGCTCCTTCAAGTCATCTCGAGGCACCCTGACGGTGTCCCCGGATCCCTCTCATGGTGGCACTTCGTGCCGCCGTCGGCCAGAGGACCCCCCTGTGATCCATCGGTCACAGGCCGTCCCGCCCCCACTCTGTCGCGTTCCATAAAGTCCGGGTAAAGGAATTCAGATACGAGACGGTGCCGTATTGAAATGGCCCTAGGCTCGTCCGCATGACAACTCCTGCCGACCACGCTCCACCCGGTTCGCGCATACCCGAGGCGGTGCACCGGCGCCGCTGGGCGATCCTCGGCGTGCTCATGTTGAGCCTGCTGATCGTGGTGCTCGACAACTCGATCCTGAACGTCGCCGTCAAGACCATCTCCACTCCGGCCCCGGTCGGCCTCGGCGCCACCCAGAGCCAGCTGGAGTGGGCGATCAACGCCTACACCCTCGTCTTCGCGGGCCTGCTCTTCACCGCCGGGCTCGTCGGCGACCGCCTCGGCCGCAAGAAGGTGCTCATCGGCGGCCTCGTGGTCTTCGGTGTCGGCTCGGCCCTCGCCGCCGAGTCCGGCTCCGCGGACCAGCTGATCGCGTACCGCGCCCTGATGGCCCTCGGTGCCGCCTTCGTGATGCCCGCCACCCTCGCCGTCCTGATGAACGTCTTCGAGCGCCAGGAGCAGCCGAAGGCGATCGGCATCTGGGCCGGCGGCGTCGGTCTCGCCATCGCCATCGGCCCGATCACCGGCGGTGTGCTGCTCGACCACTTCTGGTGGGGCTCGGTCTTCCTGATCAACGTACCGATCGTGATCATCGCGCTCGTCCTGATGTTCTGGCTGGTCCCCGACTCCCGCGACCCGCGCCCCGGCCGCCTCGACCCCGTCGGCGTGGTGCTCTCCGTCGTCGGCCTGGTCCTGCTGGTCTACGGCATCATCAAGGGCGGCGAACTCGCCGACTTCACCGACGCCAAGGTGCTCGCCACCATCGCCGCGGGCGTCGTGGTGCTGGCCGGCTTCGTGATCTTCGAGAAGCGCAGCGACCATCCGTCCCTGGACGTCACCTACTTCAAGAACAAGGTCTTCTCGGCCGCCATGGCCGCCATCGCGCTGGTCTTCTTCGCGCTGATGGGCGTGACCTTCTTCTCCGTCTTCTACACCCAGAGCGTGCGCGGCTACTCGCCGCTGCAGTCCGGTCTGCTGCTGCTCCCGCTGGCCGCCGCGCAGATGATCTTCGCGCCGCGGGCCCGGCTGGTGGTGGACCGGATCGGCAACAAGGCCACCACCGCGGGCGGCCTGGTGCTGATCGCCGCCACCCTCGGCGCCTTCGCCACCTTCGAGGCGGACACCCCGATCTGGATCCTGGAGATCGTCTTCTTCCTGATGGGCACCGGGATGGCGCACATCATGACGCCGACCTCGGTCGTCATCATGCAGGCCCTGCCCCGCGAGAAGGCCGGTTCCGCCTCCGCGCTCAGCAACACCTTCCGCCAGGTCGGCGGCGCCCTCGGCATCGCCGTGCTCGGCTCGGTGCTGTCGACGTCGTACCGCAACGGCATCGAGGGCAAGCTCGGCGCGCTGCCGCCCGGGCTGCGCGATACCGCGGGCGAGTCCATCGAGGCCACGCTCGGCGTCGCCTCGAAGCTCGGAGCACAGGGCAAGGCCCTGGTCACCCCGGCCAACGATGCCTTCCTGCACGCCATGCACACCACCGCCCTGTGCGGCGCGGGCGTGGCGCTGATCGGCGCTGTGGTCGTGACCCTCTTCCTGCCGGGCAAGCCGCCGGCCGGTCAGCAGGGCGACCGGGAGCAGGAGCTGGTCGTCGCGGCGGAATGACCGGGAACGACCGCATGGTCGAACTGCTGAACTGCTGAACTGCTGAACGGACCGGCCGGCACCGGCAGGAACCACGGGGGAGACCGGGGGGACACCCCGGAGCCACGGGGAGAACCTCGTGGCGACCACGGGGGGACGCTTCGGCTGCGGGAGAATTCCCGCAGCCAGTGCACTGAGAGGACGGTACGACGTGACGCTTGCCGACAGCGGACCGCGGTCCATCACTCCGGCCCGCGGCCGCCCCCGCAGCGAGGCGGTGGAATTCGCCATCCTGGAAGGCGTGATGAAGCTCCTGGAGGACGGCGTCCCGCTCGCCGAGCTCTCCATCGAGAGAATCGCCCGGACCGCCGGCGTCGGCAAGGCCACCATCTACCGCCGCTGGAACGGCAAGGAGGAGCTCTTCGTCGACGTCATGCGCGCCGCCGAACCCCCCGACCCCGAACTCCCCGGCACCTCCATGCGCGACGACCTCGTGGTGCTGCTCGAATCGCTGCGCCGACGCGGTCTGATGAACCGTTCGTCGGCGATCCTGCACAACGTGTACGCCCAGATGAAGAGCAGCCCCCGCATCTGGAACGCCTATCACACCAACGTCGTCAACCCCCGGCGTGAACTGGGCAAGGAGGTGCTGCGCCGGGGCCAGCGCAACGGCGAACTCCGCGCCGACATCGACGTCGACCTGGCCAACGACATGTTCACAGGGCCGATGCTGCTCAGGGCCGTCCTGCGTCCGGACGCGGAACTCCCCGAGGGCCTGGCCGAGCAGATCGTCGACCAGGTGCTGTCGGGGCTGGGTCCCGTCCCGTCGCCCTAGCCAGTGTTCGCGTTTCGTCACAGACCCCTGCGACCCGCCGGTAACCGGAACCCCTCCCCTCGGGTTGTTCGTCATCCTCTTCCGTACGGCCGTCATGTGACGGCGGGAGAGAAGCCGATCATCCCCTAGGGTCGTATCCGGGGACGACGGTGTGCACGGCAGGTTGTGAGGCAGGCGGTATGGCGCAGCAGGCGTACATGACGGAGACGGACAACGGCGGCTCGGGACCCGAGCGGCGAGGAGACCGGTTCCGACGCCTGGTGGAACTGCTGCTGAAGGGCTGGCGAAACGATCCGCGCATCTGGCGCCGGGGCATCGTCACCGCCGTGGTGGGGCTGCTCCTCGCCGGAGTGATGCTGCTGCACTCCCGCATCCCCAACGCCGTCGGCAACCTCGGCAGTCTCACCGAGACCTTCCTGCCCTGGCTGGGCCTGCTGATCCCGGTCCTGCTCCTGGTCGGCTTCCTGCGCAGGTCGGCGACCGCGCTGATTGCCCTCGTCCTCCCGGCGATCGTCTGGCTGAACATGTTCGGCGGACTGCTCACCGACAAGCAGGGCACCGGCGGCGACTTCATGGTGGCCACCCACAACGTCAACGCCGACAACCCCGACCCGACCGGTACGGCCGCCCGGCTCGCCTCCTCGGGCGCCGACGTGCTCGCCCTGGAGGAGTTGACGGCGACGGCCGTGCCCACGTACCGGACCGCGCTGGCGTCGACGTACAAGTACCACGCGGTCGAGGGCACCGTCGGCCTGTGGAGCAAGTACCGGCTCACCGGCGTGAAGGCCGTCGACATCAAGCTCGGCTGGACGCGCGCGATGCGCGCCACGGTCGCCACCCCGGACGGCCCCGTCGCCGTCTACGTCGCCCATCTCCCGTCCGTACGCGTCAAGGTGAACGCCGGCTTCACCGCCCGGCAGCGTGACACGAGCGCGGACGCGCTGGGCGAGGCCATCGTCGACGAGACCCTGCCCCGGGTGATCCTCCTCGGCGACCTCAACGGCACGATGAACGACCGCTCCCTCAACGGGGTCACCTCGCAGATGCGCTCCACGCAGGGCGCGGCGGGCAGCGGCTTCGGGTTCAGCTGGCCGGCCGCGTTCCCGATGGCCCGCATCGACCAGATCATGGTCAAGGGCGTGGAGCCGGAGAGCTCGTGGACCCTGCCGAAGACCGGCAGTGACCACCTCCCGATCGCGGCACGTGTGAACCTGACCACATCGGGATCGTAAAAACCCCTGGTCGGCGACGTACTCGCGGCTTTGTAAGGACAATCGGACACCGCGCCGTAACCTGGCGGAATACTGGGGCTGGGACACTTTGTTCCGTAGCTGAACTTAGAACGCACGGAACCCTGCTCCCCGAAAGGCAAAGCCCTTCATGCCTCTGGCCCTGCTCGCCCTGGCCGTCGGCGCTTTTGGTCTCGGCACCACCGAATTCGTGATGATGGGCCTGCTGCCCGACGTCGCCGACGACCTTCACATCTCGATCCCCGCCGCCGGCCACCTGGTCTCGGCGTACGCCCTCGGCGTCGTCATCGGCGCCCCGCTCCTGGCCGCCCTCACCGCGCGGCTGCCCCGCCGCCGGGTGCTGATCTCCCTGATGGCCCTGTTCGTCGCGGGCAACGCGCTCTCGGCCCTCGCCCCCGGCTACGACTCCCTGCTCGCCGCCCGCTTCCTCAGCGGCCTCCCGCACGGCGCCTTCTTCGGCGTCGGCGCGGTCGTCGCCACCGGCCTGGTGGCACCGGAGCGCAAGGCCCGCTCGGTCTCCCTGATGTTCATGGGCCTGACCGTCGCCAACCTCGCGGGCGTGCCGGTGGCCACCCTCATGGGCCAGCACCTCGGCTGGCGGGCGACCTTCCTGGGCGTGAGCCTCATCGGCGTCGCGGCGATGGCCGCGGTGTTCTTCCTGATCCAGCCCACGCACGCGCCCGCCCCAGCCGCCGGCCTGCGCGGCGAACTCGCCGCCCTGCGCTCCCTCCCGGTCTGGCTGGCCCTCGCCACCACGGTCGTCGGCTTCGGCGCCCTGTTCTCCGCGTACAGCTACGTCACCCCGATGCTGACGGACGCCGCCGGTTACGCCGCCTCGGACGTCACCCTGCTCCTCGCCCTCTTCGGCGTCGGCGCCACCATCGGCAACCTCGTCGGCGGCCGCCTCGCCGACCACGCGATGCGCGGCACGCTCTTCGGCGGCCTGGCGTCGATGGTCGCGGTACTGCTGCTCTTCCCGGTCCTGATGCGAACGGAGTGGAGCGCGGCCCTCGCCGTCGTCCTGCTGGGCATCGCCGCCTTCGTCACCGGCTCACCGCTCCAGCTGATGGTCATGGAACGCGCCTCCGCCGGCCCCTCCCTCGCCTCCTCCGCCAACCAGGCCGCCTTCAACCTCGCCAACGCCGGCGGCGCCTGGATCGGCGGCGTCGCCCTGGCCGCGGGCTTCGGCGTCACCTCCCCGGCCGTCGCGGGCGCGGCCCTCGCCGTCCTGGGCCTGGGCGTCGCGAGCGTGGCGTACGCGGTGGACCGGGGCCGGCACGCCACGTCGACGGGTCATGTGCGGGTGGTCGCGTCGCACGTGCCGGAGCCCGCCCGGACCGTGCACTCCTGACCCGTCGCCCGCCACCGCGCACCGCGCGCCCCGGTCGGTCCGGGCGGGCGGGCCTGCCGACTCGCACCTACGATGGACTGCGGGTTCCGCCTTGCTCGGACACGACAGGAGGTTCCCGGAAGATGGACAGACGAGCCTTCGGCAAGGTCGTCGGCGCGGGCGTGACCGGCACGGCGGCGGCTTCGGCGGCCGGAGCGCACCGTGCTTCCGCGGCCCGGGCGAGCGCCGGCGGCGGCGCCCGTACCGGCGGGGACGCGGCCGCGCGGGAGACGGCAGCGGCCCCAGGGCCCTCCTTCGGCCCGCTGCGGCAGATCCGCGCCGGCGAGCTGAACGTCGGCTACGCGGAGGCAGGCCCCGCCCACGGTCCGGTGGTGCTCCTGCTGCACGGCTGGCCGTACGACATCCACAGCTTCGAGGCGGCGACGCCGCTGCTGACCGTACACGGCTACCGCGTCATCGTGCCCTACCTGCGCGGCTACGGGACGACCACGTTCCTGTCCCCGAAGACGTTCCGCAACGGCGAGCAGGCGGTGGTCGCACTGGACACCGTCGCGCTGATGGACGCGCTGCACGTCGAGCGGGCGGTGATCGGCGGCTTCGACTGGGGCGGGCGCACCGCCGGCATCGTCGCCGCGCAGTGGCCGGAACGCTGCAAGGCCCTCGTCTCCATGGGCGGTTATCTCATCCTCGACCGGAAGACGCTGCGCCGGCCGCTGCCCCCGGTCAAGGAGTACGCGTTCTGGTACCAGTACTACTTCTGCACCGACCGGGGCGAGCTGGGCCTCAAGGAGTACCGGCACGACCTCGCCGAGCTCGTCTGGCGCAACGCCTCGCCGACCTGGCACTTCAGCGGCGCCACCTTCGAGCGCACCGCCAAGGCGTTCGACAACCCCGACTACGTGCCCGTCGTCATCAGCAACTACCGCTGGCGGCTCGAACTGGCCCCCGGCGACCCGCGGTACGCCGACCTGGAGGCACGGCTGGCCGAGGGTCCGGCCATCCATGTGCCCACCGTCGGGCTCGACGGCGAGCTGGATCCCTTCACGGCGCCCGGCGGCGACGCCTCCTACCGCGACAAGTACACCGGGCCGTACGTCCACCGCACGCTCAAGGGCGTCGGTCACAACGTTCCGCAGGAGGCGCCCGCCGCTTTCGCGCAGGCGGTCCTGGAGGCCGACCGCATGGCGCGGGCCTGACCGGTCGGAGCAGCGCGATCGGGCCGCCAGGGGCGGCTTCGGCGGGACTCAGTTCCGCAGCTCGCACCAGACCGTCTTGCGGTCCCGCCCCCGCTCCACGCCCCACCGGTCGGCAAGCGCGGCCAGGAGGAGCAGCCCCCGGCCCGACTCCTCCGCCGCGGTGGCGGACCGCAGGGCGGGCGACGTGCCGGGGGCGGGGTCGGTCACCTCGATACGGGTGTGGCCGAGCGACGCCGCAGGGATCACGCGGACCGTCACGGGTGCGCCCTCGCCCACGTGGTCGATGACGTTCGTCAGCAACTCCGTCGCACACAGCCGTACTTCGAAGGTGTGGTGGCGGAGCCGGTGCCGTAGTTCCGGTGCGGCCTTCGGGGTGGCGAGGAGGCGGAGTTCGAGGTGCGTCATCGTTCCGCCGTCTTCCTGAGCGCGTCGGCGAGGGCCCGTGCCGTCGCCGTGTTGCAGTTCCCGAGCGCGACGAGGCCGGCGGGCGGGCCGTACCTGCCCGCGAAGCTCGGCAGGTCGACGCGGAGGGACGGCAGCGTGATGCCGTGCCCGGCGAGGGCGGCGCGGAGGTCCTCGACGCAGAGGGTGACGTCGTAGGCGGTGGGGGAGGGGTCGGGCATCAGGACGGGCCACCTTCTGTGCGGTGTGTGACGAACACCTCACAGCCTGTCGATCGCTCCGCTACCGTGGAAGAGCATTCACGTCCGCGACGCGAACTGCGGAAACGGCCCCATGAGTTACGGCGGTGAACGCGTGGCCCGACGCAAGGACATCGACGGCTCCTCGAGCGTCCCCGGCCTCTACGGCAAGGAGTTGCGCTGGAAGCGGGAGGCGGCCGGGCTGTCCCTGGAGAAGCTGGTCGAGGGCAGCTTCTACGGCAAGTCCCACCTCAGCGACATCGAACGCGGCGAGCGCCGCATGCCGTTGGAACTGGCCCGGCATGTGGATCGCGTGCTGGGAACGGACGGGTACTTCGAGCGGCATTGCGAGGACGTGCGGAGGGCCCGGCGGGGGCCGCATGCGGCGTATTTCGAGAAGGCGCTGGAGGCGGAAAGGCACGCGGAGTCCATCGAGTTGTGGTCCCCCAGTATTTTTCCCGGGCTGCTCCAGACTGCTCCGTATGCGCGAGCGCTGGTCTGGGCGGCTCATCCGGCAGCGGTCGACGACTGGGTCGAGGAGAAGGTGCAAGCACGTCTCGCCCGCGCCAGCCTCTTCGACGAGGACCACTCCACCCCCGAGTATTGGGCGATCCTGCACGAGTCACTGCTGACGGACACGATCCTGCCGCCGCAGGAGATGGCCTATCAACTGGACCGCGTGGCGGAGCTGGCCGGACGCCGTCGGATCGTTCCGCAGATCGTTCTGCGGAAGGCCGGGGCGTATCCCTTGATGGCGGCCTCCATCATGGTCATGACCTTCCCCGAGGCGCCGCCGCTGGTCTACACGGAGGCGTCCTACAGCGGCGACACCATCGACGATCCGGCCCTCGTGAAGCAGTACCGCAAGGCATACGATCGGCTCAGGGCCGTCGCACTGTCACCGGAGGCGTCCCTGGCCAAGATCGAGGCAGCGGCAGGGGATTATCGAAATGGCAAGCAGCCGGATCGACTTGAGTGACGCGCTCTGGATCAAGAGCAGTTACAGCAATGGCGACGGCGGTGAATGTGTCGAGGTCGCCGACATCCCCGGCCTCGTCCCCGTCCGCGACTCCAAGTCCCCCGAGGGCCCGGTGCTCGTCCTCCGTGCCGCCGCCTGGGCCCCTTTCGTCGCCTTCCTCAAATAGCCCAGCACAAAGGGGCGTGAGGTCTCCGAAGACCCCACGCCCCTTTGTCGGCCGAGCCGCCGCGCAGCGGGTCAGTGCTTGCGGTGTGCCTTCGCCGGCTTGTACGAGTCGACGTAGCCGTTGGCCGGGGTGCCGACGCCGGTGACGTCGTCGTAGCCCTTGACCGCGGACAGGGAGCTGTCCTTGCCGAGGCTGCGGACCGAGGTCAGCAGGCCGCCGGTGGCGTCGTAGCCGTTGGCGAAGTCGACGCGGGCGACCGCGAGGTCCTTGCCGGTCGGCTTGTCCGTGACGTCGTGGTAGACCTTCGTCCCGTACTTGGAGTAGATCAGCGGGTTGGCGAAACCGATCGCCTGACCGCGTGCCTCCTGGGCGAGGGCCTGGACCGCGGCGATGACCGGAGCGGCCAGCGACGTGCCGCCGATGCGGTACTCGCTGTACGCCTCGGTGCCGTCCGCCTGGGTCTGGGTCTGGCCGACCTTGAAGCCGGTGTTGGGGTCGGCGATCGCCGAGATGTCCGGGACCACGCGGTTGCCGGTCCTGCTGTTGGCCTTCGCGAGGGAGTCCGGGACGACGCCCTTCTGGTAGTACGGCTCGTTGACCGTCTTGCTGGTGCCGCCGCCCGCGCCCGAGGTGAACGGGCCGGGGAAGCCGGTCCAGCTCTTGCCGTCGGCCGACAGCGAGGCCTTCTCGGTGCCCCAGCCGGTCTCCCACAGGTACTTGTCGCCCTTGCCGACGGCGAGGGAGGTACCGCCGACCGCGGTCACCCAGGCGGAGTTGGCCGGCGTGTCGACCTGCTTCGTCTTGGTGTGGGCGACCTCGTCGCCGTTGTCACCGGAGGAGAAGTAGAAGCCGATGCCCTGCACCGCGCCCAGCTGGAAGACCTGGTCGTAGGCGGCCTGGACGTCCGGGGTCTCGTTGCCCTCGATGTCGCCCCACGAGTTGGAGACGATGTCGGCGAGGTGGTTGTCGACGACCTTGCTGAGCGCGTCCAGCAGGTCGCTGTCCTGGCAGGACGCGGCGCCCACGTAGGTGACGTCGGCGTCCGGCGCGACCGCGTGCACGGCCTCGACGTCGAGGGTCTCCTCGCCGTACCAGCCGGAGGCGTCGCACTCGTCGGCGCCGGTGTCCGTGTAGTTCGAGGGCAGCACCTGGTGCAGCTGGCTCGTCTTCCACGAGGCGTCGCCGTGCGCCTTGGCGTAGGTGCCGGCGTCGAAGGCGATGGTCGGCGAGGCGAACGCGTCGGTGATCGCGACGCGCACGTGCTTGCCGGTGTACTCGCCGGCGCCGTAGGCGGCCCGCAGCTGCTTGCCGGTGTAGCCCTCGACGGCGTACGGGATCTTCGAGCCGTACGCGCTGGGCAGCGTGCTCGCGGTGTTCGAGCCGTAGTACGACGAGAACGGACCGGCGTTCTTGAACACGGTGGCCGGGGGCGGCAGCGTGTCGTCGTGGGTCGCCTTGTGCGGCGCGTTGTCCAGGCCGGTGACGGTCAGGACGGCGTCGCTCACGGAGGCCGGCACGGTCGCCGTGGCCGCCGGGGCGCGGTAGGTCTTGGAGCCCTTGGCGTAGTTGTGCAGCTGGGTGCCGAACGCCTTCTCGGCGGCGGACACGTCGCCGGAGACGGCGATGTAGTGCTGGGTGACCTCGGTGACCTTCAGGCCGGACGCGGTCAGCCAGGCCTTGACGGCCTTCACCTGGGCCTTGGTGGCCCCGTAGCGGGCCTGCGCCTGCTTGGCGCTGAGGTACTTGCCGTAGAGCGGCGAGCTGGGGTCGGACACCGCCTTCGCGTAGGCCGCGAGGCCCTTGGCGTCCTGGCCGGCGAGGTAGACCCGGGCCTTGATCTGGGCGCTGTTCGAGGTGGCGCCCTTGTCCGCCTTGGCCGTGGCCCACGTGGGCTTGGTGCCCTTCAGGCTGTCACGGGCCGGACTGTCCGCGGCGTGCGCCGCGGGTATGCCGAGTGCGAGCGCGCCGGCGATCATCGGCAGTGTCGCTGCCATGCTCACGCTGGCCCGCACCTTGGCACGGTTGGATCTCATACTGCCCCCTGCTATGCGGTTCGACGCATGGAGTGGTCGGTCATCCGTGATCACCAGGAGGCCTGCGGCGGAACGGCCCGTGAATGGATCACACGGTCGACGTCACTCTTTCGGTGAACTGTTCATGCCAGGGGAATGAGAAACCCAAGGAAGTCCCAAGTGGGCGTTGATTAGGGGCTTTTGGTGGTGTTTCGGCGGCGCGCAGAACATTACAGATCGGTTGCGATTGTTGTCGAAACCTTGCAGTGCCGTTAAGTCGACAAATCGCCCACCATGTACCGGAGTTCAGTCGCGCGGCTGCGCGCCCCGCTCCTCGAGCATCTGCTTCATCGTCGCCAGCTCCGACTGCTGGGCGTCCACCATCCCCTGGGCGAGACTCCTCTCCACCGCGACGGTGCACTTGGCCACGCACCCCTCGGCCATGTGGATGCCGCCCTTGTGGTGGTCCGTCATCAGCTGGAGGTAGAAGATCTCCGCCTGTTTGCCGTTCAGGGTGCCCAGCTTCTTCAGCTCGGTGTCGGTCGCCATGCCCGGCATCAGCGACCCGTCCCCGCGCTCGGGCATGTCACCCATGCCCATCCATGACATCGGCGGTTTCGCGGACACCTTCGGCAGGTCCCACAGGGTCAGCCAGCCCAGCAGCATGCCGCGCTGGTTGGCCTGCGTCTGCGCGATGTCGTAGGCGAGCCGCCGCACTTCGGTGTTCGTCGTGCGGTCGCGGACGATGTACGACATCTCCACGGCCTGCTGGTGATGGACCGCCATGTCCCGCGCGAACCCCGCGTCCGCCCCCTCCGCGCTCGGGACCTTCAGGCCGCCGCCGGAGCCACCGCCGTCCTCGGCGACCGCGTAGGTGATCGCGCCGGCCGCGACCAGCACCGCCGCCGTCGTCCCGGCGATCCAGCCGATGTGCTTCCTCACGTCACATCGTCCCGCCGGTGCAGGAGGCCCCCGGCTCCGGGGTCTGCTTGCCCTGCACGTAGGTCGCGAAGAACTTGCCGACCTTCGGGTCGTCCGCGCTCGTCACGCTCAGCTGGTGACCCCACGCCGACAGCTCGATCGGGGAGGTCTGGTCCGTGTACGGGCTCATCAGCGAGTACGGCGTCGCCTTCACCTTCGCCGCCAGCTTGTCCACGTCGGACTTCTGCGCCTTGTCGGTGTACGTCACCCAGACCGCGCCGTGCTCCAGGGCGTGCACGGCGTTCTCGTCCTTCACGGCCTTGGTGTAGACGTTGCCGTTGCAGTTCAGCCACACCGGGTTGTGGTTGCCGCCGACCGGCGGGTGCATCGGGTACTTCACGGTCCCCGTGACGTGGGTGCGGGACAGCTTGCCCGTCCAGGTCCGCACGCCGTCGCTGCCGGTGACGAAGTGCCCGGAGTCCCCGGAACCGCCCTTCGCGTCGCTCGCGCTGTCGCTCTTGCCCGACTGCGAGTTCACGAGCACCACACCACCGACGACGAGACCGGCGACGACCACGACGCTCGCGCCGATCGTCAGGAACCGGTTGCGCCGCTCACGGGCCTGCTCGGCCCGCCGCATCTCCTCTATACGTGCCTTGCGGGCGGCGTTGGTGTTCTTCTTGGCGGTAGCCATGGGCCGTGTCCTTCTTGGGGGAAAGGGACGTGGAGGGTGGGGCCTGCTGATCGTAATGGGGGAGATGGGGTCAGCCGTAGGCAGGGCACAGGAAAGTCCTGTAAAGACCGGGTCCGACAGGAAACCGATAATTTGAATGTCGGATGCGTATTACCTACCCTGACCGGTATGCGGCTGTTGCGCTCCACCGACCTGGCCCTGCGCCTCCTGATGCGGCTCGCCGTCGCGGGCGACGCCAGCCCCACGACCCGCGAGGTCGCCGGTGACATGGACGTGCCGTACACGCACGCCGCGAAGGTGGTCGCCGAACTGCAGCACCTGGGGCTCGTCGACGCCCGGCGCGGCCGGGGCGGCGGGCTGACACTGAGCGGGAAGGGCCGTACCGCTTCGGTGGGGGCGCTGGTGCGGACCTTCGAGGGCGAGGGGGACGTGGTGGACTGCGAGGGTCCCACGCCGTGCCCCCTCAACTCCGCCTGCCGCCTGCGCGGTGCCCTGCGCCGGGCCCAGGAGGCGTTCTTCGCCTCGCTGGACCCGGTGACGGTGGCGGACATGGTGGCGGAGCCGACGGGGCCCCTGCTGCTCGGTATCTCCATGAGGGGGCCGGGGGCGGACTAGGGTCTCTCTGACCATTCCCGTCTGACCATTCCCGTCTGCCTCTCCCGTCTGCCTCGCAACCCCATGCGCGCTTCCCCAGAGGGGGTACCCCCACTCGCCGCACCGGGCGCAGACCCGAGTACGTCCCGTACGAGGGCCTGCGCCCGGCACGCCGAGAGCACGCACCTGAC